>NZ_CP088251.1:0-308250 GCF_021117405.1 Frateuria edaphi
GCATGGATGAGCGGCCGCATCGGCCTGCGCCTCGACGCCAGGGGCCGACGCCTCAGCGCGGGATGCCACGCGCCGCACGAGCACCGAACAAGCCTCGCCCGCTGGCCCGCGCTCGCCACCCCGTGGCTTGCCGCCGCCGACCGCGAGGCCTCCACGCTGCCGCCGCTCGCCCCCGGCTGCGCCGCGGACTCCCTCGCGGTCGCGACTCCCATCCGCATTATCGGCTTGCGCGACGGCGCCACCCTGCGCCAAGCCCCCAACGGCAGCGGCCCTCTGCGCCTCGCCGTCCGCGCGCTGGGCGGCCCGGGCGACGTGCAATGGCTCCTCGACGGCCGCCTGCAGGGCAGCACCCGGGGTGATGGGTCGATCACCCTCGGCCTGCGTGAACCGGGCCAGCACGCACTTACCGCGTTGGCGGGCGACGGTGCGTGGGAGAGCGTGAGATTTACCGTGCTGGGCTCGCCGGACCGTGGACCGGAAGCGCGGGGATTGCGTCCTCGGGCAAACCGCTAGCTTGCCGGGCCGCTGCGGGCGCGGCGCGTTTCGACGGGCTGCGGCAGATGGGACCAGAGGATCGTGCGGTGTGCGGTCGGCCGGTGTCCGGCAACGACAGCAGTGGATGCCCCTTCAGGCCGGCGCCGGCACGCGGACTGAAGTGCAGCTGGCGCACGCGATTTTCTGATCAATCCTTCACCGAGCGCTGCCTATGTTCGCGCAGGGAGGCGCGAGCGCATGCGTTCGAACAAGGCTGTCTGGGTGCAGGGGACGTTGCTGGTCGTGGCGGGCGTGGCGATCGCGCTGGTGCTCGCCATGCGCCTGAATCGCCCCTTCGATCGCGACACCCTCGCCATCGAAGTCGCGCAACTGCGCTCCAGCGCGGCGCAAGCGCAACTGCTGGTCGACAACGCCCGCGCCGACCGGCTCGCCCCGGGCTTCGTGCGCCAGCATGCGCAGCAGATGGCGGACAAGGTCGCCACGACCACCGGCAAACTGCAGAAGCCGGCGCAGGCCGGGCTGACCGAACAGAAGTTGCAAGTGCAGAAGCTGGGCGCAGCGTTGCAGCGGGCGCTGGCGTTGCTCGGGCGCGAGGGCGGCGCAAAGCGCGCATTCGCGTTTGACAGCCTGGCCGACGCGCTCGACGCGCTGGACAAGCAGCTCAAACCGGGCGAGAGCTGAGGCAGCCGGTGAACAAGACTCTCGAGATCTTCCTGGGCATCCTCACCGCCATGGGCGGGTTCGTCGAGATCGGCGAACTGACCTTCATGATGAACGCGGGCAGCCAGTTCCATTACCGGTTGCTGTGGGTGGTCGCGTTGGGCGTCGTCGGCATCATGGTCTACGGCGAGATTGCCGGACGCGTCGCCGCGGTGCGCGGGCAGGCGGTGTTCAATGTCGTGCGCGAGCGCGCCGGGATGCGGCTGGGCCTGCTGACGCTGGTGTCGGCAACGCTGGTGTGCCTGCTTACCTGCGCGGCGGAAATCGGCGCGATCGCGCTGGTGTGGGAGCTGCTTTCGGGCTGGCCGTACCGCGCGCTGCTCCTGCTCGCGATGGTGTTCCTGCTGCTGGTGATCTGGTTCCTGCCGTTCAAGGCGATCGAACGCGTCTTCGGCCTGTTCGGCCTGCTGATGGTGGTGTTCATCGTGGTCGCCTGGAAGATGCACCCGGACTGGTTGCAGGCCGCGGGCGGGCTCGTGCCCAGCCTGCCCCCGGGCCCCACCGACAAACAGCTGCTGTACGGCTACTACGCGGTGGCGTTGATCAGCTCGGTGATGCTTCCGTACGAAACGTATTTCTACGCGTCCGGTGCGATCGAGGATCACTGGACGCCACGCGACATCAACCTCAACCGCGTCATCGTCATCGTCGGCTTCGCGCTGGGTGGACTGCTGGCGGCAGCGCTGATGATCATCGGCAACCAGTTCCTCGGGCCACGGCATATCGAGGCGGGACTGCCCGGCACCGCCGCCCTCGCCGCGGCCAGCCAATTCGGCCGCGCCGGGCTGTGGCTGGCGATCGGCGGCATGTTCTTCGCATTCGCGGGCGCGGCCATCGAGACCGCGATGTGCTCGGCCTACGACATCGCGCAGTTCTTCGGCTGGCCCTGGGGCAAGTTCCGCAAGCCCCGCAACGCCCCGCGCTTCGCGCTGGCGTGGATGATCGTGCTCGTGCTGGCGACACTGCTCGTGCTGACCGGCGTGGACCCGATCCAGGTGGTCGAATACTCGATCGTGTTCTCGGTAGTGATCCTGCCGCTGACCTACTTCCCGCTGATGGCCATCTCGCGCGATCCGGACGTCATGGGCGTGCACGTCAACGGGCCGATCGCCAACACGCTGGGCTGGCTGTATTTCGTGCTGATCACGATCGCCGCCGTCGCGGCCATTCCGTTGCTGGTGCTGACCCACGGAGGGCAGGGATGAAAGGCGCCAAACCCACGCCGGAATACGTCGACCTGTACCGGCAGGTGCTCGACCACGCGTTGCTGGATGCCGACAACTGGCCGTGCGGCATCGTCGATGACCTCGAGGTGGAAGGTGGCCTGCGCCGCGATGGTACGAACGAACCGCTGCGCGTCACCGCGTTGCTGGTCGGACCCGGCGCGTGGGCGCCGAGGCTGCCAGCCTTGCTCGCGCGGACAGTTCCTCACCTGTTCGGCCGGCGGTGCGTGCGCGTGCCGTGGAGCGAGGTGTCCGAGCTTGGCGAGCAGATCAAGCTGCGTTCACGCGCCGCGGCGCTCGGGTTGGGCACCGCCGACCGTCGACTGGGCCTGCTCGTCGCGAAACTGCCCGGCAGCGATCGAGGTGCGCCATGAATGGGCCCGGCAACCGGCTGGCCTGGCTGGAGGACCTGCCCGTGGTCACCGAGGACGGCACACGCCTGGGCCACGTGTTCGAGATCCGCAGCCCCGGCCGCGCGGAAACCGAGCCGGTCCACGATGGGCGCAAGGTCGATTGCCTGCTCTGTGGCAAACGCGGATGGCTGGAGCGGCTGGGTTGGAAGGAGCCCGATGCGCTGGCGATTCCGTGGTCGAGCGTAGTGGCCCTGGACGCTCACGCCGTCATCGTGCGCGGGGCGGTAGACAGCTTCCGCAAACTCGACGCCTACCGATCGGAGGACCGATGAGTGCCCGTTTCGCAGGTTCCTGCGTGGTGACGATCGCCCTGCTCTGCGGCTCCTGCATCGCACGGGGTGATTCGCCGGCGCCGAAAGCCGCCGAAGGCGACTGGACGATGCCCTCGGGCGACTACGCCAGCACGCGTTTCAGCCCGCTCGCGCAGATCAACGGCACCAACGTGGGCAAGCTCGCGGTGGCGTTCACCTTCGACACCGGCGTCAACCGCGGCCAGGAAGCGGCGCCGATCGTGGTCGGCGACACGATGTACATCGTCACGCCCTACCCGAACGTCCTCTACGCGCTGGACCTCTCCAAGCCGGGCGCACCGCTGAAATGGAAGTACGAACCGCACCCGGAAGCCGCCGCGCAGGGCGTGGCCTGCTGCGATGTGATCAACCGCGGCGCGGTGTACTGGCAGGGCAAGGTGTTCATCAACACGCTCGACGGCAACACCGTCGGCGTCGATGCGGCCACCGGCAAGCAGCTGTGGAAAACCAGGCTCGGCGATATCAACAAGGGCGAAAGCATCACCATGGCGCCGCTGGTGGTGAAGGGAAAGGTGCTGGTCGGCAACTCCGGCGGCGAGTTCGGCGTGCGCGGCTGGATCGCCGCGCTCGATGCGGCCACCGGCAAGATCGCGTGGAAGGCATTCAACACCGGGCCCGACAAGGACGTACTGATCGGGCCTGCGTTCAAGCCGTTCTACCCGAGCGATCGGGGCACCGACCTCGGCGTCGCGAGCTGGCCGCCCGAAGCCTGGAAGATCGGCGGCGGCGCAGTGTGGGGATGGATTTCCTACGATCCGCAGCTCGACCTGATCTATTACGGCACGGCGAACCCGGGGCCATGGAACGCCGACCAGCGGCCGGGCGACAACAAATGGACGTCGGGCATGTTCGCGCGCGATCCCGATACCGGACAGGCGCGCTGGTTCTACCAGTTCAGCCCACACGACCTGCACGACTACGACGCGATCAACGAGAGCATCCTGCTCGACATGCCGGTCAACGGCGTGCGCCGCAAGGTACTTCTGCGCGCCGAGCGCAACGGATTCTTCTACGTCATGGACCGCGCCACGGGGCAGGTGCTGTCGGCCGATCCCTATGGCTTCGTCAATTCGATCCTGCGCATCGATCTCAAGAGCGGACGGGCGATCTACAACCCGGCCATGCAGCCCAAGGCCGGCCGCGTCACGCGCCACATCTGTCCGGCCTCGCCCGGTGCGAAGGACTGGAACCCGTCGGCATTCTCGCCGCGCACCGGCCTGGTCTACATCCCGCACATCAACCTGTGCATGGACGAGGAGCCGTCGGAGGTGAACTACATCGCCGGCACGCCCTACGTCGGCATGGACGAGCGCATGTACGCCGGACCCGGCGGCAATCGTGGCGTGGTCACCGCGTGGAACCCGGTGCTGCGCAAGGCGGCATGGGAAATCAAGGAGGACCTGCCGGTGTGGAGCGGTGCGCTGGCCACCGCGGGCGACCTGGTCTTCTACGGGACGATGGACGGCTGGTTCAAGGCCGTCGACGCGCGCACCGGCGCGCTGAAATGGAAGTTCAAGACCGGCTCGGGAATCATCGGCCAGCCGGTGAGCTATCGCGGCCCGGATGGACGGCAATACATCGCGGTGCTGTCGGGCGTCGGCGGCTGGGCGGGCGCGATCGTGGTCGGCAACCTCGACCCGCGCGATGCCACCGGCGCGAGCGGATTCGTCAACGCCACGCGCGACCTCAAGGACAAGACCGGACCGGGGGGGACGCTGTATGTCTTCGCGCTTCCGCAGTGACCTCGCGCTGGTCGCGATCGCGGCATGCGCGCTCCTTGCGGCCGGCTGCGACCGCGAGCGCCGCGAATACCATGCCGCGCCGACCGAGGCTCCGCCGCCGCATCCGCGCCTGTCGACGCTCCAGCCGGGCGACAGGCTGGCCAGCCCTGGTGATCCGATCGGCGCGCATTACGAGAACAACGCCTACCACATCAACCAGGGCAGCCGGCTGTACCGCTGGTTCAACTGCAACGGTTGCCACGCCAACGGCGGTGGCTCGATCGGCCCGGCGCTGATGGATGGGCAGTGGCGCTATGGCGGGAGCATCGAGCAGATCCACGCCAGCATCCTGGAAGGCCGTCCCAACGGCATGCCGTCCTGGCGCGGCAAGATGACCGACCAGCAGGCGTGGCAGCTCTCCGCTTACGTGCGTGCGCTGTCGGGCAACGTGCCGAAGGCCGCCGCGCCGAGCCGCCGCGACGGCATGGCGGCCACGCCGCCGCTGACGCAGATCCCGACGCAACCGCCACGCAACGGCGACGCCAGCGCGTCGACGGTGCCATCGCCATGAAACCGCGTCCGGCATGGCTGGCGCCGGCAGCGGCGGCGCTCCTCGTCGGTTGCAACCGCGTGCAATCGGCGCTGGCGCCGGCCGGCGACCAGGCCGCCGCCATCGAGCGGGTGTGGGACCTGATGCTGTGGATCTGCGTGCCGATGTATGTGCTGGTGCTGGCCGCGCTGGGGTGGGCATTGGTACGCCGGCGCGCGCGCGGCCACACGGCCGAAGGCGACCGCCGCGCCGCGCTGGGCCTGACCGCGTTCGTCGTGCTGGTCGCCGGCCTGCTGACCGTGCTTACCGCGTCGAGCTACATCGCCGACCGCCATCTGCACGCGACGGTGACCGACCCGGTCAGGGTACGCATCACCGCCATGCAGTGGTGGTGGCAGGTGGACTACCTCGATACCGATCCATCCCGGCAATTCACCACCGCCAACGAACTGCACCTGCCGGTCGACCGGCCCGCGCGCATCGAGCTGCGCAGCAGCGACGTGATCCACAGCCTGTGGATTCCCGTGCTCAACGGCAAGGAAGACCTGATCCCGGGCCGCACCAACACCATCGTGATGACGCCGCGCAAGACGGGAACGTACCGCGGCCAGTGCGCCGAGTTCTGCGGCCTGCAGCACGCCAACATGGCGCTGGACGTACAGGTCGATGACGCCGCCGCGTTCGCCGCCTGGAAGGCGCACCAGCGCGCTCCGGCGCCGCCGCCGTCCACGCCGTCCGCGCTGGCCGGCTTGCACGACTTCACCGCCACCGCCTGCGCGATGTGCCACACGATCGACGGCACCGACGCCGGCGGCATCACCGGGCCGAACCTCACGCACCTGGCCTCGCGGCGCACCCTGGCGGCCGGCGCGCTGCCGCTCAACCGCGGCACGCTGACTGCCTGGATCGCCGCGCCGCAGGTGCACAAGCCCGGCACCAACATGCCCGCGGTGCCGCTGCGGCCGCGGCAGCTGGAAGACATCGTCGACTACCTGATGACCTTGCAATGACGGGGCTCACATGACCGACGCCACCACCGCGCAACGCGAACGCGACCGGCAGACCCTGCTCGCCACCTGGGCCGACCGCCCGGGCCTGATGGGCTGGCTGACCACGGTCGACCACAAGCGCATCGGCCGGCGCTACGTCGTCACGGCCCTGGTGTTCTTCGTGCTCGCCGGCATCATGGCGATGCTCATGCGCATCCAGCTGTCGCGGCCGGAGAACCATTTCCTCGGACCGGATCGCTACAACCAGCTGTTCTCGATGCACGGCTCGGTGATGATGTTCCTGTTTGCCGTGCCGGTGATGGAAGCGGTGGCGGTGTACATGGTCCCGCTGATGGTCGGCGCGCGGAACATCTCGTTCCCGCGGCTGAATGCCTTCAGTTACTGGATCTACCTGTTCGGCGGGATCATGATCTTCCTCGCCTTCCTCGCCGACGTCGGGCCCGAAGCCGGCTGGTCGGGCTACGTGCCGCTGTCGGGACCGGATTTCTCGCCGGGCAAGCGCACCGACTTCTGGGCGCAGATGATCACCTTCACCGAGGTCGCCGCGCTGTGCATCGCGGTGGAGCTTGTCGCCACCATCCTGTCCATGCGCGCGCCGGGCATGACCCTGCGGCGGATCCCGCTGTTCGTGTGGTCAATGCTGGTCACCAGCCTGATGGTGATCTTCGCGATGCCGGCGGTGATGGTCGGCAGCACCTTCCTGATCACCGACCGCCTGGTCGGCACGCAGTTCTACAACGCATCCGAAGGCGGCGACGCGCTGCTGTGGCAGCACCTGTTCTGGTTCTTCGGCCACCCGGAGGTGTACATCATCTTCATGCCCGCGCTGGGGATGATCTCCAGCATCGTCGAGACCTTCTCACGCCGCCCGATCTTCGGCTACACCGCGATGGTGCTGGCGCTGTTCGCGACCGGGTTCCTCGCGTTCGGGTTGTGGGTGCACCACATGTTCGCCACCGGCCTGCCGCCGCTGGGCAACAGCTTCTACACCGCGGCCAGCATGATGATCGCGATCCCCAGCGGCGTGCAGATCTTCTGCTGGATCGCGACGCTGTGGACCGGCAAGCCGATCATTACCGTGCCGCTGCTGTTCGTGCTCGGCTTCTTTGCCCTGTTCGTGCTCGGCGGGATGACCGGCGTCATGGTCGCGGCGGTGCCGCTGGACCTGCAGGTGCACGACACCTATTTCGTGGTCGCGCACTTCCACTACGTGCTGATCGGTGGGGCGGTGTTTCCCCTGATGGGTGCGCTGTACTACTGGTTCCCGAAGTTCACCGGCCGCATGCTCAGCGAGCGGCTCGGGCGCTGGCAGTTCTGGCTGTTCTTCATCGGCTTCAACGTCACTTTCTTCCCGATGCACATCCTCGGGCTGATGGGCATGCCGCGCCGCGTGTACACCTATCCGGCGGGGCTGGGGTGGGATCTTCCCAACCTGATCGCCTCGATCGGTTCCTGGATCATCGCCGCCAGCGTGCTGCTGTTCGCCATCAACGTCGTGCTCGCGCTGCGATCGCGCGAGCCAGCCGGCGACAACCCGTGGGGCGCGCCGGATCTGGCGTGGGCAACGACTTCGCCGCCACCGCCGTACAACTTCGAGGAAACGCCCGCCGTGCGCAGCCGCGAGCCGCTGTGGCCGCTGGACGCGGACCTCGCGGTGATGACCGGACTGAGCAAGACCCGGCGCGAGGCGCTGCTGACATCCTCGACCGATGCCCTGCCGGCCACGCGCTGGGCGCTGCCCGATCCCGGCATCTGGCCCCTTCTATCGGCGCTGGCGCTCACCCTGCTGTTCGTGTGGTCGATCTTCAGCCCGTGGGGCGTGGTCTGGGGCGCGATTCCCGTGGCCATCGCGCTGACCGCGTGGTTCTGGCCCAAGCGCAGCCAGCCGAGCATGGGAGGCGCGCAATGAGCCGCCTGGAGACCGTGGTCGGCGACCTCTCTAGCCTGCCGGACCACAACTTCGGATCGACCAGCCTGGGCTGGTGGGGCGTGATCGGCTTCATGCTGATCGAGGGCATGGGTTTCGTGCTCGTGATCGGCGCGTACTTCTACCTGCTGCACTACGAAACCTCCTGGCCGCCGGCCAGTCCGCCGCCGTCACTGTTGTGGGGCACGCTGTTCACGGCGATCGCCATCGCCAGCGAAATTCCCAACCAGTGGCTGAAGAAGCGCGGCGAGAAATACGACCTGCCGGCGGTGCGCTTCGGGCTGGTGTTGATGACGCTGGTGGGCGTGGTGCTGCTGGCGATCCGTGCGATGGAGTTCACCGCGCTCAACGTCAGCTGGGACAAGAACGCCTACGGCTCGATCGTGTGGGCGATCCTCGCCCTGCACACGCTGCACATGGCCACCGACACCTTCGACAGCGGCGTGCTCGCCGTGCTCGCCTTCGTCAAGAAGTTCGACGGACGCCGATTCTCCGACGTCTCCGACAATGCGCTGTACTGGCATTTCATCGTGTGGAGCTGGGTGGTGCTGTACGTCGTCGTGTACTGGACGCCGCGATGGCTGTGAGCGCGCGCCGATGAAGATGCCGAACGTCGCCGAGGTCAAACCTTGGGCCGGGCTGATCGCCGGCATGGGCGGCGCCGGCCTGCAGCACCAGCTGGTGTCGGACTCCATGCATTTCGATTGCCGCTACGGCGGTTATGGCCTGCTGGTAGGACTGGCGGCACTGCTGCTGATCGTGGTCGGCGCAGCGGTCTCCTGGTCGGCCGTGCGTGCGCATCCCGAGCCGGAATCGCCCCGCCGCTTCGTCGCCCACATGAGCCTGATGGCGGCGGCGCTGTTCGCGCTGATGGTGCTGTGGGGACTCATGGCCGGCGCCATCCTGCCCCCGTGCCTGCCATGAAGGCTCCGGTTCGCATGGCGGTTGCGGCATGGGCGGCGGCATCGTTCGCGGCGCGCGCGCATGGCGTGCACGATGACGGCGCCGCTCCCGGATGGACCTTCGATGGCTGGGTCGTCGGGCCGCTGCTGGTCTGCCTCGCCTGCTATGCGGTGGGCTACCTGCGCTTGCGCCAGCGCTCGACCGTCGCCGCCGCGCACCACGCGAGCGCGGGCTGGTTCATCGCCGGGTGGCTGGTGCTGGCCGCGGCGCTGGTCACGCCACTGCACGAAGCCGGCGAGCGTTCGTTCGCCGCGCACATGGTCGAGCACGAGTTGCTGATGCTCGTGGCCGCGCCGCTGCTGGTGCTGTCGCGCCCGATCGGCATCGCGCTGTGGGCGTTTCCGCAGGGCGCGCGCCGCGCGCTGGCGGCGTTCGGGCGTGGCATCGGCACACCGTGGCGCGCGTTGACCGCGCCGGCGACGGCGACACTGCTGCAGGCCGCCGCCTTGTGGTTGTGGCATGCGCCGCGGCTGTTCGACCTGGCCCTGGCGAACCCCGGCTGGCACATCGTCCAGCACCTGTCGTTCCTGCTGACCGCGCTGCTGTTCTGGTGGGCCGTGCTTCGCGGACACGAGCAACGCGTCGGCGTCGCGGTGGGCTGCCTGTTCTTCACCGCGACGGTGAGCGGTGCACTCGGCGCGCTGATGGCGTTCTCGTCCAGCCCCTGGTACGCCGGCTATGCCTCCAGCGGCCTGGATGCCTTCGGGCTCACGCCCGCCGAGGACCAGCAACTGGCCGGCCTGCTGATGTGGATACCCGGCGGGCTCGTGCATGCGTTCGCCGGGCTTGCGTTGTTCGCGCGCCGGCTCGGCCGCGAGGGAGGGCGACTCGATGCGTTCGATTGAACAGTGCCTGGCATCCGTCACGCTGGCTTTCGCCATGCTTGTGCCCGTCGCGCAGGCGCAGACCGCCTACGTCTCGGACGAAGGCGCGAACGTCATCCACGTCATCCAGGCGCCGCGCTGGCAGGAGGCCGCACGCATCCCGGTGGGCAAGCGGCCGCGCGGCATGCAGCTCAGTCATGACGGCAAATATCTGTACGTCGCGCTCGGCAACGACGACCGCATCGACGTCATCGACCTGGCCACGCGCAAGGTGGTCGACCATCTTCCGTCGGGCCCGGACCCGGAACGCTTCGTGGTCAGCCCTGACGGGCGCTGGCTGTACGTGGCCAATGAGAACGACAGCACCGTGTCCTTCGTCGACATCGCCGCGAAGAAGATCGTGCACGAGGTGCCGGTCGGCGCCGAGCCGGAGGGCATGGCGGTAAGCCCGGACGGCCGCTGGGTGATCTGCACCTCCGAAAGCGCAAGCCTGGTCCATTTCATCGACGCCGCCAGCGCAAAACTCGTCGACAGCGTGCTGGTCGGCACGCGCCCGCGCGACGCGGTGTTCAGCGCCGACGGCAGCCAGTTGTGGGTGTCCTCGGAAACCCGCGCCACCGTTGCGATCTTCGCGATGCCCGCGCGCAAGGTGCTGCACACGGTCGATTTCGACGACGACGACCGGGCGCCGACGACCGTGCAGGCCGTCGGGCTCGTGCTCCGCCCGGATCGCGCGTTCGTTGCGCTCGGCCGCGGCGATGCCGTGGCGGAGGTCGATCCGAAGACTTTCGCGGTCCGCCGCTATTTTCCGGTCGGCCACCGCAACTGGGGTATCGGCATCGCGCCCGACGGCAGGCATCTGTTCGCGGCCAATGGCTTGTCCGGCGACATCACCGTGATCGATCTGGTCGCGAACAAGCCGGTCGCGACGATTACCGTCGGCGGCAAACCCTGGGGCGTGGTGGTGACGCCATGACTGCTCTTCTTCGCCGCCTTTCCCGCCTGCGTCCGCAGCTTGCCATGCTGTTGCTTGGCCTCGCTGCGTGTACCACCGCCAGCGCCCGCGACCTGCGGGTCTGCGCCGATCCCAACAACCTCCCCTTTTCCAACGCCGCCGGCGAGGGCTTCGAAAACCGCATCGTCGAGTTGCTCGCGAAGGATCTCGGCGCGCACGTCAGATACACCTGGTGGGCGCAGCGCCGCGGTGCCATCCGCAACACGCTCAATGCGGGCGATTGCGACGTGATCCCGGGCATGGCCAGCAGCGGCGGCATGACCGGTACCACCGATCCGTACTACCGCTCGACCTATGTCTTCGTCAGTCGCGCGGACCGCGGTCTGCGGGCACTGGCGTCGCTGGACGATCCGCGCCTGCGCACGTTGCGCATCGGCGTGCAGCTGATCGGCGACGACGGCGCCAATCCACCGCCGGCGATGTCGCTGGCGCGCCGCGGCATCACCGTCAACGTGCGTGGCTACACGGTCTACGGCAACTACGCGGACAAGGCGCCGCAAGCCGCGGTCATCCAGGCCGTGGCACGCGGCGATGTCGACGTCGCGGTGGTCTGGGGCCCCACCGCAGGCTATTTCGCCGCGCAATCGGGCGTGCCGATGGTGCTGACGCCGGTCACGCCCTGGCTCGATGGTCCGCAGTCGCCGATGGTGTTCGACATCTCGATGGGCCTGCGCCGCGACGATCGCGCGCTGCGCCGCGAGCTCGACCACGCACTGGCACGCAACCGCGAAGCCATCGACCGCATTCTCGATGCGTACCACGTGCCGCGCGTCAGCGACCCGTCGCTGCCGGCGTCACCGACGCGCTAATCGCCTGCCCTGCCATGAGCCGGGCAGACCCGCGCGTGGCTCCCGTGTCCGACGGGCAGGCGAGCTGGCGACTTTGAAGCAGCGGTCCGAAAGCGCCGCTTCGGGGCAGCAGATGGTGGGCCCACCAGGATTCGAACCTGGAACCAAGGGATTATGAGTCCCCTGCTCTAACCGTTGAGCTATAGGCCCGATCGGGGTGCGCCGGCAGGACCGGCGGAGATGCATGGTAGCGGCAGTGTGCAGCCGGGCAAATGTGTGCGTTGGCCGGTCACGGTAGTGGCACGCTTGCGGGCGATGCTCCTGGCCAGTTGTGTGCGTAGGAGCGGACTGCCTCACATGGAAGCACAAGAGGCGAAAATGACGACGCCCGCGCGAGGCGGGCGTCGTGTTGATGCGTGGGGCCTGCGCTTACTCGAGATCGAGGAACGAGCGCAGCTGCTCCGAGCGGCTCGGGTGGCGCAGCTTGCGCAACGCCTTGGCCTCGATCTGGCGGATGCGCTCGCGGGTGACGTCGAACTGCTTGCCGACTTCCTCGAGGGTGTGGTCGGTGTTCATGTCGATGCCAAAGCGCATGCGCAGCACCTTCGCTTCCCGCGGGGTGAGGCCGGCAAGCACGTCGCGCACGGTTTCCATCAGGCCCGTCTCGGTCGCCGACTCGATCGGCGAAGAGGCGTTGGTGTCCTCGATGAAGTCGCCCAGATGCGAGTCCTCGTCGTCGCCGATCGGGGTCTCCATCGAGATCGGTTCCTTGGCGATCTTCAGCACCTTCCGGATCTTGTCCTCGGGCATCTCCATCTCCTTGGCCAGCTCCTCCGGCGTCGGCTCGCGGCCGAACTGCTGGAGCATCTGGCGGGAGATGCGGTTCAGCTTGTTGATCGTCTCGATCATGTGCACCGGGATGCGGATGGTGCGCGCCTGGTCGGCGATCGAGCGGGTGATCGCCTGGCGGATCCACCAGGTGGCGTAGGTCGAGAACTTGTAGCCGCGGCGGTATTCGAACTTGTCGACCGCCTTCATCAGGCCGATGTTGCCTTCCTGGATCAGGTCCAGGAACTGCAGGCCGCGGTTGGTGTACTTCTTGGCGATGGAGATCACCAGGCGCAGGTTCGCCTCGACCATCTCCTTCTTGGCGCGGCGGGCCTTGGCCTCGCCGATCGACATGGCGCGGTTGATTTCCTTGATGTCGGTCAGCGGCAGGAACAGCTTCTTCTCGATGGCGGCAAGCTTCTCCTGCTCGGCGTCGATCGATTCGCGGTGGTTCTTGATGTTGGGCGACCACTTCTGGCGCTTGCGGCCGAGCTCGGCCGCCCACTCCACGTTGCCCTCGTTGCTCGGAAACGCCTTGAGGAATTCGGCCTTGGGCATCTTCACCTGCTTGATGAAGATTTCCATCAGCACGCGCTCATGGTGGCGGATGTCGCCCACCACTTCGCGCAGCTTGCGCACGAAGCTGTCGATCAGCGCGGACGGCAGCTTGAGCTTGAGGAATTCCTCGGCCATCTGGTCGCGCAGCTTGACGATCTTCTTGTCGGTGATGCCGGTGGCCTTGGGCGCGGCCTTCTGGAACTTGCCGTAGTAGTCGCGCAGCAGTTCCATGCGGCGCTTGACCTCCTCCGGATCCGGACCGGTCGGGCCGGCCTCTTCCTCTTCGGCGGTCTCTTCCTCGTCTTCCTCGTCCTCCTCGCCCTCGACCACCTCGCGGTTGGCGGCCGCTTCCTCGGCCTCGGCGCGCGCTTCGTCGGCCAGTTGCTCCAGGTCGGCGAAGCCGGCCAGGATCTCCGACAGGCGGCGCTTGCCGTCCAGATGCTGGTCGTATTCCTCCAGCAGCAGTTCGATGGTCAGCGGGAAACTGGCCAGCGCGGTCTGTACCTGCGCCAGGCCTTCCTCGATGCGCTTGGCGATGGCGATCTCGCCCTCGCGGGTGAGGAGTTCCACCGTGCCCATCTCGCGCATGTACATGCGCACCGGATCGGTGGTGCGGCCGACTTCGGCGTCGACGGCCGAAAGCAGGGCAACCGCTTCCTCGGCGGCGGCCTCGTCGTCGGTGCCCGAGCCCGGGGCATTGTCGGCCAGCGGGTCGGCATCCGGTGCGGCGTCGTGCACTTCGATGCCGACGCCCTTGAGCACCGCCATGATGTCTTCGATCTGCTCCGGGTCGACGATGTCGTCGGGCAGGTGGTCGTTGATCTCCGCGTAGGTCAGGTAGCCCTGTTCCAGGCCCTTGGAAATGAGCGCCTTGATTTCGGACTGTTGCTCGGGAGCTTTGTTGTTCATACCTACCGCCGCAGATGCAGGAACCGATCAGTATAGCGATGTGGCGCTTTTTTGACCAGTTTTAAAGGGAAAAATTTCGCGTGCCCTACACGCAAAAATCGCGCCAGAACGGCGTTTGCGTGGGACATCGCGTGTCGTATGCCATCGAGTCGTTGGGGATCCGGTCAGGGCACTTCCAGCCAGAAGGTGACCGGGCCGTCGTTGACCAGCCTGACCTCCATGTGGGCGCCGAAGCGCCCGATTTCCACCCCTCCCCCGTGCGTGGCGCGGGCCAGTTCCACCAGCCGCTCGAACCAGCGCCGGCCGTGCTCGGGCGGGGCGGCACTCGTGAAACTGGGACGCATCCCCGACCGAGTGTCGGCGGCCAGCGTGAACTGGCTCACCAGCATCAGGCCGCCGCCGGTGTCGGCCAGCGAGCGGTTCATCCGCCCGGCCGCGTCGGCGAAGACGCGGTAACCCAGCAACTTCTCCAGCATGCGACGGACCTGGGCCTCGCCATCGTCCGGCTGGACCGCCACCAGGGCGAGCAGGCCCGGGCCGATCGCGCCCACGGTCACGCCGTCGACGTCGACGCTGGCACTAAGCACGCGCTGGATGAGGCTGATCATGGGGGCGGCAGGCGTCGGCAGGGCGTCCCTGCAAGAATAGGCAAAAACGGTGGAGCGTCTCCGGTCCTGCGCTTAACGGCAGGGTCGGCGTTCCCTTTACCTTGCGCCGGAAGGCGCGGCAAGCGGCAGTCCTCCATGCGCCCCGACATCTACGTGCTCTATCTCCTGCTGCGCCTGTTCGGGTTGCTCCCGCTGCGGCTGCTCCATGCCGCGGGCGCGGGCCTGGGGCGGCTGTCGTTGTGGGCGCGCGGACGCACCGCGCACGACACCACGGTCAACCTGTCGATCGCCCGGCCCGGGCTGGATCGGTCCGTCCATGCCGCGCTGCTGCGCCAGGTCATGGCCGAAGGCGGCAAGTCGATCACCGAAATCGTCAAGGTCTGGGGCGCGGGCCCGGAAAAGATGCTGGGGCTGGTGCGCGAGGTGCGCGGCGGCGAACTGCTGGACGCGGCAGTGGCCAGGGGCAAGGGCGTGGTCATCGCCGCGCCGCACCTGGGTTGCTGGGAACTGCTCAACTACTGGCTGTGCAGCCGCATGCCGATGGCGATCCTGTACCGCCCGCCGCGGCTGGCCGTGATCGAGCCCCTGCTGCGCCGCGTGCGTGGCGCGCTGGCGCCCGAGCAGGTGCGCGCCGAGGGCGCGGGCGTGCGCACGCTGTACAAGCGCCTGGCCGCGGGCGGCACGATCGGGATCCTTCCCGACCAGAAGCCGCGGGCCGGCGAGGGCGAGGCGGCGCCGTTCTACGGACGCGATGCGCTGACCATGGTGCTGCTGCCGCGCCTGGCAGCGCGCACCGGCGCGACGGTGCTGTTTGCCTTTGCCGAGCGGCTGCCGCGCGGGGAGGGGTTCCGCATCCATCTGTTGCCGGCGCCAGAGGGACTGGACGACGCCGACCCGCACCGCGCCTGCGCGGCGCTCAACCGCGGCGTGGAAACCTGCGTGGAGCGCGCCTTCGTGCAATACCAGTGGCATTACCGGCGCTGGTCGGGGCACGGGCTGCCCAATCCCTACAAGCGCGGGTGAGCGTGTCGTTCGCCCGTTCATGGGGGAACGCTCAGGCCGCGAGAGGCGGCAGCAGGGTGGGCTTCAGTCCAACCCCTCTATGGGAAAAGCCGGTCGAAAGGCCGCCCTACGCGAGACGCCGCAGGAACACGGCCATTTCCTTCTCCGCCTGCTTGTCGCCGCGCTGGCTGGCCGCGGCGATACCCTGACGCCAGGCTTCGGCGGCGCCAGCGCGGTCTTCCATCGCCAGGCAGGCTTTGCCGAGCAGCTTCCACGCAGCCGAATAGGCCGGATCGAAAACCAGCGCCCGGCGCAGCTCCTCGACCGCCTCGGCCGCCCGTCCCTCGCCCAGCAACGCGTTACCCAGCGAGAAGCGCAACAGGGCGCCATCGCGCGGACCGCCGCACTGCGCACGCAGGCCGGCGATCAGCGCGACGTTCACGGCAACTGCCGCGAGCGGCCGTCGGGATTGGGGAAGACCCGGGTGGGCTGGGCCGGTTCGGGCGGACGGTGACCGGTGCGCAGGTCGGCCAGCGAGGTTGCCGGCCAGACCACCACCCAGGAGGAGCGGAACGGCTGCGCGAGCAGCGGATAGCGCAGCGCGGCCGCGTCGAGCTTGTCCGGATGGGTCACGATCAGGCCGTTGGGGTGGGCGCGCGCGAAGGCGGCAATGGCGTCGTCCCCGTGCAGCTCCGTGATCGGATGGTCCAACCGCCCGGCGAAATGGAACTGGCCCTCGTACACGCCGGCGTAGCCGATCGATCGATTCTGCGCGTCCGCCGCGCCCAGCAGCCGGGTCGCCGGCGTGAGGTCGTAGCGCGGCCACAGGGTCAGGGTGAACAGCGTATTGATCGCCAGCGTGCCGAGCAGGCCGGCGAAGGCCAGGCGGCGCATCTCGCCGCGACCGCGCAACAGCAGCAGCGCACCGAGCAGCAGGAACACCACGGCGAAGAACCGGCTGTAGCCGGCGGTGGTGTCGAACCATTCACCGTGCAGCCGCCCGCTGGCGACCAGCCAGGGCAGCACGAACAGGAACACGCCGAAGACGATGCCGCCCACGGCCAGCGGCCATGTACCCAGCCAACGGTTGTAGGCCAGCTCGGGCCGCCGCTCGCGCAGCAACGCGATGGCCCCGGCCAGCAGCAGCACGGCACCGGCGAATTCCGGCAGCGGGTAGTACAGCTGCTTGCCGCTGATCAGCGAGAAGGTGACGAACACCGGCACCACCCAGCACAGCGCGAAGCGCACGCCGGCGTCCAGCGGGCGGCGCAACATCGCCAGCGCCACCCAGGCGCGCGGCCAGCCGCTGAACGGGAACATCAGCAGTGGCAGCGCCAGCACGTACCACCACATCGGGCGGGCGTGGTCGAACGCGTTCACCACGCGGCCGGCGGTCTGGGTGAAGAACAGCCGCTGCCGATACGCCTCGCCGCCGCTGAACCCGGCAGGCAGCGCCCACGCCAGCAGCATGGCGAAGCCGAGCAGGAAGGCGAGCAGGCCGCGGCCGTACCAGCGCGCGCGATGCTGGTTCGCCCAGTCGTTCCACAGCGGGCCGAGCAGCCACGGGAACACCACGTGCAGAGCCATCACGGGTCCCTTGGTGAGCAGTCCCAACCCGAGACAGATGCCGAACAGCCACCAGCGCGGTTCATCCCGCGTGCGCGTGCGCGTCAGGCACAACAGCGCGGCCAGCGACCACACGGCCAGCAGCACGTCGTACATGATCTGCAGGCCGAACAGGAACGCATACGCCAACGCCAGCAGCATCCACGGCGCGGCACGTGCTACCCACGGGCGGTCCGGGAACAGCCGCCGCGCCAGCGCCGCGATCAGCACCAGCTGGCTGCCGCCGAAGATCACCTCCAGCACGCGCGGCCAGACGTCGCTGACCCCGAAGGCGAACCAGCCGGCATGGATCATCCAAAACAGGAGCGGCGCCTTTTCGCTGTAGGGCGCGCCGTTGTTGTAGGGCACCAGCCAATGGCCGTGGCTCCACATTTCCCAGGCCACAGCCAGCGTGCGGGTCGAATACAGCGGCATCGGCCCGTGCGAGAAGATCGCCAGCAGCGCGGCCAGCGCCCACAACGGCAGCCAGGGCCAGAGGGCGCGCAGGTGTTCGGTTCGGCTGTAGGCGTTAGGCGGCACGGGCGGGAAGTCGTCGGCGGGAAGGGACGGAAGTTTAGCCTGTTCGCCGTGGACGCCCGTGTGCGCTGGCGCGTCAGTCGGGCAGCAGCGCGCGCACGTCGCGTGAAGCCTGCCAGCGCCGCCACAGATTCAACGGCTTGCGCGCAAGCCGGCCGTAGCCGCCGGTGAGCAGGCGGTCGGTGGCGGCCAGCACCCGCTCGCTGGAGCGGCCATCGCGGTAAGGGTGGATGGCGGCGGCATGGTCGGCCAGCGCCTGCATCAGCGCCGCCGGATGGGACAGCGCGGCGGCGATCGCCGCGTCCACCAGCGAGGGCTCGGCCACGTCGAGCATGAACGGCTTGGGTCGCCGATTGCGCAGCGTGACCACCGGCTTCAGCTGCACCGCGAACTCGTCGATGACCGACGAGGTGTCGCAGACCAGCACGTCGGCGGCGCGCAGCATGTCCAGCAGCCTGTCCGATTCGTAGAAGCGCGCGAACGGGCCTTCCAGGCTTCGATAGCGGGCGATGAGTTCGGCGTCGCACTTTGGATGCAGGGTGAGCAGCCAATGGCGGTCACCGCGTGCGGTCAGCACGCGAAGGGTGTCGACCATCGCGCGCGCGGAGCTCAGCGACTCGGTGAAGGTGGCCGCGTACATCGCCACCGGCTTGCCGTCTTCGGGACGCAGCGAGGGCGCGTCCGGCGTCGGCGCGAACAGCGGATCGAGCTTGGGCCAGCCGGTTTCGGCCACCGCGAAATAGCGCTGCTCGCGCGCCAGCACCTCGAACGGCGCGGTGGTCGCCGGGCCTTGCGTGCAATAGAGGTCGAAGAACCCGCGCAGGCGGAAGTGGCCGCGATCGGGCTCGCGCTTTTCCGCGTTGAAACCGTGGAAGACCTGCACCTTGGCCCCAGGCAAGGAAGGCGCTACCCAGTTGGCGGCGCAGAACACCGCTTGCGGCGCCAGAGCGCGCACCGCGCGCGCCGAGCGCAGCCGCGTCTCGTCCGCGCGCAGGTAGCCGGCCACCGATTCGGGCACCACCCAGCCCACGCGCTGGCCCGCGCGCTGCGCTGCCACGGCCAGCGGACGCAGGATCGGCAGCGCATAAAGCTCGGTGGCGAACAGCAGGCACGAATCCATGGCGGGCATCAGGCGGGCACAAGCTGGCATTATGCCGCCACCGTTCCCGCGTCGGTCTCCGGATGAGCCGTACCCCGATCTCCGCCTGCATCATCACCTTCAACGAGGCCGATCGCATCGACGATTGCCTGGCCTCGCTGGCGTTCTGTGACGAGGTGGTGGTGGTCGATTCCGGTTCCTCCGACGACACCCGCGCACGCGCCCAGGCGCATGGTGCACGCGTGATCGAGCGGCCGTTCGACGGCTTCCGCAGCCAGAAGGCCTTCGCGGTGGAACAGGCGCGGCACGACTGGGTGCTGTGTCTGGACGCCGACGAGCGCGTCGATGCCACCTTGCGGGCGAGCATCGAAGCGGCGCGCGATCGCGGATTCCCCGGCGCGGCCGGCTACCGGTTCGCGCGGTTGTCCGAATATTTCGGCGCCTTCCTGCGCCACGGCAACGCCTACCCGGACCGCGTGCTGCGGCTGTTCGACCGGCGTCGTGGGGGTTGGCGCGGCGAGCGGGAAATCCATGAGGCGGTCAGCCTCGATGGGCCACGGAAGACGCTGGCCGGAAACCTCGAGCATCACCCGTACCGCTCGCTCTCCGAGCAACTGGCCAAGCAGGAGCGCTACGCGCAGATGATGGCCGAGTACCAGCACGCGCGCGGCAAGCGGGCGAAGCTGCGGCACATCCTGCTCAACCCGTGGTGGCGATTCGTGCGCGGCTACGTGCTCCGCGGCGGCTTCCTGGACGGCTGGCGCGGCCTGCTCTACGCGCTGGTGCGCGTGGAATACGTCCGGCGCAAGGCAATCAAGCTGTGGTTGCTGGATCGGGGTTATCGCCCCTGACGCGGATCAGGTAACCGACCCTGAGCGCGAGCCCGAGCACCAGGAAGAAGAAGAACGACTGCGACATCACGCGGTAGAACACGCTCTCGCCCAGCGCGCACAGCAGGTAGAGCACGACGATGGCCAATCCGGCCGTGGCGGTCGCCGCGACCGTGTCGTCGGCATCGCGCGTCCAGCGCGCGAAGTAGCGCAGCGCCAGTATGAACACCGCCAGCACCGCCAGCAGCAGCGGCAGGCCGCCGGTTGCCAGGGCGCGCAGGTATTCGTTGTGCGGCTGGTTGTAGCGGGCGATTGTCGGATCGCTGCGGCCGGCGGCGATCTCGGCCTGCGCATAGTCCGCATACCGGTCCACGCCGACGCCGGCCAGTGGATGCTCGCCGAATGCGCGCAGTGCGGTGCGCCACATCTCCAGCCGCTCGCCCACCGACCCGTCCGGGTCGCCCTGGTCGAAACCGGCGACCTCCTGCTGGATCGTGGTAAAGCGTCCCAGCATGGCGCCGTGCAGCGTGGCGGTGGCGATCGCGCCACCCAGGCACACGGCCACTCCGAGCGCCAGGCTCCAGCGCCAGCGGCGGGTGCGCCGTGCCTGCACCAGCAGCACCAGCAGGAACGCCGGCACGAAGGCCAGCAGCGGGCCTCGGCTCTGCGTCAGCAGTGCGCCGTACATGCCGAACGCCATGCCGCCACCGTGCAGCCACCAGCGCCAGCTGCCCGGCCGGGCACGCAGCAGCTGCACCAGCGCCAGCAGCGCCAGCCCGAGCAGCAGCGTGGCGCATTCGATCGCGCTCGAACCACCGCCGTTGAGGCCGTAGGCGCGCCCCACGTGCAGCCAGTAATGCTGCACCAGGCAGACCGCGCCCAGGCCGATGGCGGTCAGGCTGAAGGTCGACCACACCAGGGTCATGCACAGTTGCCGCGCGAACACCGCGGCCACGACCACATACAACAGCACGTGCGCGGCGTGGTCCAGCGGCCGCCAGCCCAGGCCGTGCCAAAGCACGTTGGCCACGTCCAGCGCGATCAGCAGCACCGAAGGGATCACCACCGCCGCCGCGGCGCGGTAGCCCTGGCGCACCGGCGCGCGCCAGAGCAGGCCCAGCCCGCAGAAGAACAGCAGCGCCGCCGGCAGCGCCTTGATGTCCGGTTCGACCGAGAAGGACAGCGGCATCAGCGCTACCAGCGCCGAGAGCGCCCAGGCCGGCCAGGCCTGCCAGACGGGTTGCACCTGCTCCTGACGGTTCACCGCCATCTCGGGACTGCGCGCGCTCATTCGGGCACCCTGGCGTCGGCGGCCTCGGCGGAGGGATCGGGCACGCAACCGGGAATCACTGCATCAGCCTTGAACAACCACCACTCGCGGCGGTTGGCATGGCCCAGGTCGATGGCGCGGTCGCGACGCACGCAAGCGCCCATCGCAGGCTCCTGCACGAACAACCAGCGATGCGCCGGATCGGTGGCCTGCCAGGCGACCGCGTGGGCGTATTGCCGCGTCCACGGCTGGGTGAAGCCGAAATCCTTTGCCGGACGGTCGAGCATGAGCAGGTTCTGTTCCTTCCAGGCGACCAGGCCGACCTCATCGGCCGGACCCAGCTGCGCGCGCACCTTGCTCATCAGCCCCGCGGCGGAACTGGAGTCGTTGAGCCGAGGCGCGATGCCTACGCTCCAGCCCAGCCACAATGCTGCCATGCCGCCGCAGACCGCCCATGCCGCGCCGCGCAGCCGCAATGCTGCCACCAGCGCCAACTGCACCGCGCCGATCGCCGCAAGCCAGCCGAACAGCGCCTGTGCGCCGCCGTCGAAACCGCGGCGCGCCGCCCATTGCGCGGCGGCCGGCGGATGCGCGATGAGCGCGTATGCGCCTACCACCAGCAGCAGCGTGCCGAACAACGCGGTGAACGCGAGACCGGCGGCCCGCAACCAGCGCGCCTGCAGCAACTCGCCGATGAACGGCGCGCTGGCCAGCGCGACCATCGGCAGCGTCGGCAGGATGTAGACGTCGCGCTTGCCGGCGGGAATCGAGAAGAACACCAGCACCAGTGCCACCCACGCCAGCGGCAGCATCAACCGCGCGTCCTTCGCTTTCAGCGCGCGCCACCAGCGGGGCAGCGTGCCCGGGTAGGTCAGCGATAGCGGCAACCAGCTGAACAGCACGATCGGCAGGTAGTAGAGCGGCGAGTGGATGTGACCCCACGAGTTGGCGTAGCGGTCGGCGGTCTGGTGGAACAGGATGTCGCGCACGTAGGCGGCGTAGGCGGGGCTTTCCGGATGCGCGCGCGCGGCCAGCAGCATCGGGACGAGCCACAGGGCAATCGCCGCCAGCACGGCAAGCAGGCCAAGCCACCAGCGCATCGCCTGGCCGCGGCCCATTCGCGCCACGCCGTCCCACCCGCGCAGCGCGAAGGCGTAGGGGATGAACAAAAGAAGCGGCAGGAAGCCGACCCCTTTGGTGATCACCCCCAGCCCGGCACAGAAGCAGCCCAGCCAGTACGCACGCCAGTTCGGGCCCAGCAGCATGTGCCGGAGCAAACCCCAGTTGCCGGCGGTGATCAGGAACATCACCAGCGGGTCGATCTGCGCGCGCTTGACCTGATAGACGAACTGGAACGCCAACAACAGGCCGGCCGCCGCGTACAGCCCCGCCTGCCGGTTCCACAGCCGACGGCCCAGGTCGTAGATCAGGGCCAGCGAGCCGAGCGCGGCGAGCAGCGAGGGCAACAGGAACGCAATGCGCCAGTTGCGCACGATTTCGAAACTCACCGCCTCGGTCCACATCAGCACCGGCGGCTTGTCGGCATACAGCTCGCTGCCGCGGTGCGGAAACATCCAGTCGCCGCCTTCGACCATCTGCTTGGCCGCCAGCGTGAAACGCGGCTCGTCGGACGGCCAAGGATCGCGCATGCCGATGCCGGCGCCGATCACCACCAGGGCGGTCAGCATGAGCAGCCAGAAGCGGCGGCGGTCGAGTGGGCTGGCGTGGGGAGGGGCCATGGGCGATCCGTGCGGAACAGCAAACGTTGTAACCGGGCTGGGCTTACCGTGTGCTGAGCCGTTACTGCTTTACGAGGACGGCATAGTACATGCCGTCCAGGTCGCCATCGCCGGGCAGGATCTGCCAGCCGACCGCGGCGGCCTGGCCCGTCGGCAAGGCAAACGGCAGTGGGCGCGCGTCAGCGGCGGTGGCGAGCAGGGACTGCACCGCCGCTTCGTTTTCCGCGCGCAGCAGCGAGCAGGTCGCGTAGACCAGCTTCCCGCCCGGCTTGAGCAGAGGCCACAACGCGCCGAGGATGCGTTGCTGCAGGGCGGCCAGCGCGGGGATGTCGCTCTCGCGCCGGTGCAGCCGTACGTCCGGCCGGCGGCGCAGCACGCCGGTAGCCGAGCAGGGCGCGTCGATGAGGATGCGGTCGTAGGGCTGGCCGTCCCACCAAACCTCCGGCGCGGCGGCATCGCCGGCCAGGAGCGTGGCGTGCAGGCCGAGCCGGTCCAGGTTCTGACCGATCCGGCGCAGGCGGACCGGATCCGAATCCAGCGCGGTCAGCGCCAGGTCGCTGCGCTCGAGCACGTGGCAGGCCTTGCCGCCGGGCGCGGCGCAGGCATCGAGCACGCGCTGGCCGGGGCGGGCGTCGAGGAGGTCGGCGGCAACCTGGGCGGCGCCGTCCTGTACCGCGAATTCGCCTGAAGCGAAGCCGGAAAGCCGGGTGATGTCCCCACTGTGGGGGAGCATAATGGCATCGACCAGCCATGGGTGCGCCGACGCGGTCTGGCCGTCCAGGTGCAACCGTTCGAGCAGCGCCTCGCGGGTGGTGACCCGACGGTTGGCGCGCAGCATCAGCGGAGGTTCGATGTTGTCGGCTGCCAAGACCGTCTCGGCGTGGATGGGCCAATCGCGGGCGATGGCGTCGGCCAGCCAGGGCGGATGCGCGTGGCGGGTCGGCGGCGAGGCGTCGAGCGCGGCCAGCAGGTCGGTGCGCTCGCGTTGCCAGCGGCGCAGCACGGCGTTGACCAGCCCGGCCAGGCGCGGGCGCTTGAGCGCGCGGGTGGCCTCGACGGTGGCGGCCACCGCGGCGTAATCCTGCAACTGGAGGATCTCCAGCTGCACCAGCCCGAGCACCAGCAGCGCGTGTACCTGCGGCTCCTTGCGGCGCAGCGGCTGGGCCAGCAGGCGGTCGAGCGCGGGATCGAAGCGAAGCCACCAGCGCGCGCCTTCGCTGAGCAGGGCCATCAGCAGGGCGCGGTCGCGTGGATCGGGGAGTTTCGGCGCGTGGCGCTCCATCGCCTCGCGCAGCGAGGTGCCGCGCAGGGCGATTTCCGCCAGCGCGGTGGCGGCGAGGGCGCGGGTGTCGGTCATTGCCACGGAGCGTCAGGCGACGCGCTCGTTGCGCGTCCCCGCGAGCCTTCGCTCCTCACCGCGATCCCCTCGCCGGAGGGGAGGGGAAGCAGCAACGGGTTCACTTGAGAGCTCCACGCAGTTCGGGGCGTGCGTTGAGGTAGTCGGCGGCGGTGATGCGCTTGCCACCGGGGCGCTGCAGCGCGGTCACGCGCAGCGCGCCTTCGCCGCACGCCAGTTCGATGCCATCGCGACTGGCGGCGAGTACCTCGCCCGGCGTGGCGTCGTGGGCGCGATCAACGGCCCGCGCGCCCCAGATACGCACGCTCTCGCCGGCGATCGCACCCTCGGCCACTGGCCAGGGGTCGAACGCGCGCACGGTGCGTTCGAGCTCGAGTGCCCGTCGCGCGAAATCCAGCTTGGCCTCGGTCTTGTCGAGCTTGTGCGCGTAGGTCACGCCTTCGTCCGGCTGTGGCATGGCCATCAAAGTTTCGCCGTCCAGCGCGCGGCGCAGGCCCTCGGCGAGCACCTCGGCCCCGAGCGCCGACAGGCGGTCGTGCAGCGTGCCGCCCGTCTCGTCCGGGCCGATCGGCGTGCGCCTTTCCAGCAGCACCGGGCCGGTATCCAGGCCTGCTTCCATACGCATCAGGTCCACGCCGCTCTCGCTGTCGCCGGCGAGGATCGCGCGCTGGATCGGCGCCGCCCCGCGCCAGCGCGGCAGCAGGCTGGCGTGCACGTTCCAGCAGCCCAATCGCGGGATGGCCAGCACCTTGCGCGGCAGGATGAGGCCGTAGGCGACGACCACCATCAGGTCGGGCGCATACGCCGCCAGGGTGGCCTGCGCCTGGGCCGACTTCAGCGATTCGGGTTGTTCGACCGGCAGCCCGGCCGCCAGCGCCGCCTGCTTCACCGCGCTGGGAGCGAGCTTGCGGCCGCGGCCGGCGGGCCGGTCGGGCTGGGTATAGACGGCCACCACCTGCGCGCCGCTGGCGCGGCAGGCTTCCAGGCAGGGAACGGAAAACTCCGGCGTGCCGGCGAAGACGATCCTCAAGCGCTCGCCGCCTGCTTGCGCTGCTTTTCCATGCGCTTGAGCAGCATGTTGCGCTTGAGCGGCGACAGGTAATCGACGAACACCTTGCCGGCCAGGTGGTCCAGCTCGTGCTGGATGCACACCGCCAGCGGGCCCTCGGCCTCCACGGTGAATTCCTTGCCGTCGACGTCCCGCGCCCTGACCGTGACCTTCAGCGCCCGGGTGACGTCGGCATAGATGCCGGGGAAGGACAGGCAGCCCTCCTGATACACCTGGGTGCCTTCCTTGCCCACGATTTCGGCGTTGATCAGCGCCAGCGGCTGGTTGCGCTGATCGCTCATGTCGGCGACCAGCACGCGCTGGTGCACGTTGACCTGCGTCGCGGCCAGGCCCACGCCGTTGGCTTCGTACATGGTCTCGAACATGTCGGCGACGAACTGCTTGAGCTCGGCGTCGAAGACGGTCACAGGCGCGGCCCGGGTGCGCAGCCGGGGGTCGGGGAATTCAAGAATGGTCAGCACGGACATGATCGATACCTCGGAGCGCCTGAAAAGATGCGGGCAATTCGTCGTAACGAAAGCCCCGGCGCAAACTAGAATGAGCCTCATTGTACGGCGGCAAGCTCCCGTGCGGCAGGCGATTTTGCCAACTGCTCCCGGTTGCGGGCCTTCACCATTCGGTTACACTCGCCCGAGCCTCGGGGTAGGGGAATCTGAGCATATGATCAAGAAGTCCATCGGGCTGCTGGCCGGCATGCTGGTCACCGTGGCCGTGTACGCCGCCGGGGCCCAGTTGCGCGCCGATCACCCCGACACCTACACCGTGCGCCGCGGCGACACGCTGTGGGACATTTCGGCCAAGTTCCTGTCCAAGCCGTGGTTGTGGCCGGAAATCTGGCAGGCCAACCCGCAGGTACGCAATCCGCACCTGATCTACCCGGGCGACGTGCTCAACCTGTCCTTCATCAACGGGCCGCGGTTGAAGCTCGAGCCGAGCGCGCATCGCGAGACCGAGGCGGTGCCGGCGATCCCGCTGGACCAACTGCGCCTGTTCCTCAAGGACATGCGGGTGATGGACTCCAACGAGGTCAGCTCGGCGCCCTACGTGGTCGGCTTCGAAGAGGCCCGGCTGCGTGGCGCGGTCGGCCAGAACCTGTACGTGCGCGGCCTCAAGGGCGAGCCCGGGCAGCGTTGGGCGATCGTGCGTCCCAGCCACGTTTTCCGTGGCTTCGAACAGGACGACGCCAGCGACGCCGGGAACGAAATCGTCGGCCACACGCTGGACAGCAATGTCGCGATGGTCAGCTCGCCGTGGGAGGAGGACTTCCGCGACGACGGCCACTACGGCCGGGGTGAGGACCTGGGCGTGGAAGTCAGCGTGATCGGCACCGCCGAAACGCTGCGCGCAGGCGATCCGTCCACGCTGTTGCTGCTCGACTCCACCCAGGAAATCCGCAGTGGCGATCGCGTGTTGCCGCTGGATGGTCCGGCCTACGATCCGTACTACTACCCGCATGCGCCGAGCTCGGTGCCGGCCAACGCACGCGTGATCGCCTTCGCCGATGCGATGGACGCGGCCGGTCCACGCCAGGTGGTGGCCTTGTCGATCGGTGCGAAGGACGGCGTGGACAACGGCCAGACGTTCGCGATCTTCCAGCCCGGCGAGACCGTCCACGACGACGTGGCCAGCAGCAGCTGGAGCCGCGGCGCTGGCGAACACGTGACGCTGCCGGACGAGTTCGTCGGGCACGTGATGGTGTTCCGTACCTTCGATCGCGTGAGCTACGGCCTGGTGATGGACGGCCTGCGCCCGGTGCATCGCGGCGATCGCCTCGTGATGCCCGAATAACCAGCGTTTCGGTGTTGCCCGACACGACGGCGCGGCCTTGGCCGCGCCGTTTTTCGTTGGCGCAAACCTACACTGGGCGGATGAGTGACACGGATGCACTTCGCGCCTGGCTGATCCTGCTGCGCACCCCCGGCCTTGGCCTGGCCATGCTGCGCGAGCGGCTGGCGGCCGATCGCGACATCGTCGCCGTGCTGGCCCACTTGCGCGGTTCGCCCACCCGCCTGGGCGAGGCCGCCAGCGCGTGGCTACGGCGCCCGGACGAGGCGCGCCTGGCCGAGGACCTGGCCTGGCTCGACGCACCCGGCCATCGGCTGCTGTGCTGCACGGACGCGGACTTTCCCTCGCTGCTGGAACATATCCCGCAACCACCGGCGGCGCTGTTCGTCGAGGGCGATGCGGCCCTGCTCCTGCACCCGCAGGTCGCCATCGTCGGCGCGCGTGGCGCCACACCCGGCGGGCTGGCGCATGCGCGCCGCTTCGCCACGGCATTGGCGCAGGCCGGTTTCGTGATCACCAGCGGCATGGCCGATGGCGTCGATGGCGCCGCGCATGCCGCCGCGCTGGCGGCCGGTGCGTCGACCATCGCGGTAATCGGCACCGGCCCCGACCTCGTTTACCCGCGCAAGCACCAGGCCCTGGCCCAGGCGGTCGGGAGCCGGGGCGCCCTGGTAAGCGAGTTCCCGCCCGGCACAGCGCCGCGGGCGGACCATTTCCCGCGCCGCAACCGCCTGATCGCGGGGCTGTCGCTGGGCACGCTGGTGATCGAGGCGGGGCTGAAGTCCGGGTCGCTGATCACCGCGCGGCTGGCAGGGGAACAGGGCCGCGAGGTGTTCGCCCTGCCAGGCTCCGTGCACAACCCGCTGGCGCGCGGCTGTCACCGGTTGATCCGCGAGGGCGTGCGGCTGGTCGAGGAACCGGCCGAGCTGATCGAGGTGCTGGCGCCGGCGGCACGTGCGCTGGGTGTGGAACTGGCGACACGGCTGGCCGAGAGTCCGGCGGCGGCGTCCGCGACGTCGCCAGCGGACCCGGAACACCAGCGCCTGCGTCAGGCCCTGGGCCACGATCCGGCCACGCTGGACGAGCTGGCGACCCGTACCGGCCTGCCGTTGGCCGCGCTGTCCTCCACGCTGCTGATGCTGGAGCTGGATGGCCAGGTCGAAAGCCTTCCCGGCAATCGGTACCAGTGCGTCTCCTGACCCGCGGGCACCGATCGCGCGGGCGGGCTCTACTGTGGGAAATGGCGCCACATCGCGGTTTCACGCGATCCGGCTTGACAGTTCCGGCGAGCGCATGGCTCAACTAATAAAGAGTGTGCCCGCCGACCGGCGGCACGGAACGTTCCCGGAACCCCCCGCCCCATGGCCAAAAACCTCCTCATCGTCGAGTCGCCCGCCAAGGCCAAGACGATCAACAAATACCTCGGTACGGACTTCCAGGTCCTGGCCTCCTACGGCCACGTGCGTGACCTGAAGCCCAAGGAGGGCGCGGTCGATCCGGACAACGGCTTCGCGATGAAGTACGAAGTCATCGAGCGCAACGAAAAACACGTCGACGCGATCGCCAAGGCGGCCAAGGCGGCCGACGACATTTACCTCGCGACCGACTTGGATCGCGAAGGCGAGGCGATCTCCTGGCACATCAGCGAGATCCTCAAGGAGCGCGGCCTGACCGAAGGCAAGCGCATGCACCGGGTGGTGTTCTCCGAGATCACGCCCAAGGCGATCAAGGCGGCGGTCGCCGCGCCGCGCGACCTTTCGTACGACATGGTCGATGCCCAGCAGGCGCGTCGCGCGCTGGACTACCTGGTCGGCTTCAACCTCTCGCCGGTGCTGTGGCGCAAGGTGCAGCGCGGCCTTTCCGCCGGCCGCGTGCAGAGTCCGGCGCTGCGCATGATCGTCGAGCGCGAGGAGGAGATCGAGGCCTTCGTCGCTCGCGAGTACTGGACCGTCGAGGCGAAGCTCAAGCACGCCGACGGCGACTTCGGCGCGCGCCTGACCCGGCTCAACGGCAAGAAGTTCGAGCAGTTCGACCTCACAAACGAGGCCGATGCGATGGCTGCCCGCGGCGCGCTCAAGGACGCCGCGCACGGCCGCCTGACCGTCAGCGAGGTGACCTCCAAGGAGCGCAAGCGCCGCCCGGCACCGCCATTCACCACCTCCACGCTGCAGCAGGAAGCCGCACGCAAGCTCGGCTTCTCCACCAGCCGCACGATGAAGGTCGCCCAGGGTTTGTACGAGGGCGTGGGCCTGGGCAGCGAGGGTAACGTCGGCCTGATCACCTACATGCGTACCGACTCCACGGCGCTCTCCAGCGAGGCGACCGACGAGCTGCGCGCGCTGATCGCACGCGACTTCGGCAACGGTGCGCTGCCCGACGGCGTACAGGTCTACCGCACCAAGTCCAAGAACGCACAGGAGGCGCATGAGGCGGTCCGTCCGACTTCCGCGATGCGCACGCCGCGCCAGGTCGCCGCGTTCCTCAACGACGAGCAGCGCAAGCTGTACGAGCTGATCTGGAAGCGCACCGTCGCCTGCCAGATGATCCACGCGACGCTCAATACCGTGTCGGTAGATTTCGATCTGCCCCATGCCGCCGGCGGTCCCGCCGCGTTCCGCGCCACCGGCACCACCGTGGTCGATCCGGGCTTCCTGGCGGTGTACGAGGAAGGCCGCGACCAGAAGAGCGCCGAGGACGATGACGAAGCCCGCCGCCTGCCGCGCCTTTCCAAGGGCGAGCAGGTCGCGCTTTCCGACATCCTGGCCGACCAGCACTTCACCGAGCCGCCGCCGCGCTATTCCGAAGCCAGCCTGGTCAAGGCGCTGGAGGAATACGGCATCGGCCGACCGTCGACCTACGCCAGCATCATCCAGGTGCTGCAGAACCGCGAATACGTGTTCCTGGAGAACCGCCGCTTCAAGCCGACCGACGTCGGCCGCGCGGTGGGCAAGTTCCTCACCCAGCACTTCAACCAGTACGTCGACTACGACTTCACCGCCAAGCTCGAGGACGAGCTGGATGCGGTCAGTCGCGGCGAGGAAGCGTGGGTGCCGCTGATGGAGCGCTTCTGGCAGCCGTTCAAGACCCAGGTCGAGGAAAAGACCGAGTCGGTCGATCGCAGCGAGGCCACCGGCGCCCGCGAGCTGGGCATCGATCCGAAGAGCGGCAAGCCGGTTTCCGTGCGCCTTGGCCGCTACGGGCCGTACGCGCAGATCGGCGACAAGGACACCGACGAGAAGCTGCAGTTCGCGAGCCTGCGCCCCGGCCAGAGCATGCACACCATCACGCTCGAGGAGGCGATGGAACTGTTCAAGCTGCCGCGCCAGCTCGGACAATCCGAAAGCGGCGAAGAAGTGAGCGTGGGCATCGGTCGCTTCGGCCCGTTCGTGAAGCAGGGCAGCACCTACGCCTCGCTCAAGGCGGAAGACGACCCGTACACGATCGAGTTGCCGCGCGCGCTGCAGATCGTGAGCGAGAAGCTGGAGATGCTCGCCAACCGCGTGATCACCGACTTCGGCAATGGCGTGCAGGTGCTCAACGGCCGCTACGGGGCGTACATCACCGACGGCGAAAAGAACGCCCGCATCCCCAAGGACACCGAGCCAAAGGACCTGACCGAGGCGCAATGCCTGGAGCTGCTGGCGGCCGCGCCGGTCAAGAAGGGCCGCTTCGCACGCAAGAGCGCCACCAAACAGGCGGCTGCGAAGAAGGCCGCGCCGAAAAAGGCGGCCGCCAAGAAAGCGCCGGCGAAGAAGACCGCTGCCAAGAAGGCACCCGCCAGGAAGACGGCCAAGAAGGCCGCCACCAAAAAGGCGGCCGCGAAAAAGACCACCGACGCCTGACCATGACGGCGTGTTTCACCCTGGCCGAATGCGACGCTGCCGCCGCGCTGATGCGGCGCGGCGGCGTCCTGGCCTACCCGACCGAGGCGGTCTACGGCCTGGGCTGCGATCCGCGCGACCAGGATGCCTTCGAACGGCTGTTCGCGCTCAAGCAGCGACCGCCCACCCAGGGCGTGTTGCTGATCGCCGCCGACTTCAGCCAGGTCGAGCGCTACATCGACCGGGCCCGGGTGCCGGCCGACGTCATGGCGCAGGTGAAGGCCAGCTGGCCCGGGCCGAACACGTGGATCTTCCCCCGCACCGCGGAAGTGCCGCCCTGGGTGGCCGGCGCGCATGCGGGCATCGCCCTGCGCGTCACCGCCCATGCACCCGCCGCCGCGTTGTGCCGCGCCTGGGGCGGCGCGCTGGTATCGACCAGCGCCAACCCGCACGGCTCGCCGCCCGCGCGAAGCGCGCAGCAGGTGCTCGATTACTTCGGTGATGCGCTCGACGGCGTGCTCGATGCCCCGCTCGGCGGCCAGGAACGTCCCACGGTGATCCGCGATGCCCTCACCGGCGCTATCATCCGGGCCTGAGCGTCCAGGGGGCGCCCCGGGGTCGATGGAAGCCCCGCGGCGGGACAGCAACACACGCGCGCTTCACGCCGGCTTGCAACGGCCGGTTGCCATGCTGTGTGTGTCTGGCGCATGGCGAACTGGGAGATAAGCGGCTTGGCCATCGTTTACGACACGTTCCAGCGCGAGGCGCCGCAGCGCCTGGCGCTGCTGCATGCAGACACGCCCGCGCGCGTGCTGGCATGGCGCGATGGCGCACCGGTCAGCGCGGCGCAGTTCCTGGCCCACGTGCGCCAGGTCGCCGCCACGTTGCCGGGCGCCGGCGCGGCGGTGAACCTGTGCGAAGACCGCTACGCCTTCCTGCTCGCCTTCTGCGCCATCGTGCTGCGCGGCCAGACCAACTTGCTGCCTTCCTCGCGCGCCCCGCAGGCGGTCGACGAGGTGATGGCGGCGCATCCGGGTTGCTACGCGCTGGGCGAGCAGGTGCTCGATCCGGCACCGGTCGGGTACCACCGGTTGCCGGCATTGTCGGCCCCGCCGCTGGAGGAGGAGGTCGAGAGCTGGCCGCAGATCCCGGCGGATCAGGTGGTGGCGATCGGCTACACCTCCGGTTCCACCGGGGTGCCCAGCGCCAACCTCAAGACCTGGCGCAGCTTCCACGCCAGCAACGCGGGTAACCTGTCGATGCTGCGCGTGGCGGTCGGCGACAGCTTCGGGGTGATCGCCACGGTGCCGCCGCAACACATGTACGGCATGGAGATGAGCGTGGTGCTGCCGCTGCTGGGCGGCATCGGTGTGCACGCGGGACGGCCGTTCTTTCCCGCCGACGTCGCCGCAGCACTCGCCGACGTGCCCGAGCCGCGCGTGCTGGTGACCACCCCGGTTCACCTGCGTGCGCTGGTCGACTCGGGCATCGCGCTGCCGCCGCTGTCGGCGATGGTGTCGGCCACCGCGCCGATGCCGACCGAACTGGCGCAGGCGGCCGAGGAGCGCTTCGGCGCACCGCTGCTGGAAGTGTTCGGTTCCACGGAAACCTGCGTGTTCGCCAGCCGGCGCACGACCCGCGAGGCGGACTGGACCCTGTATCCGGACGTCCATCTCCACCCGCAGCCCGACGGCACCCAGGTGGACGCGCCGCAGCTGGACGCACCGCGGCTGCTGGCCGACATCGTCAGCCTGTCGGCGGACGGCCGTGCCTTCCGCCTGCGCGGGCGTCAGGCCGACATGCTGGAAATCGCCGGCAAGCGTGCGTCGCTGGGTGACCTGACCCGCCGTCTGCTAGCCATTCCCGGCGTCCAGGACGGTGTGGTGTTCCAGCTCGACGGCGGCGACACGCTCGGCGTGCACCGCATCGCCGCGCTGGCGGTGGCGCCGGAACTGGACGAGCACGCGATCCTCGACATCCTGCGCCGGGGGATCGACCCGGTATTCCTGCCGCGTCCGTTGCTGAAGGTCGCTGCCCTGCCGCGCAACGAGACCGGCAAGCTGCCGCGCGCGGCGCTGCTGGAGCTGCTCGACCGCCACCACACGCATCCGTAGGGCGCCTTCAGCCCGCCGTCCGGCACCAAGGCGGTGCGCTTGGCCCATCCTGCGTTCCAAAGCACCGTGCCGGCACCGCTACAATGCGCGCCTGCGCCGCGGGGCGCGCGACAGGCTTCGGAGAGCGCATGAAGGTTCTGGTGATCGGCAGCGGCGGGCGCGAGCATGCACTGGCGTGGAAGCTCAAGCAGTCGCCGCGGGTCAGCGAGGTGATCGTCGCTCCCGGCAACGCCGGCACCGCGCGCGAGCGTGGCGTGCGCAATGCCGACGTGGCGATGAACGACCTCGACGGCCTGCTCAAGCTGGCCAAGGCCGAGAAGGTCGAGCTCACCGTGGTCGGTCCCGAGGTGCCGCTGGTGGCCGGCGTGGTCGACCGCTTCCGTGCCGCCGGCCTGCGCATCTTCGGACCACGTGCGGTCGCTGCCCAGCTGGAAGGCTCCAAGGCCTTCGCCAAGGACTTCCTGCTCCGCCACAACATTCCGACCGCGCGCTACGCGGTGTTCAACGAACTCGACGCTGCGCTCGCCTACGTGCGCCAGCAGGGTGCGCCGATCGTGATCAAGGCCGACGGTCTGGCCGCCGGCAAGGGCGTGGTCGTGGCGCTGACCCTCGCCGACGCCGAGCAGGCGCTGCACGACATGCTCGGTGGCCACGTCTTCGGCAACGCTTCCGCGCGCGTGGTGATCGAGGAATTCCTCGACGGCGAGGAAGCGAGCTACATCGTGATGAGCGACGGCAGCCACGCGCTGCCGATGGCCTCCAGCCAGGACCACAAGCGCCGCGACGAGGGCGACCTCGGCCCGAACACCGGTGGCATGGGCGCCTACTCGCCGGCGCCGGTGGTCAACGCCGCGGTCGAGCAGCGCATCCTCAAGGAAGTGATCGAGCCGACCCTGCGCGGCATGGCCGCCGAGGGCGCGCCGTTCATCGGCTTCCTCTATGCGGGCCTGATGATCGACAAATCCGGCGCGCCCAAGGTGATCGAATTCAACGTGCGCTTCGGCGATCCGGAAACCCAACCGATCATGCTGCGCCTGAAGTCCGACCTGATCGAGCTGATCGAGGCCGCGCTGGACGGCGAGCTGCACCACACCCGCGCGCAGTGGGACAGCCGTCCCTCGATCGGCGTGGTGGTGGCGGCCGAGGGCTATCCCGGCCGCGTGCGCAGTGGCGACCCGATCGGCGGGCTCGATGGCGCCTTCGATCCCACGGTGAAGGTGTTCCATGCCGGTACGAAACTCGACGAGCAGGGCCGCGCCGCCACCGCCGGGGGACGCGTGCTGACCGTCTGCGCGCTGGGAAGCGATCTTGCCGCTGCACGTGAACACGCCTACGAGGCGGTTTCCAAGATCCATTTCAACGGCGCGTTCTGCCGGCGCGACATCGCGCACCGGGCGCTGCGGCGCGGGACCTGACGGGCGGTGGCCGTGCGTCACGGCCGCGCGCTGGCCATCGCCGGCGCGGTCCTGGGGCTGGTCTATGCGCTGGTAGCGGTCGGCGGCATGCTCCTGCTGTCGCCGCGCGTGCCCTACGCCGATCCCTGGCGCTTCTATGCGCACCTGCTGGCGACGCCCTGGCCGGGCAATGTGCTGACGGTCGACAACGGCCATCCGGAAGTCCTGCCCAACCTGCTGCGCCTGTTCGAACTTCAGGTGCTCGGCGGCGGCCAGTGGTTGCAGATCCTTGTCGGCCTGTCGTTGCTGGCCGGTTGTTGCCTGCTGTGGGTCCGCGCCGCTCCCGGCGATGGCGAGCGGTACGAACCGTCGGCGCGCACGGGTTGGTGGCTTTGCGGCGCGCTCATGCTGCTGTGGTTCGGCAACGGCCGCACGCTGGCGCACGCTAACGAATCGGTGCATGCATACCTGGTGATGGCCTGCCTGTTCGGCGGCGTGCTGCTTGTCGCCCGTCCCGGTGCCGCACGGTTGGTGCTGGCGTTGGCACTTGGACTGGTCGCCACGCTTTCCTTCGGTACCGGCGCGGCGGTGTTCGGCGCCCTGCTGATCACGCTGTGCCTGCGTGGCGCCCGCGGGCAGGAACTGCTGGCCTGGCTCGGGGCGACGGCGCTCGCGCTGGCCTGCTACTTCGCGCTGCCGCGTACCGGTGGCGACATGCCTGCCTTGGCGATCGAGCCGGGTTGGCAGGCGAGCGTCCTGCTGCGCTGGTTGGCAGCGCCCTACCTGTATGCGATGGGCCCGTTTGCCGACGCAGCCCTGCAGGACAAGCTGCCCGCGCTTGCGCGGAGCGTATCGGCGCCGTTCGCGCAACTGTCCCTGCGGTGGTTCGGCGACGCCCGGCAGGCGGTCTGGCCGGAATTGGGCCTCGGCCTGGCGGGCATGCTCGGGCTGGGCGTGCTGAGCCTGCGTGCCTGGCGCCGGCCGTGCGCCTGGCCACGGCAGGAGCTGCTCGCGCTGGCGACGAGCTGGTTCGCGGTCGGCTGCGGGCTGCTGGTGGCGATCGCCCGCGCCAGCTACTTCCGGCAATACCCCACGCAGATCTACTCGAGCCGTTATCTGGTGTGGTCGTCGTTGTTCTGGGGCGGCCTGCTGGCCGCGATCGTCCTGCGCCTGGCGACGCGCGGGAACCGTCGCACGGCCTGGGCGCTGCCGTTGTTGGCGGGCCTGTTCCTGTTGCCCAGTACCTGCTGGATGGTATTGCCGGCGCGGCACGCCCAGGCGATCGCCGATCGCGACGCATTGGGCGTCATCAACGGCGTGCTCGATCGCGACACCGACCACGGCGAGAACGTGCTGGACGAAATGGTCGCCGCGCGGCCCGTGCTCGCGCAGCGGCATACGGCGGTGTTCGCCTCGCGGCCGGCCCGCCTGCTCGGCACGCGGGCGCCTGCGCAGGCCATGGCCCTGCCGGTGCGTGACATTCAACTGGCGAGGGTCGACAACGCATTTCCCTGGCCGGGAGCCGACGTCCGCTTCGCCTATGCGGCTGCGGCAAGCCCGCCTCTGTTGCTGGTGGACCGCAGCGGCGAGGTGGTCGGCCTCGCCATGCCGGCCGATAGCACGGGAACCTGGCTCGGCTCGGCCCGCGGCACGGCCGGATCCCTCTCCGGATTGCGGGTGATGGCGCCCTGGTAAGACTCGCCGCAGGGCATCGCCGTGCGGCGATCCCGGTCAGGCGGCTGCGCGGTCCGGCGCACCGGGTTCGGCGCTGCGCGCCGTGCCCGGACGCACCACCATGTAGAGCATCAGCAGCATGCCCAGCAGCACGCCGATCGAGCCGATGCCCAGCAATGGCCCCAGCGTCGCTTCGGTCGCCTTGCCGCCATAAAGCAGGAAAAGGCCGACCAGCAGCACGGCCGCCGCGGCCTGGTGCAGCACGAACTGGGTCATGGCGAGGGCGCGTCGGGGCATGTCCAGCCACAGCCGGTGGATGATGCCGTAGACCAACGAAACCACGAAGCCGACCATCAGCACATGGGCGTGCGTCACCAGTTGCCCGTGGTTGTGCGATGCGGCCATGTAGATGCCCAAAGCCATGCCGATCGCGGCATAGCACAACGCCCACACCAGATATCTCCGGCTCATGTCCATCGTGTTTTCCCCTCTCGAAACGCAGGCGCCAGGTAGGCGGGCGCCGTGAGCGCCGTGGAAGGTTTCGTTGTAATGCGAGTGCAACGAGTCCGCCCCCCGGCGGCACCTTCCGCCGCCGACGGTATGCCCATTGGCGCGCCCTCGCAACGATGCGCCCATGGCGGCGGGCGGAGACCGGCTTTCACGCTAGGCTAGCGCCAGCTCCCAGCCCAGAACCCGCATGAGCCAATTCAACCTGCTCGGCCAGCGCCGCTTCGCCCCGTTCTTCTGGACGCAGGCGCTGGGCGCGTTCAACGACAATGCCTTCCGCAACGCGCTGGTGATGCTGGTGGCGTTCCAGATGGGGCTGGACGACAGGAGCGTGTCGCTCTACACCAACCTCGCGCCGGCGCTGTTCATCCTGCCGTTCTTCCTGTTCTCGGCCACCGCCGGACAGCTGGCGGAGAAGTACGAGAAGACGCGCATCATCCGCGCGGTGAAGTTGTTCGAGATCGGCGCCATGGCGCTGGCGGCGATCGGCTTCCACACACACGACACCATCCTGCTGCTGGTGGTGCTGTTCCTGATGGGCCTGCACTCGACCACCTTCGGGCCGATCAAGTACGCGATCCTGCCGCAGGCGCTCGAGCCCGTTGAGCTGGTCGGCGGCAACGGGCTGGTCGAGATGGGCACGCAGCTGGCGATGCTTATCGGCATGATCGCCGGCAATTCGCTGATGCTGGTGGCCGGCATCGGGCCATGGCTGGCATCGGTCGCGACCATCGCCGTGGCGGTGGCCGGTTATATCGCCAGTCGACGCATCCCTTCCGCGCCGGCCACGGCGCCGGATCTGAAGTTCAACTGGAATCCGATGAGCGAAACCGCGCGCGTCCTCGGCATCCTGCGGCGCGACCGCGCGGTGTTCAACGCGGTGCTGGGCATTTCCTGGTTCTGGTTTTTCGGCACGGTGCTGATCGCGCAGCTGCCCAACTACACGCGCGAGACCCTGGGTGGCGATGGTTCGGTCAACACGCTGGTCCTGACCCTGTTCTCGATCGGCACCGGCGTGGGCGCGCTGCTGTGCGAGCGGATGTCCGGCAGACGCGTGGAGATCGGCCTGGTGCCGCTGGGCGCCTTCGGACTGACCGTGTTCGGCGTGGACCTTTACTTCGCGCGGCATGGCGCGGCGCTGGTGCAGGGGCTCGACTGGCTGGCTTTCCTGCACGGCGCGGGCAGCTGGCGGGTGGCGCTGGACCTCACCCTGATCGGTGTGTTCGCCGGCTTCTACGTGGTGCCGCTGTTCGCCTTCGTGCAGGCGCGCGCGCCGCGCGAGCAGCTCTCGCGCGTGATCGCGGGCAACAACATCATCAACGCACTGCTGATCGTGCTGGCGGCGGGTTTCGGGCTGGGCCTGGGTGCGCTGGGCTTCGATGCGGTGGAGACGTTCCTTGCCGCTGCGCTGCTCAACGTGTTGGTGGCGGCGTACATCTTCACGCTGGTGCCCGAGTTCCCGATGCGCTTCATCACCTGGGTGCTGGTGAACACGCTCTACCGCGTGCGCGTCGAAGGTGCGCGCCACGTGCCGGAGGAAGGCCCGGCGCTGCTGGTGTGCAACCACGTCAGCTTCATGGACCCGCTGCTGCTGATGGCCAATCTGCGCCGCCCCGCGCGCTTCGTCATGTACTACCGGATATTCAACATTCCGCTGCTGCGGTTCGTGTTCCGCACCGCCAGGGCGATCCCGATCGCCGGTCAGAAGGAGGACCCGGCGGTGCTGGCGGCGGCTTACGAGGCGATCGACCAGGCGCTCGCCGCCGGCGAGGTGGTGTGCATCTTCCCCGAAGGCGGGCTCACACGCGATGGCGAGATCGGGGCGTTCCGGCCGGGCGTGCTGCGCATTCTGGAACGGCGGCAGGTGCCGGTGGTGCCGATGGCGCTGCGCGGGTTGTGGGGAAGCGTGTGGAGCCGGCGCGACACCCGGCTGGGACGCGCGCGCCTGCCGCGGCGATTCCGCGCGCGGGTCGAGCTGGTGATCGATGCGCCGGTCGCATCCGAACGGTTGCGGCTGGACGTGCTGGAAGCACGCGTGCGCGAATTGCGTGGCACGCTGGCGTAGGTGCACACTTGCAGGGCGGGGCTTGAGCCCGCCCTACGGGGCCGCTCGTCAGGTCAGCCAGCCGCCCAGCACGATCAGCGCGACCACGCTCAGCCACGCCAGCAACGCCCGCAGGAACGCGCTGCGCATGCGCGCCAGTTCCAGCAGCGGGTCACTGCGCTCCTCGACATAACCGTCGCCGGCTTCGATCTCCACCTCGATGTCGGCGCAGGCCGCGGCCGCCAGGAAATCCGGGCCGTCGGTATACCAGCTGGTGGGCGCCGCATGCAGGCGCCAGCGATGCCAGGCGGCCATTACCGCATCCCAGTGGCCGACCAGCGCCAACGTGAAAACCAGCATCTGCGCGGGCAACCAGTCCAGCGCATTGGCGACGTAGTGCGCGTGACGGCGGCTGGCGGCGTCCAGCGCCAGCGTGTCATCGCGGCCCAGCGCCTGCGCGAGCCGGTAAAGCAGCGCACCGGCGGGCCCCAGCACGAAGAACCAGAACAACACCCCGAAGCGCCGACGCAGTGCGGCGAGCGCCACGGCTTCGCCCAGCGCGTGCGCGTTCCAGGCGACCTGCCCGCCCGGTTCGGCCAGACGCTGCGCGGCGATGTGGCGGGCGACCGGATCGGGTGCGTGCAGGATCGCTTCCAGATCCGCCTCGAAGGGGCGCGGGCCGAGCCCGTAGAGCAACACGACGACCGCGAAGGCCAGCTGCAGGAAGCTGCCAAACGGCAGCTGGCCGAGCAGTTCGGCCAGCAGCAGGCAGAGCACGGCGGGCACCACCAGTGTCAGCAGCACGCGTCCGCGCCCGGCGGTGTCGTCCAATTGCCGCACCCAGCCGCGGAACACGCCATCGCCCCGCCATTGCGCCAGCTGCGGCAATAGATGCAAAAGGCCGAGGGCGATAAGGGCGGCGAGCAGGCTGAGGGCCATCGAAAAAACTCCTTGGATGCCCCGCCATTCTAGGGCAAGCGTTGCGGCGCACCCGTTTGGAACCGCCATGCACGCCCGCCCACGCGGTCACGCCCGAGTGCGCTCCTTCAGCGGGTCGGCCGTGAACGCGTCCAGCTCCAGCCCTGCACGCTCGCGCAACCAATGCGCCAGCAGCTGATAAGACACCGACAGCCTCGTCGGCGTGGCGAAACTGCCATCGGCCAGGCCCTCGATGATCTGCGCGGGTGTGAACCAACGCGCTTCTTCCAGCTCGCCGTCGCGCAGGTTGATCGCGGGGTCCAGCGCGCTGGCGATGAAGCCGATCATCAGCGAGGCCGGCAAAGGCCACGGCTGCGAGGAGTGGTAATGCACCGCGCCCACGCGCACGCCGGCCTCCTCGGCTACTTCGCGGCGCACGGCGTCTTCGAGCGATTCGCCCGGCTCGACGAAGCCGGCCAGCGCCGACCAGCGGCCCTTCGGCCAGCTTGCCTGGCGACCGAGCAGGCAGGCGCCTTCGTGCTCGACGATGGTGATGATCGCCGCGTCGGTGCGCGGGAAGTGGAGGCGTCCGCACGCCGCGCTGGTGCACTGCATGCGGTGGCCTGCGGCGACCCGCACGAGCGGCGCGCCGCAGCCGCTGCAGAAGCGCGTCTCGCGCTGCCAGTGCGCTAGGCCCTTGGCGTAGGCGAACAACCCCGCCTCGGCGGCGGACAGGCGCAGGCCCGCTTCACGCAGGCCGATGCGGCGCGCAGCCAGACGCTCTTCCAGCGAGTCCAGTGGCTGGTCCTCGTCCAGCGCGAGCAGGAAATGCGGACAACCCTGCGCGACACCGAGCAGACTGACGGGCACTCCGGCGAACAGTTCGCGCCGCTCGGCTTCGCTCAGCCAGCGCAGGCCCTCGGCTTCGCGCAGCAGGTAGCTGTCGCCGGAGGGATCGAGCAGGAGGTAGCGCACCTCTCCACAACCGGCCTGTTCTAGCAGCCACGCTTCGTGGTCGCGGCGTTCGGCCATGCGGTCGAGCACCAGGCTCAGGCCGGCAAAGATGTTGGTGACGGCAGCGGCCATCGGCGGCTCAGGTCGAGAACGAGGAGCCGCAGCCGCAGGTCGTCTTGGCGTTGGGGTTGCGGATGACGAACTGGGCACCCGAGAGGCTCTCCGCGTAGTCGATCTCCGCGCCGGCGAGGTACTGCAGGGACAGCGGATCGACCAGCAGGGTGACGCCTTCGCGATCGAGTGCGAAATCGTCCTCGGCCTGGGCCTCGTCGAAGGTGAACCCGTACTGGAAGCCCGAGCAGCCGCCGCCGCTGATGTACACGCGCAGCTTCAGCGCCGGGTTGCCCTCCTCGACGATCAGTTCGTGCACCTTGCGCGCGGCGGCCGCGGTGAAGACCAGTGGCGCGTTGGCTTGGCGGTAATCGGGAATCGAAACGAGGGTTTCCATGCGGCGAATGTGCGGTTGCGAGGGCGCGATCTCAAGGATAGCGCCTACCGGCCACCAGAAGTCTGGCCGCGGAAAACGCCCGGCCCGACATGGCCACGGGGGGTCCGACGGGCAGTGCAGCGTCCGGGCGGCTACCGCCATCAGGCCGGCACGGCCTCGTCGAGTTCGGCATCCGGCTGCGACGGCGACGGCAGCTCGCGCGCGACCGCTTCCACGCGATGGCTCATGCGCCCGTTCACCTGCGCACCGCCGGCCATTTCCAGCGTGCGGTAGTGCACGTCGCCGGTGATGCGCGCCAGCGGTGCCAGCTCCAGCCGCTCGCCGGCGTGGATGTCGCCCTGCACGGCGCCGTTGACGATCACGTGCGGCACGTGGATGTCGCCCTGCACCTGGCCGTACTCGCTCACGGTAAACACGGCGTCCTCGCCGTCGGCCAGCACGGTGCCCTCGATGCGGCCATCCAGGTGCAGCGCGCCGCTGAAGCGCAGGTCGCCGCGGATCACCGTGCCGCGGGCGATCAGGCTGGTGTCGTTGCTACCGTCGGCACGGTCGGTGCGGCGTCGGTTGAACATGATCAGTTTCCCCCTTCGATCGTAGTGAGGTTGCCCGACAGCGCGTCGCTCCACGCCACGGCGCGGTCGACGGCGTCGCCATCCTCGGGTTTGACACGGATGCGCAGCCGCGTCGGCTTGAAATCGGCCGGCAGCATGAACGTGGCATGCAACTGCTGGAAATAGCGGAAGCGGAAGGGCAGGCCGTCCTTCTGCGCGGCATCGCCCAGTTGCGACCAGTCCATCGCCACCACCTTGTCGCCGCGCACGCCTTCCACGCTGAGCGTGACGATGCCGCTGACATCGCTGCCGCGCTTGGCGTTCTGCGTCAGGCTGAGCGCAAGGTTCCAGGCATGCGAGCCATTTACCGGACGCAGCTGCACTTCCTGCACCTTGAGCCCCTCGCGCTGCGCGTTGCCGCCGACCAGGCGCGAATAGAAGCCGAGGTCCGCTCGCAGGCCATTGATCTCTTCGTCGCGCTCGGTGAGCGTGCCGCGCAAGGATTGGGTCGCGATGTCGGTGACCTGTTGCGCGCGTTCGAGATTGGCGATCTGCTGCTTGAGCTGCTCGTTTTGCGCAGCCAGTTGCTTCGCTTCGCGATGATCGACCGCGGCGGGCGTGGTACGCCAAGCCAGCACGCCGACCACGGCTCCGGTCAGCAGCAGACTGGCCAGCCAGGCCACGCCCAGCCACAGCCGGCGGCGGCGCAGGCTGGCCTCATCGTGCGGGCGCACGACGAAGCGCGGAGGCGGGCGTGAAGCCATGAGGAGATCCGGGACTGCTGGGGTGTCCGGTATAGCGGCAGCGTGACGAAAGCGTCAAGGAACGGCCGCACGGTTTGCGCGACCGCGTCCGCGCAGGAGCCCCGCCTGGGCAATGCCCGGTAGGAGTCATTGCCAACGAGGGGGACAAGTACGAGCTGTCAGCTGCCCATCTTGCTCTGCAGATAGCGCTCGGCGCCGATGTCCTTGACCAAGTTGAGCTGGGTTTCGAGCCAGTCGATGTGCTCTTCCTCGTCATGCAGGATGTTCTTGAACAGGTCGCGGCTGACGTAGTCGGCGATGCCTTCGCTGTGCGCGATCGCCGCACGCAGGTCGATCGCGGCGGCCAGCTCCAGGTCGAGGTCGCCCTGGATGCATTCGAGCACGTTCTCGCCGATGCGCAGCTTGCCCAGGTGCTGTAGGTTCGGAAGGCCATCGAGGAACAGGATGCGCTCGATCAGGCGATCGGCGTGCTTCATCTCCTCGATCGATTCCTTGTACTCGTGCTCGGCCAGCTCGCCGTAGCCCCAGTCCTTGAACATCCGGTAATGCAGGAAGTACTGGTTGATCGCGGTCAGCTCGTTGTAGAGCACCTTGTTGAGGTACTCGATGACCTTGGCGTCGCCTTTCATCGGGTGAGTCTCCAGTCTGTCCGACCGGCGACTATACGGGCTCGCCCGTAGCGGGGGAGAAACGCGAATGGTTGCGGTTTGGGGCCCGCGGCATCAGGCGGTGACCAGCGGCAGCGGGAACGCCACCTGTGCCAGGGCGGTCTCGAGCGTGGCGCGTGCCTCGGGTTCGCAGCAGCCACAGCAGTCGGAGCAGCCGGTGCGCGCCTGCAGCTCGGAGAAGGTGCGCACGCCATCGGCGACGGCGCGGCGGATATCGCCGTCGGTCACGGCGTTGCAGAGGCAGATGTACATGCCGCGCATTCCAGCGCGAATGCGAATGATTGTCAACTAGGTTTCCGGCCTTTTGTTCAGGCGACTGCGCGATCGCCTGGACGGGTGCCCTCCGGCGCGCGCGGGAGGGCGCCGAGCTGGACGCTCAGCAGCTCCTCCACCAGCGGTGCGAAGTGGCGAAGCGCGCGTTCATACACTTGGCGCTTGAAATTGACCACGTGCACGGCCGGATACCAGAAGTCGACCCAGCGCCAGATATCGAACTCCGGTTTGTCGCAGGCGTCCAGCTTGAGTGCGTCCTCGCCGCCGACCAGGCGCAGCAGGAACCACACCTGCTTCTGGCCGATGCAGGTGGGTCGCTGGTGGTGGCGCACGTAGCGGTTGGGCAGGCGGTAGCGCAGCCAGCCGCGGGTGCTGGCGATGACCTGGACGTGCTCCGGCGCAAGCCCGGTCTCTTCCGCCAGTTCGCGATACATGGCCTCCAGCGGGGTTTCGTCGCTGCGCATGCCGCCCTGCGGGAACTGCCAGCCATCGTGGCTGACGCGGCGGGCCCAGAACAGCTGGCCATCGCCGTTGAGCAGCACGATGCCTACGTTGGGGCGATAGCCATCCGCGTCGATCATGTCGCCTCCTCGAGCCCGCGTGCCACGGATGCAGCGGCCCTGGGCCTCGAATCCAACCATAGCGCGCGTGACGCCCGAAAGCGAAGAGGCTTGAACCGGCCGGATGCGCCAATTACACTGCCGGGCTCCGTTGGCGCCACGCGCCGGCGACGCCCCATGGCTATGTAGCTCAGCCGGTTAGAGCACAGCACTCATAATGCTGGGGTCGGTGGTTCGAGTCCACCCATAGCCACCACGCGCCCGCGGCGCCGTGTTTTTCCCACCACTTCCCTTTGCGTCGCCGCCCGGGCCTGGCCGCGGGACGACATACAATGGCTCGCCATGCACATCCACAAAGTGTTCCAGATCGAGGCGGCACACCGGCTGCCCAACGTGCCGGCCGGGCACAAGTGCGCGCGACTGCACGGGCATTCGTTCCGCATCGAGATCCACGTCGAAGGCGAGCCGGACCCAATCCAGGGATGGGTGATGGACTTCGCCGACGTCAAGGCAGCTTTCGCGCCGCTGTTCGAGCAGTTGGATCACCACTATCTCAACGAGATCGACGGGCTGGAAAACCCGACCAGCGAGATGCTGGCGCGCTGGATCTTCCGTCGCCTCGATCCGCAGCTGCCAGGGCTTGACCGGGTGGTGGTGCATGAGACCTGCACATCGGGCGCGAGCTGCAGCCGACGCAGCTTCTGATGCAGTGCGGGAGCCTATTGCGGCCAGCCCTCCGGGGCCGACGGGTGCATCATGTTGCAATGCACAAAAATCTTTGCTAGGCTTGTTCCACTCCCAAGACTCCCGCGAGGGGCAAGCCATGAACAAGCCGTTCGACTCCCAGATGTTCGCCTACGCCCGCCAGTTCGCCGACAACGCATTCAAGGCACAGGCGCTGGTGCTCAAGGGGCTGGAGCAAACCGTCGGCCTCCAGCTGGCTGCGCTGGAACAGCATTCCCACGCCGCCGCCGATTTCCTGCTCACCGCCGGCGAAGCGCGTGACCCCGAGGCCCTGCGCGGCCTTTGGGACAAGGGCGTGGCGTTGAGCCGTGCGCAGGCCGAACAGGGTGTCGCGTTGAGCCAGAACCTGGTGGCCGTGGGTCGGCAGACGGTCGAGTCGCTCGGCGCGATGGTGCAGCCGCTCACGGCCGCCAACGACGCGGTCGCCGCGAATGCTGCTGCCGCCCGTAAGACGTCAGCCAGGTAAGGGCTTCTGCCCGCGTCCCATCCTCCTCGCCGGGACGCATTTCCAGGGTCGGACTTTGGTCCGGCCCTTTTTTATGGCGCCTCGATGCAGGAACTTGCGCCAGCTCTCAAGGTGAACGCGAGCGCCCGCACGACAAGATGTCGCAGTCGCTGCGGCTTGTCCGTCCAAACGCCCGGCTGATATACTTTTGCGGATTGGATCGTGGCCCGTAGCTGCAAGGGTGACGCCTGGTGCGAAGCCGCGCGGGAACACACGTGCTCAATAGTCTTGCCTCCGGACGCCGCCTGGCCCTGCGCATCGTGATGTGGCAGGTCGCCGCGGCAGCGCTGGTCGGCCTCGTCTTCCTGATGCAGGGGCGCCGCGAAGCCTTGGCGGCTCTTGCAGGCGCCCTTGTGGTGGCGCTGGGCAACGCGCTGCTTGGCGCGCGGGCCTTCGCCGGGATGCACGGGGCGGGCATGGCACTGGGTCGGCTGCTGGTGGGCATGATCCTCAAGTGGATCGCGGTCATCGGAGGGATGGGCGTGATCCTGATCAAACTGAAGTTGCCGCCGCTGGCTGCCATCACGGGGCTGGCGGCTGCTTACGCGGTTCATCTGCTGGCGTTTCGATTCAAGGGTTGACACATGGCAAGCGAGCCGCAGGGCGGTCTTACCGAATACATCTCCCACCACCTCAAGCACCTGACTCCGCATACGAGTCCGGAAGGCTTCTGGGCGGTGCACATCGATTCGGTCACGGTGTCGCTGGTGCTCGGCGTCCTGTTCTGCCTTTGGTTCTGGGCGAAGGCGCGCAAGGCGACGGCCGGCGTGCCGGGCAAGGGTCAGGCGTTTGTCGAGATCGTGCTCGAGTTCGTCGACGGCCAGGTCAAGGACGTGTTCCACGGCGACCGCCGCGTGCTGGGCCCGCTCGCGTTGACCGTGTTCGTCTGGGTGTTCCTGATGAACGCGATGGACCTGCTGCCGGTTGATCTGTTGCCCTGGATCACCGAAAAGTTCGGCATCGGCCACTTCCGTGCCGTGCCCACGGCCGACATCAACATGACGTTCGCGATGTCGTTGACCGTGCTGATCCTGATCATTTTCTACAGCTTCAAGGCCAAGGGCTTCAGCGGCTACATGCACGAGATGTTTACCGCGCCGTTCGGCAAACACCCGCTGCTGTGGATCCCCAATTTCGCGCTGAACCTGGTCGAGCTGCTCTCCAAGCCGGTGAGCCTCGCGATGCGACTGTTCGGCAACATGTACGCCGGCGAGCTCGTGTTCATGCTGATTGCCGGGCTGTTCACCGCCGGCAGCTGGGCGCTGTATGGCATGGGCATCATCGGCTACACCGTGTGGGGGATCTTCCACATCCTGATCATCTCGATCCAGGCCTTCATCTTCATGGTGCTGACCGTCGTGTACATCTCGATGGCTCACGACCACCACTGATCTGCAGTCCCGTCTTTCGAACAACGTCCAACCGAAACACATAAGCTTTTCTTTCTGAGGAGATCGTCGTGGAAGCTATCGTTCAAATCGCGCAAATCCAGGGTTTCACCGCCATCGCGCTGGGCCTGATCATCGGCCTGGGCGCCCTCGGCGCCTGTATCGGCATCGGCGTCATGGGTTCGAAGTTCCTGGAAGCCGCTGCCCGCCAGCCGGAACTGGTGCCGCTGCTGCAGGGCCGCATGTTCCTGCTCGCCGGTCTGATCGACGCGGCGTTCCTGATCGGCGTGGCGCTTGCGATGTACTTCGCGGTGGCCAATCCGCTGCTGGCGGCCCTGACGGCGAAGTAAGCACGAAGCGGCGCTTGCGCGCCGCTCCCCTACGGGCGCCCGCGATAGCGGCGCCCGTACCCGTACCACCCCCGCATTTACAGGTAACGCAGCGATGGATTTCAACGCGACCTTGATCGGCGAAATGATCGCCTTCGCGATCCTGATCTGGTTCACGGTCCAGTTCATCTGGCCGCACATCAACAAGGCTATCGAGGAGCGCCAGCTCAAGATTGCCGAAGGCCTCGACGCCGCCGAGCGCGCCCGCGCCGAGCTGCGCGATGCCGACAGCAAGGTGGCCGCCGAGATCAAGGTGGCGCGCCAGCAGGCTGCCGAGATCATCGATCGCGCCCAGCAGCAGGCCAACCAGATCCTGGACAAGGCCCGCGCCGACGCGATCACCGAGATCAATCGCCTGAAGGCGAGCGCGCAGGACGACATCGCCTCGATGGCCCAGCGTGCCCGCGAGGAGCTGCGCGAGAAGGTCGGCGCGCTTGCCGTGCAGGGCGCCACCAAGATCGTGCAGCGCGAGATCGATCCGTCCGCGCACAAGGCGCTGCTCGACCAGCTCGCCACCGAGATCTGACCATGGCCCAGGCAATCACGCTCGCCCGTCCGTACGCGCGCGCCGCCTTCGAGCTGGCGCACGAGGCCGGCACGCTCGGCGAATGGTCGCAGGCCTTCGGCTTCGCCGCGGCGGTCGCGAAGGATCCGCGCGTGGCCGCGCTGGTCGGCGATCCGCGCGTGCAACCGATGCAACTGGTAGCGCTGCATCTTCCGCAGGGCATGGCTGCAGACACCGCGTTCGCGCAGTTCCTCAAGACGCTCGCCGAACAGCGCCGCCTGGCGCTGCTGCCGGAAGTGGCGGATCTGTACGAGGAGCACAAGCGCGAGGCGGGCTCCCAGCTGAAGGTCAAGGTGACCAGCGCGATGGCGCTGGATGCCACGCAGGCCGAGCAGCTGAAGGCGTCGCTCAAGCGCCGCTTCAAGCGCGAGATCGAACTGGAAGCCAAGGTCGATCCAGCCTTGCTCGGCGGTGTGGTGATCGATACCGGCAGCGAGGTGATCGACGGCTCCGCACGCGGTCGCCTGCAGCGTCTGGCCAGCGTCCTGGCGAGTTGATTCAAACGCGGCGTTCGCGTCGCGAATCGGGGCCGGCCATCCGGCACTGAACAAAATATCGAAGAGTAAAACCGGCCATGGGGCCGGACTCTTGAAAAAGCATTCCCAAATTCAGGAAAGCGACCATGTCCAGCACCACTCTGAACCCGTCCGAGATCAGCGAACTGATCAAGAGCCGCATCGAGCAGTTCAAGCTCGGCGCTGAGGCCCGCAACGAAGGCACCATCATCAGCGTGTCCGACGGCATCGTGCGCATCCACGGCCTGGCCGACGTGATGCAGGGCGAAATGATCGAGCTGCCGGGCAACGCCTTCGCGCTCGCGCTGAACCTCGAGCGCGACTCGGTCGGCGCCGTGGTGCTGGGCGAGTTCCAGCACCTGAAGGAAGGCGACACCGCCAAGACCACCGGCCGCATCCTCGAAGTGCCGGTCGGTCCGGAAATGCTCGGCCGCGTCGTCGACGCGCTGGGCAACCCGATCGACGGCAAGGGCCCGATCGCCGCCAAGAAGACCTCGCCGATCGAGAAGGTCGCGCCGGGCGTGGTGTGGCGCAAGTCCGTCGACCAGCCGGTGCAGACCGGCTACAAGGCGATCGACTCGATGATCCCGATCGGCCGCGGCCAGCGCGAGCTCATCATCGGCGACCGCCAGACCGGCAAGACCGCCGTGGCGATCGACGCGATCATCAACCAGAAAGATTCGGGCATCTACAGCATCTACGTCGCGATCGGCCAGAAGCGCTCGTCGATCGCCAACGTGGTGCGCAAGCTCGAAGAGAACGGCGCGCTGGCCAACACCATCGTGGTCGTCGCCTCGGCCTCCGAGTCGGCTGCGCTGCAGTACATCGCGCCGTATTCGGGCTGCGCCATGGGCGAGTACTTCCGTGACCGCGGCGAAGACGCGCTGATCGTGTACGACGACCTGTCCAAGCAGGCCGTGGCCTACCGCCAGATTTCGCTGCTGCTCAAGCGCCCGCCGGGCCGCGAAGCCTACCCGGGCGATGTGTTCTATCTCCATTCGCGTCTGCTCGAGCGCGCCGCGCGCGTCAACGAGGCCTACGTCGAGAAGGAGACCAACGGCGAGGTCAAGGGCAAGACCGGTTCGCTCACCGCGCTGCCGATCATCGAGACCCAGGCCGGCGACGTGTCGGCGTTCGTGCCGACCAACGTGATCTCGATCACCGACGGCCAGATCTTCCTGGAAACCGACCTGTTCAACGCGGGCATCCGTCCGGCGGTGAACGCCGGTATCTCGGTGTCGCGCGTGGGTGGTGCGGCGCAGACCAAGATCGTCAAGAAGCTCTCCGGCGGCGTGAAGCTGTCGCTGGCCCAGTTCCGCGAGCTGGCTGCGTTCGCGCAGTTCGCCTCGGACCTGGACCCGGCCACCCGCGCCCAGCTCGACCGCGGCCAGCGCGTGACCGAGCTGATGAAGCAGAAGCAGTACGCGCCGCTGTCGATCGCCGAGCTCGCGCTGTCGGTGTACGCCGCCGAGAAGGGCTACCTGGACGACCTGCCGGTCGCCAAGGTGCTCGACTTCGAGCGTGGCCTGCACGCGTTCTTCCATCAGAACCACGGCGAGCTGATGAAGAAGATCGTCGCTACCGGCGACTGGAACGGCGAAATCGAGGGCGTCTTCAAGAGCGGCCTGGACGAGTACAAGAAGACCGGTTCCTGGTGAACCCCGCCGGCGGGCCTTGAGGCCTGCCGCGCACGTTGACGGCGGGCCATGAGCCCGCCCCACGCAGGTCGAACCCAAGAGCAGACAGATGGCAAGCGGACGCGAAATCAAAACCAAGATCAAGAGCACGCAGAACATGCGCAAGGTGACGCGCGCGCTCGAGATGGTCTCGGCCTCGAAGATCCGCAAGGCGCAGGACCTGATGAAGGCCTCGCGTCCGTATGCGCGGATGATGCGCCGGGTGATCGCCCACGTGGCCCAGGCCAACACGGACTTCAAGCATCCGTTCCTGGTCGAGCGCGAGAATGTCGCGCGCGTGGCCTTCATCGTGATCTCCACCGACCGCGGCCTGTGCGGCGGCCTGAACTCGAACTTGTTCCGGCGCGTGTTGCCGGCGGTGCGCGAGTGGCAGGACAAGGGCGCGCAGGTCGACGTGGTGGCGATCGGCCAGAAGGCGATCCAGTTCTTCCGTCGCATCAAGGGCGTCAACCTTGTCGGCAGCGTCAGCCATCTGGGCGAGCGGCCCAAGCTCGAGCAGCTGGTCGGCGTGATCAAGGTCGTGCTGGACGCCTATGCGGCCAATGGACTGGACCGCGTGTTCCTGGCCTACAACGACTTCGTCAACACGATGACGCAGAAGCCGATGGTCGACGCGCTGCTGCCGTTGCCTCTGGTGGCGGCCGAGCTGTCGGCGCACCAGCAGGCAGGCGAGTCGGCCTATGCCGGCATCACGCTGGAGCAGACCCACGACTGGGACTACATCTACGAACCCGATGCGGCCGCGGTGCTCGAGCACGTGCTCGGCCGCTACGTCGAGTCGGTGGTGTACCAGGGCGTGCTGGAGAACCTTGCCAGCGAGCACGCAGCGCGCATGGTCGCGATGAAGAGCGCCTCGGACAACGCCAACAAGGTCATCGCGGAATTGACCCTGAGCTACAACAAGGCGCGCCAGGCCGCGATCACCCAGGAAATTTCCGAAATCGTGGGAGGTGCCGCTGCGGTCTGACCGTGGCAGCACAGCCTTTCTAGCGACGCGTAGCGGCGCTGCAATCAGACACTGAAAGAATCCATCCGGAGCACATCCATGAGCCAGGGCAAAGTTGTTCAGATCATCGGCGCGGTCATCGACGTCGAGTTCGCGCGCGATCAGGTGCCGCAGGTGTACGACGCACTGAAGATCGATGGCATGAACATCACGCTGGAAGTCCAGCAGGTGCTGGGCGACGGCGTCGTCCGTACCATCGCGCTGGGCTCCACCGAAGGCCTGCGTCGCGGCCTGGTCGCGCACAACACCGGCGAAGGCATCAAGGTGCCGGTCGGCGCTGCCACGCTCGGCCGCATCATGGACGTACTGGGCAATCCGATCGACGAAGTCGGCCCGATCAACGCCGAAGACCACTGGGTCATCCACCGCGAAGCACCGAGCTACGACGAGCAGGCCGCCGCCAACGAGCTGCTGGAAACCGGCATCAAGGTGATCGACCTGGTCTGCCCGTTCGCCAAGGGCGGCAAGGTCGGCCTGTTCGGCGGCGCGGGTGTGGGCAAGACCGTGAACATGCTCGAGCTGATCAACAACATCGCCACCCAGCACGCCGGCCTGTCGGTGTTCGCCGGCGTGGGCGAGCGTACCCGCGAGGGCAACGACTTCTACCACGAGATGCAGGACGCGGGCGTGGTCAAGCTCGACAACCTGCCGGAGTCGAAGGTCGCGATGGTCTACGGCCAGATGAACGAGCCGCCGGGCAACCGCCTGCGCGTGGCGCTGACCGGCCTGACCATGGCCGAGTACTTCCGCGACCAGAAGGACGAGAGCGGCAAGGGCAAGGACGTGCTGCTTTTCGTCGACAACATCTACCGCTACACGCTGGCCGGTACCGAGGTGTCCGCGCTGCTCGGCCGCATGCCGTCCGCGGTGGGCTACCAGCCGACCTTGGCCGAGGAAATGGGCGTGCTGCAGGAGCGCATCACCTCCACCAAGACCGGTTCGATCACCTCTATCCAGGCCGTGTACGTGCCCGCGGACGACCTGACCGACCCGTCGCCGGCGACCACCTTCGCGCATCTGGATGCGACCGTGGTGCTCTCGCGCAACATCGCCGCGCTGGGCATCTACCCGGCGGTGGATCCGCTGGATTCGACCAGCCGCCAGCTCGACCCGAACGTGATTGGCGCCGAGCACTACGACGTGGCCCGCCGCGTGCAGGGCACGCTGCAGCGCTACAAGGAGCTCAAGGACATCATCGCGATCCTGGGCATGGACGAGCTGTCCGAGGAAGACAAGCAGGTGGTGTCGCGCGCCCGCAAGTGCGAGCGCTTCTTCAGCCAGCCGTTCCACGTGGCCGAAGTGTTCACCGGCGCGCCGGGCAAGTACGTGTCGCTGGCCGAGACCATCCGCGGCTTCAAGATGATCGTGGACGGCGACGTCGACCACCTGCCGGAGCAGGCGTTCTACATGGTCGGCGGCATCGACGAGGCGATCAAGAAGGGCGAGGAGATGTCCGCCAAGAAGGCGGCCTGATCCCCTCGGGCGGGTCGCTCCGGCCCGCCTCCCCCTGAGCAGAACGAGACACCACCATGGCAACCACCATTCGCGTCGAAGTCGTCAGCGCCGAAGCCGCGATCTATTCGGGCGAGGCGACGATGGTCGTCGCCACCGGCGACCAGGGCGAGCTGGGCATCACGCCCCGCCACGCGCCGCTGATCACCCGCCTGAAGCCGGGCAAGGTCGTCGTGACCGAGGCCGGCGGCGAGAAGGTCGACATCTCGATCACCGGCGGCGGCATCCTGGAAGTGCAGCCGCACGCGGTCACCGTGCTGGCCGACACGGCCGTGCGTTCGGAGGAGATCGACGAGGCCGCCGCGCTGGCCGCCAAGAAGGAAGCCGAGGACGCCCTGGCCAACCGCTCCGACGCCATCGACGTGGCCGAGGCGCAGGCCAAGCTGGTCGCGGCGCTGACCCAGCTGCAGGCGCTCGAGCGCCTGCGCCGCAACCTGAAGCGCTGAAGGGCTGCGAAGTCCGACCTGGGAACGCCGGCCTCACGCCGGCGTTTTCGTTTGCGGCGACCGGCCTCCTCTTTCCCGTCGGAGAGGGTTGGGGGCCGCGCTTGCGGGTATGCGCAAGCCGACGTTGCTTCGAGACGGGCTTTTGGGTGAGTCCCGACTCCACGCCACGGTCCGCTCCGAGCAAGCTGCGGATTTGGCGCGTGCGGTGCCGCCGGCTAGGCTGTGCCGGCATCCAGGAAGGACCGGACATGATTCGTGCGATCACTCTGCTCAGCGCTGCCGCCTTGCTGGCAGCCTGCGCGCACACAGCGCAGAAGCCCACGTCCGACCCGGGTATCGGCTCGACGAGTTACCGGGTCGCCAACGACACGGGTCTGGCGCATTACTCGCTGGCCCTGGGCCAGGTCGCCATGGGGGCCACCATCGAGCAACACGTCCCGCCCGCCTACCCCGCCTCGGAGCTTGCGGCCTGCCCGCCGCAGGTCGAACTCCCGGCACGCGTGATCGTGGACACGCGAGGAAACGTAGGCGAGGTACGGATGGCCCCGCCGCCCGCACAACAGCTTTTTGCCGAGGCCGTGCGCAAGGCCGTGCAGGACTGGCGCTACACGCCGCTGACCATCACCCGCTGGGCGGCCGATGCAGACGGCAACAGTCACGCAGTGGACACCGAAGCCAAGCCCTTCAGCCTCGACTACGTGTTCACCTTCCGCTGCGAGCACGGCCATACCTCGGTGTCCGCCGGGCCGGAATCGCCCGCCCGTTGATCTGAACGCCGCGCCCACACGCATCCGCCTAGACTCGCGGCGGACTGGGCTGTCTGGACACTGCATGAAACACGTCGCCCGCCGTACGCTGGTCATCGTGCTGGTCATCGTCGCGCTCCTGGTGGTGGCGCGGTTGGCCCTGCCCTACGTCGTCAAGGACTACCTCAACCGCAAGATGGACCGCATGGGCGACTACCACGGCCATGTCGCGGACGTGGACATCCATCTCTGGCGTGGTGCCTACAGCCTGGGCGACCTGCGCATCGACAAGGTCGACGGCAAGCTGCCGGTACCGTTCTTCAGCGCGGGCACCACTGACATTGCCATCAGCTGGCGCGCGCTCACCCACGGCACCGTCCGCGGTCGCGTCGAGTTCGACCATGCCAGCCTCAACTTCGTCGACGGCGGCGACCAGGCGCCCAGCCAGGCCGGCAAGGGCGTGGACTGGCGCCAGCAACTGGAAGCGCTGGTGCCGATCCGGCTGGACGAGGTGACCGCGCACAACAGCCAGGTCACCTTCCATAACTTCGTGTCGCACCCGAAGGTCGACATGAAGATGACCGACGTGGAAGCCAGGGCGGTCAACCTGAGTAACGCCGATCGCGCCAAGGGCAGTCGCGTGGCCGACTTCCATGCCACCGCCAACGTGCTCGGCAATGCGCCGCTGACGGCCGATGCAAGCTTCGATCCGCTGGATCCGAAACTGCTGGATTTCACCTTCGACCTGCGCGTCCGGCAGATCGAGCTCAAGCGCCTGAACGACCTGGCGCGCGCCTACGCCAAGCTCGACTTTGCCGGTGGCAACGGCACCTTCGTCATGCAACTGCAGGCACGCAACGGCGAGCTCAACGGCTATGCAAAGCCGTTGCTGCATGATGTCAAGGTGTTCAGCTGGAAGCAGGATGTCGAGCAGGACAAGGAAAACCCGTTGCGGGTCGCCTGGGAAGCGCTCGCCAGCGGCATCACCTGGCTGTTCAAGAACCACGAGAAAGACCAGTTCGCGACCAAGGTGCCGATCAGCGGGCGGATCGACAACAAGGACGTCGGCGCCTGGCAGGCGGTGATCAACGTTCTGCACAACGCCTTCGTGCAGGCGTACACGCCCAAGCTCGAGGACCTGAAGCCGGCGCCGGAAAAGCAGGACTGACCAGTCCGCTTCACGAAGGCGCTGTTATCCTCGGCGCCCGTTGAAGGCTTCCACCGGTACCCGCATGCCCGCTTCGCCCCTCCACGTCGTGATCCTCGCCGCCGGCGAGGGCAAGCGCATGAAATCCCGCAGGCCCAAGGTGCTGATGCCGCTGGCCGGCAAGCCCCTGCTGGCCCACGTGCTGGCGACCGCCCGGGCGCTTTCCCCGGGCACCATCCACGTCGTGTACGGACATGCCGGCGAACAGGTGAACACCGCTTTCGCCGCCGATCCGGACATCGGCTGGGTCGAGCAGGCGGAGCGGCTCGGCACCGGCCACGCGGTGGCGCAGGCGCTGGCGCACATTCCCGATGGCGCGCGCGTGCTGGTGCTTTACGGCGACGTGCCGCTCTTGCGCGCCGACACGCTGGCGCCGCTGGTCGCGGCCGACGGCCTGGCGCTGCTGGCCACCGTGCTGGAGAACCCGCTGGGTTATGGCCGCGTGCAGCGCGATGCCGAAGGTCGCGTCGCCGGCGTGGTGGAGGAAAAGGACGCCGACGCTGCGCAGCGCGCCATCCGCCTGGTCAACACTGGCATCCTCGCCGGCGACGCCGACGCGCTGCGAGGGTGGATCGGCCGGCTGGAGCGCAACAACGCGCAGGGCGAGTACTACCTCACCGACGTCTTCGCCATGGCCGCGGCCGAAGGCCGTCCCGCCGCCTGCATCGAATGCGCCGATCCGGTCGAGGCGGCCGGCGCCAACAACCCGCTGCAGCTCACCGAACTGGAAGACCACCATCGTCGCCGTGCGACGCGGGAACTCTTGCTGGCGGGCGTGCGCATGGCCGATCCGGCACGGCTGGAGGTTCGCGGCCAGGTGCATGCCGGCATGGACGTGGAGCTGGACATCGACGTGATCCTCGAAGGGCGCGTGGTGCTCGGCGACGAGGTGCACGTGGGTCCTTTCGTGCGGTTGAAGGACGTGCAGCTGGCCGCCGGTACGGCGGTGCTGGCGCACTGCGACCTCGAAGGCGTCATTACGCATGGCCCGTGCACCATCGGGCCGTTCGCGCGGCTGCGCCCGGGCACCGAACTGGCGCCTGGCGTGCACATCGGCAATTTCGTCGAGACCAAGCAGGCGCGACTGGGTGAAGGCAGCAAGGCCAATCACCTCACCTACCTGGGCGACGCGCGCATCGGCGCGGGCGTCAACGTGGGCGCGGGCACCATCACCTGCAACTACGATGGCGCCAACAAGCACCTGACGCGTATCGAGGATGGTGCCTTCATCGGATCCAACAGCGCGCTCGTAGCGCCGGTGACGATCGGCCCCAACGCCACCATCGGCGCAGGGTCCGTGATCACCAAGGATGCGCCCGAGGGCGAACTCACGGTCGGGCGTGCGCGCCAGCAGACGATCCCCGGCTACAAACGGCCCATCAAGAAACCGAAACGGTAGGAGCGCACCCGTGCGCGACTGCAGGCTGTGGCACTGTCCCAAGGGAAAGCTGGCCGGTGTAGAAGCGCACTCTGCGCGCGCATGAGCGGGCCGCGCGGTCGCGCACAGTGTCTTTTGCGACCGCGATACGTCCCTTCCGCGGGTGTGCGTCAGGCGTAACGCCAGCCGTCGATCTCCACCAGCAGTTCGGTGCGGCAGATGTCGCCGTGGAGCAACAGCACCGGCACGCCGGGCAGGCGCCGGGTGATGAACTCGCGCACCTGCGCGGCGTCGGCCGGATGGCGCACGTAGGCCTTCAGTGGCGAGTGGGTGTCGAACCCGGGCGCCAGGCGACCGCGCGCCAGCAGCGCCTCGAGGTTGGTGAAGGTCTCCTCGAGCTGCGCTTGCAGGTCGTCCTCATGCGCCGAGGCGTGGCCAACCACCGCCGCCGTGCCGGAAATCGCCAGTGCGTCCTGCGCCGGCAGCAGCATCGCGCGGGCGAAGCTCGGCGGCGTGCGGCCGTACTGGCGCGGGTAGCACCAGGCGCTGACCTGCCGGGGGTTCTCGATGCGTTCGCCCGGCTGGTCGCAAGCCAGCAGGTACACCTGCAGGCGACCGCGCGGTCCGTGGTGGCCGATCGCGGTGGCGGCCGGGTAGCCGTCGGCGAAGAACTCGCCCATGCCGGTGGCGCGGCCTTCGCAGAACAGCTTGTAACGCTCGGCGTCACCCTCGCCCTGGTTGATCGCCTCCAGGTAATTCCAGATCCGCAGCACGTGCCGTTCGGCGCGGCCCTCGATCAGCCGGCGCAACGCATGGTAGGCATGGGTCGCCGCAGGACCGGGACCACCATGGGCGGCTTCATCCAGCTCCACCGCGGCGAACAGCCAGCCGCCGCCGACCGCCCAGCGCACGTCGCCGTCACGGCCGTGGTCCACCTCGGCATCGACTTGCCACAGCTCCAGCGACGCCGGCGCGTCGAAGCTTTCCAGCGCGACGCGCAACCAGCGCGGATCCTCGCTCGCCGGCGCGCCGCTGCCGAATCCGAACACCGCCAGCGTGCCGTACTCGGCCAGCACCGTGGCCGCGTCACCGCTGCGATAGGCGATCCGCGGCGCGCGGCGCGGCAGCGGTTCGGCCAGTGCGTTTTCACAACCCTGCATCATGCATTGCAAACCAGGAGCAACAGGCCGCTATGTTACACTCCGCGCCAGTTGCCGCCGGGGGGAGGCACGCATGGGGTACGGAAAAAAGCATGGCAGAACAGACTGCGGCCCAGCACGAGCTGGCCACCTTGATCGTCCAGAGCCTGAATCTGGAATCGGTCCCACCCGAGCAGATCGAGCCGGACGCGCCGCTGTTCGGCGGCGATCTGGGACTGGATTCGATCGACGCGCTGGAAATCGCGTTGGCGGTGTCCAAGCGCTACGGCTTCCAGCTGCGCTCGGACAATCCGGAGAACAAGCGCATCTTCACGAGCCTGGCCACGCTTTCGGCGCACGTCGAGCAGAACCGCGCCGCTTGAGCTGGCGCGTTCGCGTCCTCGTGACGCCCTCGCCAACCCATCGCGCGGATCATCGACTTTTCCACCACTGATGCACGCGCACGTCATGTCCGAAGCCCGGCGCGTCGGCAAGCGCCCGCTGCCGCTGTTGCTCGCCTATCCGTTGCTGGCCGTCGCCGGCGCCTTGCTGCACCGGCAATTCCTGTCGCTGGCGGCGCTGTCGCTGCTGCTGGGCCTGCTGTGGTGGCCGGCCCTGCGTGAACGTCGCCCCGGGACCTGGCTGCTGTGGCTGGCTCTGTCTGGCGTGTTGGCCTGGCTCGCTTCGCGCGGCCTGGCCTCGCTGGTGCTGGACGCGGTGCCGGTACTGTTGAATCTGCTGCTGGCATGGGTGTTCGGACGGACCCTGCGTGCGGGCCGCCAGCCGCTGGTGGCGCAGTTCATCGAGGCGATCGAAGGCGCGCCGCGGCTGGCCATGCCGGGCATCGTTCCCTACGCGCGGGGCCTTACGGCGTTCTGGAGCGCGCTGTTGAGCGCCCAGGCGCTGCTGCTGGCCGTGCTGCTGTCGTGCCAGGTTCCGGGCGGCCTGCTTGAAAGAATGGGGGTGCCTTCGCCCTGGCCGCTGCCGCAGCCGTGGGTACAGGGCTACGTGCACCTGGGCGCCTACCTGTTGATGGCGCTGGTGTTCGCCCTGGAATACCTCTTCCGTCGCTGGCACTTGCGGCATCTGCCGCACCTGGGCCTGCATGATTTGTTGCACCGGCTGGCGCTACGCTGGCCCCAGCTGATCCGCGGCAGGAACCGCGCGCCATGAGCACCGACAGCTACCACACCACTTTTTCCTTCGCGGCCGGCCACCCGAGCCTGCCGGGCCACTTTCCGGGGCGCCCGCTGGTCGCCGGCGTGCTGCTGCTCGAACAGGTCGCCGAGGCCCTGCGTGCCTGGCGCGGCCAGCGGTTGGCCTGCGTGCGCGAGGCCAAGTTCGTCGCGCCGCTCCAGCCGGAGGAGCCGGCCGAACTGGAATTGACGCCGGCCGGCGCGCAGGTACGCTTCGAAGTACGTCGCGACGGCACCCTGCTGGCGCGTGGCCTGGTCGAGGGAGCGACTGACGCATGACCCAGCATTGGCAAAGCCGGCCTGAAGGCGGCGGACGTTTCGCGCTGTGGCTGATCCGCAACATCGCGCTGTACGGCGGGCGGCGTTTCGGACGGCTGTTTCTCTACCCGATCACGCTCTACTTCTTCCTGCGCCGCGGCCCCGAGCGTGCCGCCTCGCGCGCCTACCTGAGCCGCGTGTTCGGCCGGCGTGCGTCGTCCTGGCAGGTGATGCGGCACATCCATTGCTTCGCCGCCACGATCATGGACCGGATCTTCCTGCTCGCCCACGGCGAGAAGCACTTCGAGATCGAGACGGTCGGGCTGGAAATGCTCGACGAACGCCTGGCGCGCGGGCATGGCGTGCTGCTGTTCGGCTCCCATCAGGGCAGTTTCGAGGCGCTGCGCGCGATCGGCGCGCGACGCCCGCAGATGCCGTTGCGCGTGCTGCTGGACAAGCAGAAGACCCCGGCCATGACCGAATTGCTCGAAGCGCTGGCGCCGGAAGTGGGCGCCTGCGTGATCGACGCCTCGCAGGACGGCACCTCGATCACCCTGGCGATCGCCGAAGCCTGCCAGCAAGGCGCACTGGTCGCGCTGCTGGCCGATCGCGGGCGCAGCCACGAGGCGTTGCGCCACGCACCGTTCCTCGGCCAGGGGGCGCCGTTCCCGGTCGGTCCCTGGCTTCTGGCCCATTCGCTGAAGGTGCCGGTGGTGCTGTGCTTCGGGCTGTACCTGGGAGGCCGGCGCTACCGCCTGGTGTTCGAGCCGCTGGTCGACCAGGTGGATATCCCGCGCCACGCCCGTGGCCCGGCGCTGGATGCGCTCATCGCCCGTTATGCCCAGCGGTTGGAGCATTACGTCCACGTGGCCCCCTACAACTGGTTCAACTTCTATGACTTCTGGCAGCAAGATCAGCGCGGTCCTGTGCACCCTGGCCCTGACCTGCTCGGCGAACGCCTCGGCACCTGACGCCACCGATGCGCTGATCAGCCAGCTGGGTCGTCCCGCGCCAGCGCGCACGGCGTTCGCCGAAGCGCGCTTCATGCAGGTACTCGACCGTCCGCTGGTGGTCTCCGGCGAACTGGCCTGGCTGGGCGGCGACACGCTCGAGCGCCACGTCACCAAACCGCATGAAGAGACCGCGCGCATCGCCGACGGCAAGGTCACCCAGCAGCGCGAAGGCAAGGGCGAGCGCAGCTTCTCGCTGGAGCGCGCGCCGCAGCTGAAGGTGCTGGTGGACAGCTTCGTGGCGCTGCTCGGCGGCGACCCGGGCCGCCTGCGCCAGGCCTTCGCGATCGCCCGTCGCGGCGACGCCACGGGCGCCTGGACGCTCACGCTGACCCCGCGTGATCTGGAGGTGGCGCGCACCGTCGCCACCATCCGTATCGACGGCAAGGGCGATGAGGCACGCTGCATGTGGATGCAGGAATCGGACGGCGACGTCGCCGTCGACCTGCTCGGCGGCCTGGCCGACAAGATGCCGGCCGAGCCCACCCGCGAGGCGCTCGCCGCGCTCTGCAAGGGCGCCTGAGCATGCCGCTGCGCGCGCGCGTCGCGCTGCTGGCCGGATGGCTGCTGGTACTGGCCCTGCTGGGGCTGTGGGTCGTGAAGCATCTTCAGGTCGGCACCGACCTGCGCAGCTTCATGCCCGCGCCGACCACGCCCGACCAGCGCCTGCTGATGGAACAGGTGGGTGAGGGTCCCGGTTCGCGCTTGCTGTTGCTGGCGATCACCGGCAAGGACGAAGCCACCCTGGCGAAGCTGAGCCAGGCGCTCGCGGCGAAGCTCAAGGCCGATCCGCGCTACGCGCAGGTACTCAACGGCAGCTTCGACCTCACCGCGCTCGATCCGAAGCTTTTGCCCTACCGCTACCTGCTTTCCCCGACACTGGACACGCATGCGCTCGACGCGGCGTTCCTGGGCGATGAGCTGCAGCAGCGCCTGGACGAACTCGGCTCGCCGGCGGCCAGCCTGTTCAAGGGCCTGCTGCCGCGCGACCCCACGCTGGAAGTGCTCAAGCTCGCACAGCGCTGGGCGCCGGCGCGCTCGCCGCAGATCCGTGACGGCGTGTGGTTCTCGCCGCAAGGCGAGGCGCTGTTGCTGGTGCAGACCCGCGCGCCCGGCTTCGATCCGGATGCGCAACAGGCGGCCATCGGCGGCATCGAGGAAGCGCTGCATGGGTTGCCTGGCGGTCGCGAGGCGAAATTGATCGTGTCGGGGCCGGGCTACTTCAGCGTGGTCGCCAGCTCGCAGACGCGCGACCAGGCCGACTGGATCGGTCGCATCTCCACGGTGGGCTTCATCGTGCTGTTGCTGCTGGCCTATCGCAGCATCGGCTCGCTGCTGCTGGCGGCACTGCCGGTGGCCAGTGGCGCACTGGCCGGCATCGCGGCGCTGACGCTGATCTACCCGCAGGTGCACGGCATCACCCTGGCCTTCGGCTTCACGCTGCTGGGCGTGGCGCAGGAATATCCCATCCGCGTGCTGAGCCACCGCCGCGCCGGCGAGGATGCGGTGGCGAGCGTGCGCGACCTGTGGCCGTTGCTGCTCACCGCCATCGCCTCGGCATGCATCGCGTACCTCGCGTTCTACGCTTCGGGCGTCAACGGTCTGAAGCAGCTGGCCGTGTTCACCATCGTCGGCCTGCTCGCCGCCGGTTTCAGCACGCGCTATCTGCTGCCGTACCTGCTGCCGACCCGGGTGCGCGATGTCGCGGCGTTGCCATGGCTCAAGCGCCTGCGCGGGGCGGTAGACAATCTGCCGCGTCCGCGCTGGATCCCGTGGGCGGTCGCCGTCGTGATCGTCGTGTTGCTCGCGCTGGGCCGCGGGCCATTCTGGCAGAACGACCTGGCCGCGCTCACGCCGCTGCCGACCGACCTGCTGCTGCGCGACGCCCGCCTGCGCTCGGCGCTCGGCGCGCCGGACGTGCGTTACCTGCTGGTGCTGGAGGCGGCCACGCCCGAGGCGGTGCTCGCGCTGTCTGAAAAGCTCGAGCCGAAGGTCGACGTGCTGGTTGCAAACAAGGCCGTCGACGCGATCGAGCTGCCCTCGCGCTACCTGCCCAGCGCAACATCGCAACACGCGCGCCAGCAGAAACTGCCGGATCGCGCGTCACTGGAGCAGTCGCTCGCCGAGGCCACCGATGGCCTGCCGTTCCGGCGCGACCTGTTCGCGCCCTTCGTGGCCGACGTGGAGACCGCGCGCAGTCTGCCGCCGCTGACCCCGAAGGCCTTCGCGGCCAGTCCGCTGGGCCAGCGCCTGGCCGCGATGCTGGTCGAACGCGACGGCCACTGGCTCGGCCTGGGCACGGTCAGCGGGGTGCACGACGCCGCGGCGCTGGCAACGCTGGCCCGGGGCAGCGGCGGCACCGTGCGCGTGCTGGACTTGAAGGGCGCAGCCGAATCGCTGGTGGTCGCCTACCGCACGCGCATCCTGCAGGCGTTGCTGGCCGCCACGATCCTGCTGGTGCTGACCATCAGCCTGGCCCTGCGCAGCCTGCGTCGGGCCTGGCACGTGCTGGCACCGATGACCCTCGCGACCTTCCTGGTGCTGGCGGTCGAACGGGTGGCGGGCGTGCAGATCTCGCTGTTCCACCTGGTCGCGCTGATCCTGGCCGGTGGCCTGGGCCTGCACTACGCGCTGTTCTTCGAACGCGACACCGGCAATGCCGCCGAGCAGCGGCGCACGCTCCACGCCACGCTGGTGTGCGTGCTGTCGGCGCTGTTGGTGTTCGGCATGCTGGCATGGGCGACCATCCCCGTGCTGCGCGCGATCGGCCTCACCGTCAGCCTGGGCGTGGCCTTCCATTTCTGCCTTTCCATCCTGATGGCGCCGCATGCGCAGGCCGAGCATGCTGCCGAAGAGTGACTGGGCGCACCTGATCCCGCACGCGGGCGGCATGTGCCTGCTCGATGCGGTCCTAACATGGGACGTGGACACCATCCACGCCGCCAGCGAAGGTCACGCCCGCCCCGATAACCCGCTGCGCGGCCCGCATGGCCTGCACGCGGTGCACCTGGCCGAGTACGGTGCGCAGGCGATGGCGGTGCATGGCGCGCTGCGCGCGCGGGCCGGCGGCGTCGAGACCGTTCGGCCGGGCATGCTGGTGAGCCTGCGCGAGGTGCGGTTGGATGTCGAGTACGTGTCGGCAGATGGACGTCTGGACGTCCATGCGCAATGCCTCTATGCCGGCGATACCGGCGCCCAGTACCTGTTCCGCATCGAACGCGACGGCCACCTCCTGGCCAGCGGGCGCGCCGCGGTGATCCATCCGGAGGGACCGAACTCATGAGCACGACTGCTTCGCCCCGCCGCGCCCTCGTCACCGGCGGCAGCGGCGATCTCGGTAGCGCGATCTGCCACGCGCTGGCGACGGCCGGCTATCAGGTCATCGTGCACGCGAACCGCGCGCCGGAGCGCGCCGAGGCCGTGGCGGCGGCGATCCGCGACTCGGGCGGGCAGGCCCGCGCCATCGCCTTCGACGTGACGGATGGCGACGCCGCGCAGATGGCGCTGGAGAGCCTGCTGGCCGACGGTCCGATCCACGCCGTGGTGAGCAATGCCGGCGTGCACGACGACGCGCCGATGGCCGGCATGAACGCCGGGCAGTGGCAGCGCGTGATCGATGTCTCGCTGAACGGCTTCTTCCATGTCGTACAGCCATTGCTCTTGCCAATGGCGCGTGCCCGCTTCGGTCGCGTGGTGGCGGTCGGTTCGGTCAGCGGCCAGGTCGGCAATCGCGGCCAGGCCAACTACGCGGCGGCCAAGGCCGGCCTGCACGGCGCGGTGAAGTCGCTGGCGCGCGAGATGGCCTCTCGCGGCATCACCGCCAACGTGGTGGCGCCCGGCGTGATCGAGGGCCGCATGGTCGGCGAGAACTTCCCGCCCGAGCGGATCCGCGAGATGGTGCCGGCGCAGCGGGCCGGCAAGCCGGAGGAAGTCGCCGCGCTGGTCGCCTTCCTGTGCTCGGACGCCGCCGGCTACATCAACGGCCAGGTGATCGGCATCAACGGCGGCATGGCCTGACGGCGACCAGCAACCTCCTAGCAGCCCGCTGGTAGGGGATGCCGATCATCAATCGGCGACAAGCGGGCCCTACAGGGTCTGGCCCCCCGCCGCCGGTCGGGAACGGCCGCACGCGCTCCTGCGCGTGCTCCTTGGTGAGCCCTGGCCGATCAGCGCGCCCCGCTCAGCTGCGCTTTGCCGTTGCGAACCGCCTCTTCCAGCAACTGCTGCATCTGCAGCTCGGCCTTGCGACTGACCTCCTGCTGGTGCTCGGCGAGTGCCTGCTGCTGTTTCCCGAACGCAGCCTGTTGCGCTTCGAGGTCGCGTTGTTGTCCGGCAATCTCTTTCTGCAGCGCGGCGTGCCGCTGCTCCAGCTCGGCCTGCCGCTGTTCTAGCGCGTGCTGGCGCGCTTCGCGGGCGCGCGAAGCACCCTCGTCCGGCCCCGGGTTGACCTCCACGGCTTGTGCGGCGATTTCCGCCGCCTCGCGGGCGAGGTCAGCTTGCTCTCCGGCGAAGGCGGCGTCCCGCGCAGCCAGTCCGGCTTGCTGGCCGGCCAGCCGTCCCTGCTCCCCGGCCAACCTGCCCTGCTCGCTCGCCAGCTCGGTCACCGGCGCGTAAATCGCCTTGGCGCGCGCGACCACAGCCGGGTCGTGCACGACGTACGCCTTGCCGGCGTGGCGGAACCAGACCAGCGGCGCGTTGCCGCGCTGCAGATGGCGGGCCGCGGATATGTCCGCATCGTTGCCGTTGATGATCGTCGTATCGCCGTCGAAGATCGCCAAGCCGCTACGCGCGTCCGAATGGTTGTCGATGTGCACGTGATGGCCAGCGAAGCCCGTCAGTGCCGGCGGAGGTGCGGGCGGTGCCGGAGGTGCGGGCGGTGCCGGAGGCGCGGGCGGGATGGACGCGGGAGGCGGCGGGGGTGGGGCGGGTGGTGCCGGCGGCGGAGGCGGGATGCGATACGGCGCCGGATGGGCGGCCGGTGCCGGACGTGCGGCGGGAGCGGGCGCCGCGGCCGGTGCCGGGCGTGCCGCGGGTAGCGCGGTCTGTGCGGGTTGGCTCTGGCTCGCGGGAGCATCCGTGCTGCCGGCGGTCACGCGGTAAGGCACCACGCCGGCCACCGCGATCGCGACAAGCAGCAGCCAGCCGCGGCTGCGGCCGGGAGTGGCCTCGATGTGCTGCAACATGGTCAGTCGCCTCTTGAGGTTGTGGAACGTGGGGGAAGCCCCGGCCAGGCCGGAGGGGAGCGGAGTGGCCACGCCCAGCCGCAGCAGCAGCCGGCCGTAGGCCTGCGGTGCGCCGCCGGTGCAGGCCAGCGCCTGGGCATCGCAGGCGGCCTCGCGGCTGAGCGCGTATTCGCGCATCGCCCAGGCCACCAGCGGGTGGAAGAAGAACAGGCGCTGAGCCAGTGCCGGAACCCAGCCCAGCCACAGGTCGCCGCGGCGCAGGTGTGCCAGTTCGTGCGCAATGGCCATCGCGGTTTCCTCGTCGGACAGGCGCGCGTCGGCCGGGAACAGCACCAGCGGGCGCCAGGCGCCGAGCACCTGCGGCGAGCCAATGGCCGGCGACAGTGCCAGACCGGGCGCATGGCGCAGGCCCAACCGGCGAGCGTGGACTCGGCAGACCGCCTGCCAGGCCGGCGGAGCCGGTCGCGCACCGTGGCGGGCACGAGCGACGCGCCATCCCTGGCGCGCGGCCAGGGCAAGTTGCAGCCCGACGCCACCGAGCCAGAGAACGAGCAGGAACCGTGGCCAGGCGAACCGCGGCGCAGGGGGCGGCGCAACGAAGGCGGCGGAGGGTGCGCGACGGGCGACTGGCTGCGTGGCCATCGGCAGCACGACCGGCGGTGCCGGGGTCGTCACGATCAGTGGTGCGTCATCGGGCGGCGGCAGCCAGCGCAGCTGCAGCGGCGTGTGCCAGGCCAAGCCCAGCACCAGTTGCGCGCCGGCCAGCCACCAGAGCATGCAGCGCATCGCGGCCGGCAGCCGCGGGAGCAGGTGGCAGGCCAGCGCGACCGCGCCGATCAGCAGGCAGGCCTGCGCCGAGGTCCACAGCAGGCGGGTGGACAGGGCATCGAGCAATGCCGGGAGCGTGGACATGGTCAGGTCTCCTTGCGCCGCGACTGCAACTGGGCCACCAGCGCCTCCAGCTCGGCCAGTTCGGCATCGCTGACCTCGGCGCGCTCGGACAGGTAGGCCACGAATGGCGAGACCGATCCGCTCAGGGTCTTTTCCACGAAGCTGCCGACGGCGTGGCGCATCGCCTCGCCGGGCGCGGTGGCCGGGCTGTAGCGGTACAGCCCGCCGCCTTGGCGGCGCTTGAGGTAACCCTTGCCGCGCAACCGCTCCATCATGGTCAGCACGGTCGAGCGGGCCAGCCCGCGCGCCTCGCCGAAGCCGGCGGCGACCTCACCCACCGAAGCGGGGGCGTGGTCGGCCAGGTAATGGAGCAGGGCGAGTTCCTGGTCGCCGATCGAGGGGCGTGGCATGGCGGCTTTCCTGACTACAGTTGTAGTCAAGCTAGCGCTGACTACAGGTGTAGTCAATAGGCCGGGCGGCATGGCGCCCTGTCTTGTAAGGGAGAGGCTTGGGGTGAGGGGACAAGGCTTGCGAGCAGGCAGGGCGTGGGGGGAAACGCGCGTAGGGGAGCGTCACCACGCCGCCGACCCCGGCGAGCCTCGGCCCCTCACCCCAAGCCTCCGCAAGGAAAGGGAGCCTGGTGGGCTACGGCAACGGGGCGCGAATGGCTTGGGTGAAGACCACCTGCCAGCGCCCGTCGCGTTCGGCCCAGATATCGGCGAAGCGCAGGCGGACCTTGTAGGGCTTGCCTGCGCTGGTGCCCTCCAGCGTGGCCACGCCACCGAGCACGGCGCCGCCGGGCCAGTGGCGCACGACTTCGTCTTCCACCGTGAACGGCTTCATCGAGGCGCCGGGCGCGGTGTAGTCGTGGATGAAGGCGGCCTTGTCCTCGACGCGGCCACGGCTGTTGAACAGCACGTAGTCGTCGGCCAGCAGGCGGCCAAGCGCGGCACCATCGCCCTGCACCTGCGCGCGGTCGAACGCGGCGACTGCCCTGGCGAGCGCGGGTGGCAGCATGGCGTGAGGCGCGGTGGCGCGGGCGTCGCCCGCGTGAAAGGCTGCAACCAGGGCGAACAGGGCAACGGCGGACTTCATGGCGTACTCCCGTGGGGACGCCCGCAACGCTAGCGGCCGCGCGCCCGCGTCGCTATCAAATGCCTGCTCGCGCGTGTGACCGCATCCGTGCGCAGCCGCGCGCGCGCCGCCGCGGGTGTCAGCCCGACATGCCGACGAAACGCCGCACCGAAATGGCTGTGGTGGCTGAAGCCGAGCTCGCAGGCCAGCGCGGCGAGATCGTCCGCGCCGGCGGCGAGCCGTTCGAGCGCGAGCGTTAGGCGGACGCGGGTGCGGTAGTCCGCCAGGCTCAGGCCGAAGGCGCGGCGGAACACGCGCGCCAGATGGAATGGCGAGCAACCGACCCGCGTGGCCAGTGCCGCGAGCCCGCCGTCGGCGGCGGGATCGGCAAGCAGCATTTCCCGCGCGCGCGTCGCCAGACGCCGGGCCGCCACGGAGAGTGGAGCCTCGGGCAGCGCGGCGCGATGCAGGATGTCGTGGCACAGCGCGGTAGCCGCTTCCTCGACCGCCAGGCGATCAGCCCCGCCGCGTAACAGCGCGGCGTGCAGCGCGCGGTGCCGGTACTGGTCGGCCGGACTGGCCACGCGCGCGGCGTCGGCTCCGTCGCGCAGGCGGCGGCCGAACAATTCGTCCTCGTGCTCGGGTGCCACCTCGAAGCAGCTGCAGTCATCCCCGCCCTCGAACGGATGCGAAATGCGATAGCTGTCGCCGGCGCGATAGAGCAATGCGGTGGCCGGATCGCCCACGTACGCCGCGCCACGCAGGTGGTAGCCGAAGCCGCCGCGGCGCAGCAGGGCCAGATGCGTGCGCTCGTCGCCCCGCTCGCAACCGCAACCGCCGCGCGGATGGCGGCAGTCGATCCCAATAATGCGCAACAGCGGGCTGTCGAACAGCATGGTGACGTCGGCCAGGCTCATCGGTTTCCCCTAGCAAGGCAGGCCGCCAGCGTCTCAGAACGCCATGTCGAACGCCACCTCGCCCTGCACGCCGACCTGGTAGGCCGACACGCGTCGCTCGAAGAAGTTGGTCACCTCCTGCACGTCCTGCAGGTCCATGAAGTCGAACGGATTGCTGGCGCCGTACTTCTTCGGGAAATCCAGCTGGGCCAGGCGCTGGTCGGCGCAGTACTCCAGGTACTGGCGCATATCCCTGGCCGACAGGCCGGCCACGCCGCCGGACAGCACGTCCTGGGCAAACTGCGTTTCGCAGGCGATCGCTTCCTCGAGCATCTGCTCGACCTGTGCGCGCAGCGCATCGTCGAAGAGGTCCGGCTCCTCGGCGCGCACCGTGCGAACTACCTCGAACGCAAAGGCCATGTGGCCGGACTCGTCGCGGAACACCCAATTGGTGCCCGAGGCCAGTCCGTGCAGCAGGCCGCGCGAGCGCAGGTAGTAGACGTAGGCGAACGCGGCGTAGAAGAACAGTCCCTCGATGCAGGCGGCGAAGCAGATCAGGTTGAGCAGGAACCGGCGGCGGTCCTCGCGGGTGTCGAGCCGGCGAAGGTGCTCGATGGAGCCGATCCATTTGAAGCAGAACTCGCCCTTGGCGCGGATGGAGGGGATGCTATGGATCGCGTCGAACGCCTTGTGCCGTTCGGTCGGATCGGGAATGTAGGTGTCCAGCAGGGTCAGGTAGAACTGCACGTGCAGCGCTTCCTCGTAGAGCTGGCGCGAGAGGTACATGCGCGCCTCGGGCGCGTTGATGTGCTGGTAGAGGTTGAGCACCAGGTTGTTGGCCACGATGGTGTCGCCGGTGGCGAAAAAGGCGACCAGGCGCTGGATCAGGTGGCGCTCGGCGGCGTTCATCCTGGCGTTGAGGTCGGTGAGGTCGGGGGCGAAGTCGACCTCGTCGACCGTCCAGGTGTTGCGGATGGCGGCGCGGTACATCTCGTAGAAGGCCGGATAGCGCATCGGACGCAGGGTGAGGGCGTAGCCGGGGTCGAGCAGCTGGCTGGTCATCGGGATGCCTTGGACTTTTGCTTCTCCACCCGGGAGAAGGTGCCCCGAAAGGGCGGGTGGGGGTGCGGAGCTCGCGCGGGTGCCGGGTTGGCGCGGCCCTTCGACTTCGGCGCTGACGCGCCTACGCTCAGGGTGAGCGAGCGATGGCAAGGGCCGTACCCTCTGCCCCACCCCTCTCCCGGCCGGCGAGGGGCCTTCACGCGCCGGAATCGTATTTGTCGTGGACGAACTTGCTGATGTAGCTGGCCAAGCCCTCGCCGGCTTCCGCCAGGATCTGCATGTTCCGCACATGCTCCGCCCCGGCATTGGCCGCCGAGTACCGGTAGTCCTTGCCGTTGACGAACCACACCTGGATCCAGCCCGCGCCCAGCTCGTACCCCATGACGCCCGAATGGCCATCGAGATTGCGATAAGGCTGCATGCGCGTTTCCCATCACTGGCAGGCCTCGCAATACTCCGGATTCTCCAGTGAACAGAACACCGCTGCGTTCGCCTCGCCCTGGCTTGGCGCGGCGACGGTCGTCTTGGCGATCTTCGTCGCCGGCCGCGAGCGCAGGTAATACGTGGTCTTGATGCCCGCCTTCCAGGCGTACATGTACATCGAGGAAAGCTGCCCGATGTTCGGGTTCTCCATGAACAGGTTCAGCGACTGGCTCTGGTCGATGTACGCGCCGCGCGCGGCGGCCAGGTCGATCAACGCCTTCTGCGGCAGCTCCCACACGGTGCGGTAGACCTGGCGCAGGCGTTCGGGGATCACCGCGATGCCCTGGATGGAACCGTCGGCCAGCTTGATCGCATCGCGCACCTCGGTCGTCCACAGGCCCAGCGTCTTCAATTCCTCGACCAGGTAACGGTTGACCACCAGGAAATCGCCCGAGAGCGTTTCGCGCTTGAACAGGTTGGACACCTGCGGCTCGATGCACTCGTAGCAGCCGGCGATCGAGGCGATCGTGGCGGTGGGCGCGATCGCGATCAGCAGCGAGTTGCGCAGGCCGCTGTTTCTGACGCGTTCGCGCAATGCGCTCCAGCGCGCCTCATCGTGCGGCGCGGCCTGCGGCCAGTAGTCGAACTGCAGCTCGCCGCGCGCGGCGCGGGTCTCGCCGAAGCCCGGATGCGCGCCGCCCTGTTCGGCCAGCTCGCAGGACTGCTCCAGCGCCTGGAAGTAGATCTCTTCGGCGATGCGTGTGGACAGGGCGAGCGCCTCGGCCGAGTCGAACGGCAGGCGCAACTGGAACAACACGTCCTGCAGGCCCATGACGCCCAGGCCCACCGGACGCCATTTCCGGTTGGCGCTCTTCGCGCTGGCGATCGGATAGAAGTTGAGGTCGATCACCCGGTCCAGCTGGCGCACTGCCGTACGCACGGTGGTGGCCAGGCGCCCGAAGTCGAACGTGCCCTCCGCGATGTGACGCGAGAGATTGATCGAGCCCAGGTTGCACACTGCTGTCTCGCCCGCGCCGGTGACCTCCAGGATCTCGGTGCACAGGTTGGACAAATGGATCACGTTGTCCGCCTCGGCCGTCTGGTTGCCGGTGGCGTTGCACCGATCCTTGAAGGTCATCCAGCCGTTGCCGGTCTGCGCCAGGGTGCGCAGCATGCGCGCGTAGAGCTCGCGCGCCTTGATCGTCCTGGCGGCGAGACCGGCGGCCTCGGCCTCGCGGTAGGCGTGCTCGAAAGCCACGCCCCACAGGTCGACCAGCTGCGGCACGGCCTTCGGGTCGAACAGCGACCAGTCGCCGTCGGCTTCGACCCGTCGCATGAATTCGTCCGGGATCCAGTTGGCCAGGTTGAGGTTGTGCGTGCGCCGCGCCTCGTCGCCGGTGTTGTCGCGCAGCTCCAGGAACTCCTCGATGTCGGCATGCCAGGGCTCCACGTACACGCAACACGCGCCTTTGCGCTTGCCGCCCTGGTTGACCGCGGCGACGGAGGCGTCGAGCGTCTTCAACCAGGGCACCAGGCCGTTGGAGTGGCCGTTGGTGCCGCGGATCAGCGAGCCGCGCGAACGCACGCGCGTGAACGAGAGGCCGATGCCACCGGCGAACTTGGACAACTTGGCCACGTCCGTGTACTTGTCATAGATCGCCTCCAGCGAGTCGGCCGGCGAGTCGAGCAGAAAGCAGGAGGAGAGCTGCTCGTGCGCGGTGCCGGCGTTGAACAGCGTCGGCGAGCTGGGGATGTAGTCGAGCGCGGAAAACAGGCGGTAGAGCTCCAGCGCCTCGCCCACGTCGTTGCCGCCGAGCGCGCAAGCGATCCGCATGAAGAAATGCTGCGGCGTCTCGATGACCTTGCGCATCTGCGGGTGTCGCAGCAGGTAGCGGTCGTACACGGTGCGCAGGCCGAAGTATTCGAAGCGGCGCGTGGCCACCGGGTCGATCGCGTCATTCAACTTGCGCGCATGCGCGGCGACGAAGTCGCGCAGCCGTGCGTTGAGCAGGCCCAGCTCCGCACCGCGTGCGATCGACTGCGAAAAGCTCTGGATCTCCTGCCCGCGCACTTCCTTGTCGATGTAGGCGCCGAGCAGCCGCGCGGCAAGCTGGCCGTATTCGGGCTCCTCCGCGGTGAGCGCGGCGGCGGTGCGGATCGAGAGCTGGTCCAGCTCCGCCGTGCTGGCGCCGTCGTACAGGCCGCCGATGGTCTTGAGCGCCACGCGCAGCGGATCGACCGCGTGCAGGCCGTCGGCGTTGCGTGTCACCGCGCGCACGATCTTGTTGACGTCCACGCTTTCGGTGGCGCCGTTGCGCTTGGTCACGCGCATTTGCGCGGGGCTGTGCGGCGGGGTCAGGGCAAAGCCGTCGTCGACGGACGGCGCGGCCGTGCTTTCGCGGGAAGCGGTATCGAGGGTGTCCATGCGGATCTCCGGGAGGGAAGCCGCCGCGCCGGTACGGAGGAGAACGCACCGACGCGACGGTTCCGAAAACGTCAAACGCCTGCTCCCGCGCGCAGGGCCTGAGGGCTCGCTTCCGATGGACGGCACGCCCCACGCGGGCGCCAGAACGCCCGCATGCAACGCGCCTCCCCGCGGAAGCGGTCACCCGCGCCGGGCCGCATCAGGGTCGGACGGGCGCGTCTCATGCGACGCGACCGCCGGCCCCTGGGGCCCGGCGTGCCGGCAGGTCTTCGGACTTCGCGGACGCGGGTCGGTCGACCCACCTACTTGCCCTCGCTTCCCAGGCGCTGCGGCCCAGTGCATGTGAGGACGTTCGTTTCCGCTTACCGCTGCGGGGCAGTTCCGGATTTACACCGGATTCCCTTTTAAGCCCGACCGACAGTCGCGTCTGGACGGGCACCGACGGGGCACAACATATCGGGGCTTTGGATGCCGGTCAACCCAAGATTTCGTGTTTGGCGGCCGTGGGCAGCGCGCATCCCCTTTGACACCTCCCCGTGACCGGAAGAAGGGCCGAAGTTGCACGGCGCCTTCTCTTACGCCTTGCCCTGCGCGTGCAGGGAAGGCCGGCAGGCGGATGGGGCGCTAGCGGCACCCGGGTTCCGGCGCAACGCTGCGCTCACTTGTCCGCCACGGCGCGCTGCCTATCGTCGCGGGCCATACCCAGCCACAGCGGGAGCGGATGATGGCCACGACGAAGACCGCCAAAGGCGGCAACGGCACCGGCAAGGCGGTAGCGAAAGAACGCCAGGTGCAATCGCGCATCGACGCCAAGGACAAACAGAAGCAGGCATCGAAACCGGCAAGCAAGAGCGCCGCGAAGAAACAGCCCGGCCAGACCAGCACCCGCGCCAAACCGCGCCCGCCGTTGCCCGAGCAACACCTGAGCAAGCCGGGCAAGGAAGCGAAGCTCAAGCCGCGCCCGCAATTCCAGGCGCCCGACTACCGCGGCAGCGGCAAGCTCCAGGACATGGCGGCGATCATCACCGGCGCCGACTCGGGCATCGGCCGCGCCGTGGCCGTGTTGTTCGCGCGCGAGGGTGCGGACGTGGCGGTGGTGTACCTGTCCGAGGACGAGGACGCGCGCGAGACCATGCGCCACGTTGAGAAGGAAGGTCGCCGCTGCCTGCTGATCCGCGGCGACGTGAAGGACCCGGACTTCTGCGAACAGGCCGTGCAGCAGACGGTGGACGAGTTCGGCCGTCTGGACGTCCTGGTCAACAACGCCGCCTTCCAGGAACATGCCGACGCGCTGGAAGACATCACCGAGGAGCATTTCGACCTCACCATGCGCACCAATATCTATGGCTATTTCCACATGGCCAAGGCCGCGCTCCCGCACCTGCGCGAGGGCAGCTCGATCATCAACACCGGCTCGGAAACCGGGCTGTTCGGCAACGCGCACCTGCTCGACTACTCCGCGACCAAGGGCGCGATCCACGCCTTCACCATGTCGCTGGCAAGCAATCTGGTGTCGCGCGGCATCCGCGTGAACGCGGTGGCGCCGGGGCCGGTGTGGACACCGCTCAATCCAGCCGACAAGCCAGCCAGGCAGGTCGCCAAGTTCGGCCAGCAGAATCCATGGGGCCGGCCGGCGCAGCCGGAGGAACTCTCGCCCGCATACGTGTTCCTGGCCGCGCCGAGCTGCTCCAGCTACATCAGCGGCGCGATCCTGCCCGTGATGGGCGGCTCGACGGGCTGACGCCATGCATCTCCTGGACCCGTGGTGGGTCTACGCGCTGCGCGGCGCGGGCGTCTATCTGGGCCTGCTGGTCCTGCTGCGACTCCTGGGCAAGCGCTCGTTCGGCGAGATGACCACGTTCGACATCGTGGTGCTCATGCTGGTCGGCGGCACCCTGCGCACGGCGATCATCGGCGACGACAAGAAACCGTTGGCGGCGATCATCGGCGTGCTGGCGATCTTCCTGCTCGACAAGGGCATCGCCTGGACCTGCGCGCGCTGGCCCCGCCTGGACCGATTGGTCGAGGGCAAGGCCAGCCTGCTGGCGCGCGATGGCCAGGTCATCGACGGCGCGCTGCGCAAGCACGACATGTCGGAGGCAGCGTTCCGCCGCGCGCTGCGTGAACAGGGACTGCGCGACGCGGGCGACGTGGCCGAGGTGCGGCTGGAGGCCAATGGCAAGATCAGCGTGCTGAAGGCGCCGAAGCGCTGACGCCATCGTCTGACCGGATACTGCACGCAGGAGATTTCGGCCCACCACCTGATCCCGGCGGCGGGGGCGGTGGCCCGTAGCTCACGCCTGCGTGGGCGGCAATCCGGTCGGCTCGCAATGCGCCTCGTAGGCCGGATACAACTGGTTCTCCTCGCGGCCGATGCGTTGCTTCAGCACTGCCAGCAACTGCCCCAGGCTGCGCGAGAAAGCCTCCGGATCGGCATTGCCCTCGTGGTAGGCGTCGAAGAACGCCAGCAGCGCGGGCGTCAGCTGCTGCATCTCCCCAACGTAGCGGCGGGCCAGGGTGGAGGTGGATGGGTGCGCTTGCAGGGCCGGGTAGAGCCGGCTGTCTTCCAGGGCCAGGTGCGCGACCATTGCCTGCCTCGCCTTGCGCAGCCGCTCGCGTCCCTCGGGACCGGCCAGGCCCACGCCTTGCAGTTCGTCGAGCAGGATGTACAGCTGCGCATGCTGGTCGCGCAGGATGTCGGTCAACCTCACGGAGCGCCCTCGCCATCGACCTGGTGCCAGTCGGCCGAGCGCTGGAGCCAGGGTGGCACGGCGGTGGCCGGCAAGGGGCGCGAGACGTGGAAGCCCTGCACCTCGTCGCAGGCCATGCGGCGCACGGTCTCGTAGATGCGCCGGTTCTCCACGCCCTCGACCACCACGCGGAAACCCAAGTCGTGCGCGAGTGCAGCGGTCGAGCGCACGATCGCCGCGTCATGCCGGCTGGCGTCCATCGCGCGCACGAAGGACTGGTCGATCTTCAGGCAGGTCGCGGGCATCTGCCGCAGCGAGGCGAGGTTGCTGTAGCCAGTGCCGAAATCGTCGATGGCGATGCCGGTGCCCAATTCGCGCACCGCGTCCAGGTGGCGCCGCGTGGCGTCGCTGTGCGCCAGCAGCGTGCTTTCGGTGAACTCCAGTTCCAGCACGCGCGGATCGACGCCGTGGCGGTTCGCCACGTCCTGCAGGCGCGTGACCAGGTCGGCGTCGAAATCGGCATTGGAAATGTTGAGCGACAGGCCGACGTCGCAGCCGGTCCGGCGCCAGGCGGCCAGTTGGGCGACGCCGTGGTCGAGCACCCAGCCGGTCAGCGAGCGCATCAGCCCGGCGCGCTCGGCCAGCGGCACGAACTGGCTCGGCGGCACCTCGCCCAGGGTCGGATGGCGCCAGCGCGCGAGCGCTTCCAGCGCGACGCAACGGCCGTCACTCAGGCGCACGCGCGGCTGGTAGTGCAGATAGAGCTCGGTGCGCTCGGTCAGGGCGGCCGCAAGCTCGGTGACCAGGAAGAACTCCTGCCGGTGCCGTTCGTCCTGGCTGCGCTCGTACAGCGCCCAGCCGCGCGGACTGCGCTGCGCGGCGTACGAGGCGCTCATCACCTGGCGCAACGGATCGGCGCCGTCGAGCTGGCGCACGTCCAGGTCGAGCAGGCCGACACCCGGCTGCAACGTGAGCGGGATATCCAGGCAATTGAACGGCGTGCGCAGGCGGGCTACCAGCGCGTCCAACTGGCTCGTTTCCAGCGGCTGGTCGCCGTCCGGCAGCACGGCGGCGAAGCGGGTGACGCCGACCTGGAAAAGGTTGGTGCGCGCCGGCATCCAGTCCTGCACGCGCGCAGCCACCGCGCGCATCAGCTCGTCCGCGTATGCAAAGCCCATCGCGCGCACGAAGGCATTGAAGCGCTCCACCGGGGCCACTTCGATGGCGATCAGCCAGGCGCGCTGCACGCCATTCTTGTGGCGGTTGCGCAGGTCCTCGAAGAAGGCGCTGCGATGCGGCAGCTGGGTGACCGGGTCGGTGCGGCCCAGATAGCTGCCCAGCACCACGCCGGCGCCGGCCAGACGCGCGGCGTCGCGCAGCGCGGCCAGTCCCGCCTCGTCCAGGCCGCTGCGTGGCGCGTGGTCCATCACGCACAGCGCACCGACGTGGCGGCCGCTCAGGGTGAACACCGGTTCGCAGGCGAAGAACCGCAAGCTGGCCGGCGAGGGGCCGGTGAGCGGCGGCGTGTCGCGGTAGCGCGCATCGGCGGCGATGTCGGGCAGCACCTGGCCAGCGCCGCGGCGCGCGGCCTCCAGGTAGAGCGGATGCAGCACATGGGGGGCGTGCGGGCCGGCATCGTGGCTGTACCAGTACGCGCTGCCGCTATCGAGCACCAGGGCGACCATCGCCACGCCGAGCGAAGCAGCAGCCAGATGGGCGACGGCATCGAAGCCGGGCACGGTGTAATGGTCGGTCGTGGCCAACGGGTCTGCCCCGTCGCCAGGAGCGGTGTCCCTGTCCATGAACGTCGCTTCCAGCGCGTGCTCCATGGTCGTATGCATGGCGTTCTCCCTCCGGCCGACCAGGTGGGAACCGCTTGTAACCCTTCGGCCAGAGTACTTCGGCCGCGTCGGCAGCCGCAATGCGAAAAATGGGAAAGTGCGAAGACTGCCGCGCGAGGTGGCGCGGCCTACTGCGGGTCAGGCCTATTCGGGCCGGTGCGGTAGCGCCAGGTACTCCTCGCTCTGCATCTCGATCAGCCGCGATTCGGTGCGGCTGAATTCGGCGCGATGCCGCTCGCCGTCGTACAGCTCGGTGATCGGTGCGGCGGCCGAAAGCACCAGCTTGACGAGGCGGTCGTAGAACTCGTCCACCATGAGCACGAACCGCCGCGCGGCGTCCTCGCTGTACACGGAAAACTGCGGCACGTTGGAGACGATCACGGTGGGCACCCGGCGCGCCAGCGCGATGTAGTCGGAGACGGCGCGCGGGCCCTCACACAAAGCGTCGAAGTCGAACCACAGCACGCCCGGCGCCTGCCGGCGCACCGGAATCGGCCGGCCGTTGATTTCCAGCGTCCCGCCGTCCTGCCCGTCGCCCTGCGACTGGCTGGCGAAGACGCGCGCGAGTGCGCGCTCGGCCTCGGCGCCGGGCGGGGTGAGGTAGACCGGCGCCTGGGTCAGCGCGCGCAATCGCCAGTCGTGCGGCGACACCATTTCCACCACCCGGCAGTACTTTTCGATCAGCGCGATGGCCGGCAGGAAGCGGGCGCGCTGCAGGCCGTCCCGATAGAGGTTCTTCGGCGGCGTGTTGGAGGTGGTGACCAGCGCCACGCCGCGGCGGAACAGCGCATCGAGCAGGTTGGCCAGGATCATCGCATCGCCGATGTCGTTGACCAGGAATTCGTCCAGGCACAGCACGCGGCAGCGGGCGGCCAGGCGTTCGGCCACGTCCTCGAGCGGGTCGGCTCGTTCGCCGAGCTCGCGCAAGTGCGCGTGCACCTCGCCCATGAAGCGGTGGTAGTGCCGCCGCAGCGCCGCGCCATGCGGGAGGCTGGCGGCGAACAGGTCCATCAGGAAAGTCTTGCCGCGGCCGACGTTGCCCCACAGGTACAGGCCCGGCACCGGCGCGCGCTCGTCGTCGCCGAACAGCGATTTCAGCCGTCCAAACAGGCCGCCGTCCTCCGCTGGGGAACACAGCGCCGCGTGCATGCGATCGAACTCCGGCAATACGGCAAGCTGCGCCGGATCGGCTTCCCAGCGGTGCGCGACGACGCCTTCGTGGTAACGGGCGGAGGGGGTGAGGGTGGTCATCGAGCGGGATTCGGCATGGCGGGTCTTCCGACGGTTCGCCAGGGGAGGTTGGAAAAGGGTCGGGGTGCGCGCGAAAACTCCCCTCCGTCAAAAGAGGAGGAGCGGTACCGGCTCATCCGTTGCGCGGCGGCGGCAGCCACGGCTGCACCGCATGCTTGACCGCGCCACGCAAGTCCATCAGCCGGCGGTGGAAGAAGTGGCTGGTCTCCGGCATGCGCACCACTTCCGGCTCGACCGGCAGGCTGTCGATCCAGTCGAACACCGCCTGCGGCTCGACCACTTCGTCGGCCTCGCCCTGCACGATCAGCCAGGGGCACTGCGGCGGCTCGATCCCGGTCAGCGCGAAACGCCCCGCCGGCGGCGCGATGCTCACCAGCGCGGCGGCACCCAGGCGCACCGCGTTGCGGATCGTCACGTAGCTGCCGAAGGAAAACCCGGCCAGCCACAGTACGTCGTCCGGACGCACGCGGCGTACCCAGGCGGCCACCGCGGCCAGGTCCTCGCTCTCGCCGTTGCCCTCGTCGTAACTGCCTTCGGAAGCGCCGGTGCCGCGGAAGTTGAAACGCACCGTATCGAGCCCCGACTCGCGCAGGCTGCGCTCGACCATCGTCACGACCTTGTTGTGCATGGTGCCGCCCTGCACGGGGTTGGGATGGCAGATCACGGCCACGCCGCGGCGCGCTTCCCCCGGCGCGGCGACGTCGCTGATCGCCTCCAGCTTGCCGACGGGGCCGTCGAGCGCGAAGCTCGCCTCTTCGGTCGGGAACGCGGCGGGATTGTCGGGAACGGTGGTGGGTGTCATGCGCACAATGATAACCGTCGCGGCCGTGCACCGGCCGTGGTGCCGGGTGATGGCATGAACCACCTGGCCCATGCGCTGCTCGCCGGTCCCGACGAGGGCCGGATCCTGGGCGGAGTGCTCGGCGACTTCGTGCGCGGCGCACCGGATGCCGCGTTGCCGACAGGCGTGCGCGAGGGCATTGCGCTGCACCGGGCGATCGATGGTTATACCGACCGCCACCCCGAGGTGCTGGCGGCGCGCGCGTTGTTCGAACCGCCGTACCGGCGCTATGCCGGCATCGCGCTGGACATGTGGTTCGACCATCTGCTGGCGCGTGACTTCGCGCGCTGGTCGCCGTCGCCGTTGCCGGCCTTCTCGACCGACCTGCGTGAGCTGTTGCGCCGGCAGGACGCGCTGTTGCCGGCCACCGCGCGGCGCTTCGCGCAATACATGCGGGCCAACGACCTGCCGGCCGCGTATGCCGAGCCGGCGGTGCTGGATCGCGCGCTTGCCGGCATCGGGCAGCGCCTGCAGCGCGACAACCCGTTGGGGCGGATGCTGCCCGTGCTGCAGGAAATGGATGCGCCGCTGCAGGCGCGCTTCGATGCGTTCTTCCCGCAACTGCAGCGCTTCGCCCATGCGTGGAGCCCGGGCTTCAGCCCACCTGCAACACCCGGCGAAACCGCGCCGGGGGGCTGAAGCCCCACCCTGCACATCGGAGGGCCCGTCATCCCGACGCCTGTAGCGAACGAAAAAACGCCGCCCGGTGGGCGGCGTTTCAACGAAGCTTTTTATGTCAGGCCGGGCTTACTTGGCTTGACTGACAATCCACTTGACCGTGTTGCCCACTTGCTCGTCGGTGAGCGAGGGCATGCCGCCCTTGGGCGGCATGAAGTTGCCGTCCGGGCCGTGGTAGCCCTCGATCGCGTGCTTGACCAGGGTGTCGATGCCCTGCGCGATGCGCGGTGCCCAGGCGGCCTTGTCGCCCAGCTTGGGCGCGCCGGCCACGCCAGCGGTGTGGCAGCTGTGGCAGAGACCTTCGTAGACCGTCTTGCCGTCGGTGCTGCCGCCGAAGGCAACCTGCGACGCGGCGGCCTTGGCGGCCTCTTCCTGCGCGGCCAGCATGGCGGCGCGGCCGGTATCGCCCGCGTACGCCGCGCCGGCGGGCGCCAGGCGCTCGGCGACCTTCTGCGCCGCGTGCGGGTTGGTTTCCTTCGCCGCGTGGGAGTAGATGCTGTAGGCCATGATCAGCAACACCAGCGCCAGTACGTGCAGACCGGCGATCAGCCAGCTGAACTGGCGGATGAAGCTCTGGTCCGATTTGGTCATGGAACCGCTCACGCAAGTAACTCCAGGTAATCAGTGGACGTGCCGGCAGGCCTCGGGGCCGGCCGGCGCGGGGCAGACAAGTCGCCGATTATAGATCAAAGCGCGCGCCAAGGTTCAGGCCATGCTGCGCGCGGCGCGACTGCGGCAAAGCGCCGCCGTCCCTGCCGTTGGTAACGTGTCATCGGTCATGGGGCACCCCTGTCAACTGGCATTGTCCAAGGCCGTTGCTGTAACCCTATGCTTTTCACAGGGTCGGCTTCGGCTGCGCGCGGCGCAGCGTGAAGGGCCGACAACCATTCTGGGAGCTTTATCCAATGTCGCGTTTTTGGAAGATCGCGCTGGTCCTCGTGGTGGTGCTGGTGCTGGCCGTGGTCGGCCTGCGCCTGATGCACAAGCCGGGCGGCCAGCCAGGGCAGGCCAACGCCCAGGGCCAGGGAGAGGAAGGCAAGCAACCGCCGGTGCCGGTCACCGTGGTGCCGGTGGCGCGCCAGGACGTGCCGGTGTACCTGACCGCGCTGGGAACGGTGCAGGCGCTCAATACCGTGGCGATCAGCCCACAGGTGAGCGGCCGCCTGATCAGCCTCGAATTCGCCGAGGGCCAGCCGGTGAAGAAGGGCCAGGTGCTGGCGCAGATCGACCCGCGCACCTTCCAGGCCACCTATGACCAGGCCACGGCACGGCTGCACCAGGACCAGGCGCAGCTCGCCACCGCCAAGGCGAACTATTCGCGCAGCCAGGAACTGGGTCCCAAGGGCTACATCGCCAAGCAGGATCTGGACGCGCTGCGCAACACCGTGCGCCAGCTGGAGGCGACGCTCGCCTCCGACCAGGCGCAGATCCGCGACGCCGAGGTGCAGCTGGGCTATACGAAAGTGGTTTCGCCGATCGACGGCCTGGCCGGCATCCGTGGCGTGGACCCCGGCAACGTGGTGACCACCACCAGCACGATCGTCACGCTGACCCAGCTGCACCCGATCAACGTGATGTTCAACCTGCCCGAGCAGAATCTCGACATGGTCCGCCAGGCGGCGATGGGCGAGGGCGAGCTGTCGGTCGCGGCGCTTGCCCGCGACGACGCGCACGTGATTGCCGACGGCGGCGTGCTCAAGGTGATCGACAACCAGATCGACGCCAGCACCGGCACCTTCCGGCTCAAGTCGGAATTCCCCAACCAGAAGAACGAACTGTGGCCCGGCCAGTTCGTCAACGTGCGACTGAAGGTGCGCACGGTCGGCGGCGGCCTGGTGATCCCGGCGCAGGCGGTGCAGCGCGGCCCCGACGGCGACTATGTCTATCTGCTGCAGAAGGACGACACGGTCAAGATGCAGCCGGTGCAGGTGGCGCAGGAAGTGGGCGACAGCGCGGTGATGATCGCCAGCGGCCTGACCGAAGGCCAGCGCGTGGTCACCGAAGGCCAGTTCCGGCTCAAGCCGGGCAGCAAGGTCAACCCGCTCAAGCCGGGCGAGGTGCCGCCGGCGCCGACCAAGGAAGAGCTTGAGAAGGCGAAGAAGGGCGGCGGCGGTCGCCGCGGTCACTGATGACAGAAGGCAGCCCCGGGCCGAAAGTCCGGGGCGCCGCAAAAATGGTCGTTCGCCCTGAGCGCAGGCCGCAGGCCGAAGCCGAAGGGCAGCCCTTCGACGCCGCCGCGCGACGTTCAGGGCAAACGGCGGTCGGGTTGCGATCCACGCGCGCCTTCACCTGATAGACAGACCGGACAACCCATGGGCTTTTCCACCCTCTTCATCCGCCGGCCGATCGCCACCTCGCTGCTGATGGTCGCGGTGCTGCTGCTGGGCGTGCTCGGCTACCGCCAACTGCCGGTCTCCGCGCTGCCGGAAATCGACGCGCCCAGCCTGGTGGTGACCACGCAATACCCGGGTGCTAGCGCAACCACCATGGCGGCGCTTGTGACCACGCCGCTCGAACGCCAGCTCGGCCAGATTTCCGGCCTGTCGATGATGAGCTCCGATTCCTCCGCGGGGCTGTCCACGATCATCCTGCAGTTCAACATGGACCGGGACATCGATATCGCCGCGCAGGACGTGCAGGCGGCGATCAGTTCGGCCAAGGGCACGCTGCCGAACAACCTGCCCTACCCGCCGGTCTACAACCGCGTGAATCCGGCCGACGCGCCGATCCTCACGCTGATGCTCACTTCCGACAGCCGCCAGCTGCGCGAGGTGAATGACCTGGCCGATTCGATCATCGCCCAGAAGCTTTCGCAGGTGCAGGGCGTGGGCCTGGTGTCGATCGCCGGCAACGTGCGCCCGGCCGTGCGGGTGCAAGTCAATCCTTCGCAGCTGTCCAACCTGGGCCTCACGCTGGAAGACGTGCGCGCCTCGCTGCAGGCGGCCAACGTCAATGCGCCCAAGGGCACGTTGAACGGCGCCACGCAGAGCTATTCGATCGGCACCAATGACCAGCTCAGCGATGCGGCCGCCTACGGGCAGACCATCATCAGCTACAAGGACGGCGCGCCGGTCCGGCTGAAGGACGTCGCGCGCGTGGTCGACGGCGTGGAAAACGACCAGCTCGCCGCCTGGGCCAACGGCAAGCCGGCGGTGCTGCTGGACATCCGCCGGCAGCCGGGCGCGAATATCGTGCAGACGGTGGAGCAGATCCGTGCCGTGCTGCCCTCGCTGCAGGCGGTGCTGCCGGCCGATGTGCACCTGGACGTGTTCGCCGACCGCACGGTCACCATCCGCGCCTCGGTGCACGACGTGGAGTTCACCCTGATCCTCACCGTGTGCCTGGTGGTGGGTGTGATCTTCGTGTTCCTGCGCCGCCTGTGGGCCACGATCATCCCCTCGATCGCCGTGCCGCTGTCGCTGATGGGCACCTTCGGCGTGATGGCCTTCACCGGCATGTCGCTGGACAACCTCTCGCTGATGGCGCTGACCGTGGCCACCGGCTTCGTGGTCGACGATGCGATCGTGATGATCGAGAACATCGTGCGCTACATCGAGCAGGGCAAGAGCGGCAAGGAGGCCGCGGAAATCGGCGCCAAGGAAATCGGCTTCACGGTGCTGTCGCTGACCGTTTCGCTGATCGCGGTGTTCCTGCCGTTGCTGCTGATGCCCGGCGTCACCGGTCGCCTGTTCCACGAGTTCGCCTGGGTGCTGACCATCGCGGTCGCGATCTCGATGCTGGTGTCGCTGACGCTGACGCCGATGATGTGCGCGTATCTCCTCAAGCCCGACCAGCTTCCGGAGGGCGACGATGCGCACGAGCGCCACGCCGCCGCCGGCAAGCGCGGCGTGTGGCTGCGCACGGTCGACTTCTACGGCCGCACGCTGGACTGGGTGCTCGACCATCGCCGCCTGACCATCGTGGTCGCGGCGGCCACCGTGGTGCTGACGGTCATCCTCTACGTGGTGATTCCCAAGGGCCTGCTGCCCGAGCAGGACACCGGCCTGGTCACCGGCGTGGTGCAGGCCGACGAGAACGTGGCCTTCCCGCAGATGGAGCAGCGCACCAAGGCCGTGGCCGAGGCGCTGCGCGCTGACCCGGCCGTGTCCGGCGTTGCTGCCTTCATCGGCGCAGGCACCATCAATCCCACGCTCAACCAGGGCCAGCTCTCGATCGTGCTCAAGGACCGCGGCGACCGCGGCGGCCTGGACGAGGTGATGCCGCGACTGCAGCAGACGGTCGCCAACATCCCGGGCGTGGCGCTGTACCTCAAACCCGTGCAGGACGTGACGCTGGATAGCCGCGTGGCCTCCACCGAGTACCAGTACTCGCTCTCGGAGGTGAACTCGGCGGACCTGGCCAAGCGTGCGGAGCAGATGACCCAGGCGCTGCGCCAGCGGCCCGAGCTGGCCGACGTGGACAACAACCTGGCCAACCGGGGCAACGCGCTCAAGCTCACCATCGACCGCGAGAAGGCCAGCCGCCTGGGCGTGCCGGTGCAGACCATCGACGACACGCTGTACGACGCCTTTGGCCAGCGCCAGATCTCGACGATCTTCACCCAGTTGAACCAGTACCGCGTGGTGCTGGAGGTGGCGCCGGAGTTCCGTTCCAGCCGCGACCTGCTCAACAAGCTGACCGTGCGCGGCAATGGTTCGGGCGCGTTGACCGGCTCCAACGCGACCAGCTTCGGCCAGCTGACGTCCGCCAATTCGGCGACCCCCTCGGGCATCGGCAACACCGGCAATGTCGGCTTCCAGATCGGTGGGGGCGGCACCATCCCGATCGCCTCGCTGGCCACCGCCGAGGTCACCAGCGCGCCACTGGTAGTGAGCCACCAGCAGCAGCTGCCGGCGGTGACGGTTTCCTTCAACCTGGCGCAGGGCTATTCGCTGTCCGAGGCGGTCGATGCGATCCACGAGGTCGAGGCGCAGCTGGACTTCCCGCCGCAGGTGCGCGGCCAGTTCATCGGCAAGGCGGCCGAGTTCAACGCGTCGATCGGCGACGAGGTCCTGCTGCTGCTGGCGGCGATCGTGGTGATCTACATCGTGCTGGGCGTGCTCTACGAGAGCTACATCCACCCGCTGACGATCATTTCGACGCTGCCGCCAGCCGGCGTGGGCGCGCTGCTTGCGCTGATCCTGTGCGGCATGAGCCTGTCGGTGGACGGCATCGTGGGCATCGTGCTCCTGATCGGCATCGTCAAGAAGAACGCGATCATGATGATCGACTTCGCGATCGAGGCGCAGCGCGACGGATTGAACGCGCGCGACGCGATCCGCCGCGCGTGCCTGTTGCGCTTCCGTCCGATCATGATGACGACCGCCGCGGCGATGCTCGGTGCGTTGCCGTTGGCGCTGGGCAACGGTATCGGTGCCGAGTTGCGCCGGCCGCTGGGCGTGTCGATCGTCGGCGGCCTGCTGCTGTCGCAGTTGGTCACGCTCTACACCACGCCTGTGATCTACCTGTACATGGAGCGCTTCTCCGACTGGCTGCGCCTGCGCCGCGAACGCCGCGCGCTGGCGCGCGCCGAGGCCGACGCCCGCGCCGTGTGACGCTCTTAGCTCCCTCTCCCTTGCGGGGGAGGGTTGGGTGAGGGGTCGGGGCTCGCGGGGATGCTCCTGCATGAGCCCTGCCTTGCTTGTCGTTCTCGCGGCACGTCGGTGATTTGGCTCGCCTGCGGCGGGCTTCCGATCGCCTGCCGGCGCTCGGGTCACTTTCTTTGCTGGCCCAAAGAAAGTAACCAAAGAAATGGCCTGGCTAAGCCCGGTGAGGGATAAGAGCCAGGTGTCTCCTGGCCTTGCTTGGTCCGTCGCCTGCTCTTAGAGGAGCTGCCGCCGCTTTACCGCGGGCGCTCGGGACTTGAGGCGGCAAGAGCGCAAGGGCTTGCATGGTCGCCGCGCTCTGCTCCTCTCTCCTCCGGGGAGAGCCTTGGGGTGAGGGGCGGGCTAGCGGGGATGAAGGCCGGTCGTTCGCCGGAGCCTCCGCTGGTTCCGGCATCCATCGCGCGGATCAACCGATTGGTCGGTTGCGCGTTAGCACGGCGATGCCGCGTATCCTCCTTCCCTTTGCCCCATCCCCCGCCGCATGAACCTCTCCGGCTCCTTCATCCGCCGCCCGATCGGCACCTCGCTGCTGGCCATGGGCGTGATCCTCGCCGGGATGATCTGCTATGCGTTGCTGGGCGTGTCCGCGCTGCCGCAGATGCAGTTCCCGGTGATCTTCGTGCAGGCGCAGGAGGCCGGTGCCGATGCCAGCACCATCGCCTCGACCGTGGCCGCACCGCTGGAGCGCCACCTGGGCCAGGTGCCGGGCATCGAGTCGATGCGCTCGCACAGTTCCGAAGGCCGCGCGGTGGTGTTTCTCATGTTCCGCGGTGGCACCAACCTGGACTCGGCAGCGCGCGATGTGCAAGCGGCGATCAACGCCGCGGCTCCGGACCTGCCCCCCGGCCTGAACAGCCCGCCCAGCTACGAGAAGGCCAACCCCAACGACGACCCGGTCATCGCCTTCGCGCTTACCTCCGATACCGAATCGGCCGCCACGCTTTTCAACGTGGCCGACTCCCTGCTGGCCCAACGCCTGCGTCAGTTGCCGGGCGTATCCCAGGTGGAGATCGCCGGCGCCGCGACGCCGGCGATCCGCGTGGACATCGACCTGCACGCGCTCAGCGCCATGGGCCTGACGCCCGACCAATTGCGCAACGCGCTAACCGCGGCCAACGTCACCTCGCCGCAGGGTTTCCTGTCCAACGGCGCGACCACGATGGCGGTGACCGCCAACGACCAGCTGCACAGCGCCGACGACTTCGCCGGACTGATCATTGCCGTGCGCGGCGGGGTGCCGATCCGCCTTTCGGACGTGGCCCATGTCTACGCCGGCCAGCAGGACGCCTACCAGGCGGCCTGGTTCCAGGGCAAACCCGCGGTGCTGATGTATGTCTACAAGAAGGCCGACGCCAACGTCATCGCCACCGTCGATGCGGTCAAGGACCAGGTGCCCGCGCTGCGCGCATACCTCTCGCCCGGCACCGTACTCACCCCGTACTTCGACGGTACCCCGACCATCCGCGCCTCGCTGCACGAGGTGCAGGCGACGCTGCTGATCTCGCTGGCGATGGTGGTGCTGACCATGGCGCTGTTCCTGCGCCGGCTCGCGCCCACGCTGATCGCCGCGCTGACCGTGCCGCTCTCGCTCGCCGGCGCCTTCGTGGTGATGTACACGCTCGGCTACACGCTCAACAACCTCACGCTGCTGGCGCTGGTGATCGCGATCGGCTTCGTGGTGGACGATGCGATCGTGGTGATCGAGAACGTGATCCGGCATATCGACCAGGGCATGCCGCGATTGCAGGCCGCGCTGACCGGCGCGCGCGAGATCGGCTTCACCGTGGTCTCGATCACCGCCTCGCTGATCGCGGTGTTCATTCCGCTGTTGTTCGCGCCGGGCATCACCGGCATGTTCATGCACGAGTTCACGATGACGCTGGTCGCGGCGATCGCCATGTCCGCGCTGATCTCGCTCACCCTGACGCCCTCGCTGTGCGCGCTGTTCCTGCGCGGCCACGCCAACGCGAAACCCTCGCGGCTGGGCCACGCGCTGGATCGCTTCCACGCCGGCATGCTGCGCGCCTACACCCGTTCGCTGGACTTCGCCCTGCGTCACGCGCTGGCGCTGTCGCTGACGCCGCTGGTGCTGATCGTGGCCACGTTCTTCCTGTTCGGCGCAGTCAAGAGCGGGCTGTTCCCCAAACAGGATACGGGGCTGATCTGGGGCCGCGCCAGCGCCAGCGCGACGGTGTCCTTCAAGGATGCGATCGCGCGCCAGGACCGGCTCACCGCGATGCTGCTGGCCGACCCGGACGTCAAGGCGGTCGGCTCGCGCCTGGGCATCAACTGGCAGGGCACCAGCGGCTCGTTCAACATCGAGCTGAAGACCCGTGGTGAAGGCCGCACCGACGACACCTTCGCCGTGCTCGCACGCCTCTCGGCCAAGGCCGACCGCTTTCCCGACCTCGACCTGCGCCTGCGCCCGATCCAGGATCTGCCCAGCGGCGGCGGGGGCGGCGGCAACCAGGGCGCGCAGTACCAGGTCTCGCTGCAGGGTGACGACCTCGCCGAACTGCAGCAGTGGTTGCCGAAACTTATCAACGCGCTGAAGAAGAACCCGAAGTTCGAGGACGTCGGCAGCGACATCGACGACGCCGGCCTGCGCCAGAACGTGGTGATCGACCGCGACACCGCCGCGCGCCTGGGCGTCTCCATCGGCACCATCGACGGCGCGCTGTACAACGCGTTCGGCCAGCGCCAGGTGTCGACCATTTACTCGGACATCAACCAGTACAAGGTGGTGCTCAACGCGCTGCCCTCGCAGACCGCCACGCCGGCGGCGATCAACCGCATCTACGTTCGCTCGGACAGCGGCCGGATGATCCCGCTGGGCGCGCTGGCGCACATGGAGCCGGGACTCGCGCCGACCTCGGTCTCGCACGAGGACCAGCACACCACGATGGACCTCTCGTTCAATCTCGCCAAGGGCGTGAGCATGGGCGAGGCGATGGGCATCGTGCAGCGCACCGTCGAGGACCTGCGCATGCCTGGCGACATCCGCCTCAACGTGGGCGGCGACTTCCGCCGCTTCATGGAAACCCAGAGCGGCATGGGCTGGCTGATCCTGGCGGCGATCCTCACCGTCTACATCGTGCTGGGCATGCTCTACGAGAGCCTGATACATCCGGTGACCATTCTCTCGACGCTGCCGGCGGCGGGTGTGGGCGCGTTGCTCGCGCTGTGGCTGACCGGCACCGAGCTTTCGGTGATTTCGCAGATCGCGCTGGTGCTTTTGATCGGCATCGTCAAGAAGAACGCGATCATGATGATCGACTTCGCGCTGGTGGCCGAACGCGAGCACGGCAAGGCGCCGCTGGATGCCGTGCGCGAGGCCTGCATCGTGCGTTTCCGCCCGATCATGATGACCACGATGGTGGCGATCCTGGCGGCGTTGCCGATCGCGATCGGGTTGGGCGAGGGTTCGGAGTTGCGGCGCCCGCTGGGTATCGCGTTGATCGGCGGCCTGCTGATCTCGCAGAGCCTGACGTTGCTCAGCACGCCGGCGCTGTACGTGATCTTCTCGTGCCTGGCGGCGCGCTGGCGTGCCTTCCGCTCACGGCATCGCCGCCGCGAGATGGTCGAGGCTTCCTGATCCCGCTCCCTCTTCTCTCCGGGGAGAGGGTTGGGGTGAGGGCCGGGGCTTGCCGGTAAGCCCGTTGGGGCGTTAACGCCAAGCAAGACAGCCTCCCTGCGAAGTCATCCCATGAACCGTCCACACCGCGGGCCCTCCGCCCAAAGAGGAGACGGAACAAGACTACGCGTCGCCAAATTCCAGCGCGGCCGTGAGATCGCCCGGTGCAGGCCCGCCGGCGGCCCGCATGGACTCCTCGCGCAGCGTCAGTCCGGGCAGCTTGCGCAGACCGAAGCGGCGGGTCAGGAAGCGCGCGATCGAGCCGGTGTCGTAGACCGTGTGGTCGACGTGCCCCTTCTTCGCATGCGGCGACACGATGATCGCCGGGACACGCGAACCTGGCCCCCAGCGGTCGCCCTTGGGTGGCGCCACGTGGTCCCACCAGCCGCCGTTCTCGTCGACCGTGACGACCACCAGCAGGCCCGGCCACGCGGGTGATTTCTGCAGCGCCTCGATCACCGTCATGACGTGACGGTCGCCCGCATCCACGTCCGAATACCCCGCGTGCATGTTGAGGTCGCCCTGCGGCTTGTAGAACGTCACCGGCGGCAGCGTGCCGGCGGCGACGGCGGCGAGGAAGTGATTGGTCTCGGGGGTCTCGCCCACGCCTGCATCGCGCAGGTGCCGGTCACGCGCCGCGGTGCCCGGCGCGTATGCGGTGAAGTAGTTGAACGGCTGGTGGTGCGGCTGGAAGTTGGGCCGCTGGGGGAAGTCGGCCTGGTCGCCGTCGCCCTTGCCCTCGAGCGCCAGTTTCCAGCCGCCGGCGTACCAGGCCCAGTCCACGCCCGCCTCCGAAAGCACGTCGCCGATGGTCGCGTGCTGCTGTGGCACCACCGTGTTGGCGCTGCCGGGATCGGCGCGGGTGGGATCGTTCGGGTCCTTGGAGAAACCCGGTGCGTAGGGCGGCCCCATCGTGTTGACCGCCCAGAAGTCGGGCGTCAGCGAATTGGGCGTCAGTGTTTCGGGCTTGCCCTGCATCGCGCTGGCGGGCGAGTCGTGGGCGAGCTTGAGGTGGATGTCGGTGGCCTCTCCGCTGACCGTCTGCGCGATATTGAAGCGGGCCGGGCTCTGGTCCGCGTGCGGGTAGTAGGGCGGCTGCGCGGCGATCAAATACTGGTGGTTGAGGAAGGAGCCACCGAAGGCGCCCATGAAGAAGTGGTCGCACAAGGTGTATTGGCGCGCCAGCTGCCACAACCGCAGGTTCGCCGCGTTGTCGCCGTAGTAGCCCATCACCAGCGCGCCGGAGTCACCCCAGGCCACGAAGCCGTCGTTCTTGCCGCCGTTGATCTGGCGCTGGTTCTCGTAGAAGCGGTGCCAGAGGTCGCGCGTGACCACGCCCTGCGGCAGCGGTTCGCCTCCGCCGGTGCGCAGCGCCCACGGCCCGTTGGGCAGGCCGGTGAGGTCCTCCTGGCGCACGACGTATTTGCGATGGTTGACCACCTGCTCGTGCGGCGCCACGCCGTGCCATATCGGGGGGAGCTGCTTGAGCACCGAACCGTCGCGGTCGCGCTGCAGATATTGCTCGGGCTTGAGCCCCGAGAGCGGCTCGGCCACGCCGGGAAAGTTCGCGAACAGGTTGTTGAAGCTGCGGTTCTCGGCGTAGATCACCACCACGCGCTGGATGTGCCGGCGCAGCAGCGCGTCCAGCTTCGTCGGCGGGAGCGCCGCGCTTCTCGCGTTCGCCACGGCATCGACGCTGGCGCCGCCCAGTGCCAGACCGGCGCCGGCCGCGGCCAGGCCGCCGAGCAGGCGGCGGCGTTGCGGGTCGGTCGGCTGTTCGTCACTGTCCGGGGGCAGGGGAAGGTCGGACATCGGGGGCTCCTCGGTGCGTTCAGGGGTGCAGTATGCCGTCATCCGGTGGGCTCACCCCACCCGCCCCTCAGCCCTCCACCGCGTGCGCCGCCTGCCACATCGCGCGCGTCAGCGGCCGGTTCGTGTGCGGCGTCTGCAACACCACCAGCGTAGTCGTGCTCACGCTGGGGTGGATCTTCAGGAGCCGGTCAAGCACCGCTTCAAGGTGCGCCACCGACAGCGCGACCACGTGCAGCAGCGCCGAGTCCTCGCCAGCGAGTCGGCGGCACTCGAGCACCTCGGGAACGTCGGTTACCAAGGCGCCGATGCGTGCGCAGATACCGCCGTCGCAACGCAGGCGGATCATCGCGTCGATGCTGTAACCCAGGCGCTTCGGATCCACCACGGCGCGGTAGCCGGCGATGATGCCGGCTTCCTCCAGCCGCTTCACCCGCTCGGCCACCGCCGGCGCGGACAGGCCGACCTGCCGGCCCAGCTCCGCGTAGCCTTGCCGCGCATCCTGCTGCAGCGCTTCGAGCAGCTGCCAGTCGCGGGCGTCCAGTTCCGGTTTCGATACGAAGGCCATGATGGGAACCTGCAATTCGTTCGTTGGCGAAGCATGCCATTCTGGCTTGGTTGCATCCTTCCTGCGCACCCCGCCCGTCACTAGGATGCGCACTTCCCCGCACCGGAATTCCCCATGGATACCCCCCGTCTGGACGGGCGGACGCTGGCCCTGATCGGCGTCGCCCTGGTCACCTGGTCGTCCGCCTACGCGGCGATCGCCTTCGCGCTGCCGGCCTTCACGCCGGGCGAGGTGGCGTTCGCGCGCCTGGGCATAGGCTCGCTCTGTTTCGCGCTGTGGCTGCTGGTCAAGCGCCCGCCGCTGCCGGCCCGGCGCGACTGGCCGCAGCTGGTGGCGCTGGGCGTGATCGGCCTGACCGTCTATCACATGGCGCTCAACTACGCCGAAACCCGCATTGCCAGCGGTACCGCGGCGATCCTGATCTCGCTGGTGCCGGCCGCGACCGCGGCGCTCTCGGCGCTGTGGCTGCGCGAGCGTTTGCCGGCGCGCACGCTGGCGGGCCTGGGCGTGGCGCTGGTCGGCGTGGTGATGGTGGTGCTCGCCAGCGGCAAGCAGGTGAAGTTCGAGCCGATGGCCGCACTGGTGTTGCTCAGCGTGGCCGCCTCGGCGATCTACTTCGTCGGGCAGAAGCCGCTGTTCGCGCGTTCGAGCGTGTTCGGCGTCACCGCGTTCACCTTCTTCGCCGGCACCCTGGGCGCGTTGCCGTTCGCCACCCACCTGCCGCAGGCACTGGCCGCCGCGCCGTGGCCGCGCATCGGCGCGCTGCTGTGGCTGGGCTTCGCGCCCACCTTCGTCGGCTACATCGCCTGGAACATCGCCATCCACCGCAGCTCGGCCTCGCAGGTGTCCAGCTTCATCTACTTCTCGCCGCCGATCGCCGTGCTGATCGGCTGGTTCTGGCTCGGCGAACGGCCCGGGCTGCTGACCCTGGTTGGTGGCGCGGTCACCGTCGGCGGCGTGATCCTGGCCAACATGCGCCGGCGCGCCGCAGTGCGCACCGTCCGCCAAACCGCCGCCTGCAAACCGTAGGGCGGGCTTCAGCCCACCATCGACACACCGGAGCGGTGGGCTTGAGCCCGCCGTGCAACCGCGAGGAATGCCATGGAACTCTTCATCGCCAACAAGAACTACTCGTCCTGGTCGCTGCGGCCTTGGCTGCTGATGGTCGAGCAGGGCATCCCGTTCGAGGAACACATGGTCGCCCTGCGCGACGGATCCAGCTGGGATGCCTTCCGCGCCTTCGCGCCCAACGGCAAGGTGCCGTGCCTGCGCGATGGCGACACGGTGGTGTGGGATTCGCTGGCGATCGTCGAATACCTGGCCGAGCGCCACCCGGGCGTGTGGCCGGCCGACGCAAAGGCGCGCGCCTGGGCCCGCTGCGCCAGCGCCGAGATGCATTCGGGCTTCACCGCCCTGCGCACCACGTGCCCGATGAACTGCGCCGTGCGCGTGCAACTGCATGGCATCGACGCGCCGCTGCGGCGCGACCTCGCGCGCCTGGCGGAGCTGTGGGGTGAAGGGCTCGCGCGCTTCGGCGGATCGTTCCTGGCGGGCCATGCCTTCAGCGCCGTGGATGCGTTCTTCGCCCCGGTTGCCTGGCGCATCCTGAGCTACGGACTGCCGCTGGACGAGACCTCGCTCGCCTACGCCACGCGCCTGCGCGAACTGCCGGGGATGCAGCGCTGGTACGCCGCGGCGCTTGCCGAGACGGTGCGCCTCAAGGACAGCGAGGAAACCGCGTGCCGCGTCGGCACGCTGCGCGAGGACCTGCGCGCACCGGCCTGAGCGTCAGGCCAGCGCTGCGACGCGGACCACCGCCGGATCATTCGCATGGTCCAGCAGGAGGCGCCGCACGCGGTCCTGCCACAGCGCGCCGAACGCGCGCCGCTGCTCGGCGGTCGCCGACGGCGCCAGCGCCTTGGCCATGCGCTCGCGCAGGCCGGGTGGCGATGGCACGTGGGAGAGATCCAGTTCCACCCGCACCGCCTGGCCGGTGTCCCGCCGCTGGAAGCGCACGCCCGGCGCTTCATCCGCCGTCCCATAGCGCAGCAGGCCCTGGCGCACGAAGCGCCCGCCGATGCCATGGAAACCGTTGGCCGACGCCGCGCCGGTGATCAGCGTCAGCACCTGCGCGACCACGCCGGTGGTGCCCTCCTGTTCCGGTGCGCCCATGCGCACCGACACGCCGCCGCGCTCGGCGGGGGCGCCGGGGTAGAGTGCGCGCAGCGCAGCGCGCGCCATGAGGAAGGCGCCGGCCACGGTCGGACACGAGTGGCCCGCCAGCCGCACCGCGTCGGCATAGCCGTAGACCAGCAGGCCATCATCGGACGCACCCAGCAGCGCGGCCAGCGGGTCGCGCACGGTGATGCGCGGCGCGAGGTCGAAAAACGCAGGGAACGCCATGCTCACTCGCCGGGCAGGCCGACGATGCCGAAATCCACCACGACTGCCTGCGGACCGCGCTCGCGGTAGCTGACCGTCAGATACTCGCCGAAGCGTTCGCGCAGTTGCGCCAGCAGCGGCAGCGGGTCGTGGTCGTTGATGAAGCGCATCGTCTCGCCCGAGCGCAACGCGCCCAGCGCGCCGAAGATCGCCGAGTGACGGAAGCGGCGAGCGATGCCGCGGGCGTCGAAGATGTGGATGTTCTGTTCGGGACTGAGATTGGCGTGCATGGCGGACACTCGCGGGATGGGAGCGTCACCCTACGGCCGCGCCCATCCCGTGCCCATGACATGGATCAGCCGATCAGGATGTCGCCGGCGTGGCGGGAAGCCGCAGCGCGCGACGCCGGCCAAGCGCGGCAAAGGCGCGCGCAAGCAGCGGGATCGACAGCAGGAAGAAGTTGTTGTTGCCCGGCATGCGCCAGGCGGTGAGCAGGGCGATCGTCGCGGCGGTGGGCAGGGTCAGCGCACGCCAGCGCAAGGCGTTGATCTCCTCCGGCGGCACGTCCGCGCGCGTCCGCCCGGGCTTGAGCGCCAGCCGGAACAGCAGCAGTTGCAGCAGCCCGGCGGCAAGCAGGGTCGCCGAATAGAACACTTCCGGCACGCGCGCGAGCGGATTGGAGCTCATCAGCGCGGTGGCGAAGGGCATGAACGCGATCACCATCAGGAGCAGCATGTTCGGCCACATCAGCGTCGGCTCGTAGCCCTCCAGCACGCCGAACAGCCGGTGGTGCGCCACCCACAGCGCGCCGATGGTGAGGAAGCTCAGCGCGAAGCCCATGAAGCTGGGCACCAGGTGCGCCAGCGCGGCGAGGTAGGCGGCATCGTCCAGCGTATCCAGCCGCGGCACGTGCACCTCGATCACCAGCAAGGTGATGGCGATGGCGAACACGGCGTCGGAAAAGGCCTTCAGGCGTTCGAGTTGCGCGCCGTGGTTCATGCCTCAGAGCTTCCAGGCCTTGTGGATCGCCACGATGCCGTTGGTGAGGTTGCGCACTTCCACGCGGCCGAAACCGGCCGCTTCCATCATGCCCTTCAGGGTCTGCTGGTCCGGGTGCTTGCGGATCGATTCGGCCAGGTACTGGTAGCTGTCCGCGTCGCCGGCGAAGAGCTGGCCGAGCTTCGGCAGTACCTTGAACGAATGGAAGTCGTAGAGCTTGCCGAACAGCTCGCTCTGCACGCGCGAGAACTCCAGCACCAGCGCGCGGCCGCCCGGCTTCAACACGCGGCAGATGTCGGCCAGCGCCTTGTCTTTGTCGGTGACGTTGCGCAGGCCGAAGGCCATGGTCACCGCGTCGAAACTGTTGTCCGGGAAGGGCAGGCACTCGGCGTTCAACTGCGCCCAGCGCAGCCCGCCGACCAGGCCGCGGTCGGTCATCCGGTCGCGGCCCACGCCGAGCATGGCGGCGTTGATGTCGCCCACCACCACCTCGCCCTCGTCGCCGACCACCGGCTTGAGCAGCGCGGCGATGTCGCCGGTGCCGCCGGCCAGGTCCAGCACGCGGTCGCCGCGCCGCACGCCGCTGATCGCCACGAAGTGGCGCTTCCATAGCCGGTGCACGCCGAACGACATCAGGTCGTTCATCAGGTCGTAGCTGCGCGCGACCGAGGTGAATACCTGGCCGACCAGCTTCTGCTTCTCCGTTACCGGTACGTCGCGGAAGCCGAAATGGGTGGTCTTGGACTGCTCGCTCATGGGCGGCAATGCTACAGCCTTTCGCATGCGGTCTTGGCGCGCGCTCCCGTGCGGGGAGCGGGTTGGGGTGAGGGCCGGGGGCCGCCATCGGGCTCGTGGGACGCTGTCCTGGTTGCCGTTCTTGCGTGGTGTTTCCGCGACTGGGCTCGCCTGCGGCGGGCTTTCGATCGCCTGCCGGCGCTCGAGTCACTTTTCTTTGCTGGCCCAAAGAAAAGTAACCCAAAGAAATGGCCTGCTAATCCCGGTGAGGGAAAAGAGCTAGGTGCCATCTCGCCTTGCCTGGTGGGTCTCATGCTCTTAGAGGAGCTGCCGCCGCTTTACCGCGGGCGCTCGGAAGTTGGGGCAAGGGTGGGTTTGCGGCGGCGTGGAGCTGCCGCCGGTTCGACACTTAAGAGCGGTCGGTGGTTGGATGCGCGAACCGGGAACGGATCGATCAGGCACGACGGCATAGCGTTGGTCGCATTGTGATTCGAGCTCTACTGGCATTCCACGGCGAGTGCCCGGCTCGTGAGCCAACCAGGCCTGGTGCCACCAAACCGCCGAGCGCCTCCCTTGCCTTGGCTCCCGAGCGCCCGCGGTAAAGCGGCGGCAGCTCCTCTAAGAGCAGGGGACCCGCCAGACAAGGCAAGGAGGCACCTAGCTTTTCAGCCTCATCGAGTTGCGCCAAGGCCATTTCTTTTGGTTACTTTTCTTTGGGCCCGCAAAGAAAAGTGACCCGAGCGCCGAAAGGCGATCGGAAGCCCGCGGCAGGCGAGCCAAGTCGCGGAAAGCCCCGCAAGAGCGACAGCAGAGCAACCCCAATGCGGCGCACATCGTGCGAGCTCCCGCAACCCGCCCCCGACCGTACCCAGCGCCATCAGACCGAAAATCCCCGGCTCCCACGAAACCGTTGCGTCATTTATTACATAAATGTAATATAGCCGAGGCAGCGAAACACATATGAGCAGCTTCCTCCCCACCGAACAGCGCCTCGCCGTCACCCGCCGGCGCCACCCCGCCTTCCCGCGGGAGCCAGCCGTGCTCGTGCGCCTCATCAAGCACCTGCACAAGCGCATCCACGACGACGCCAACACGGCGCTCAAACCCTTCGGCCTCAACCATCCGCAGTACAACCTGCTGATGATGCTCTACGGCACCGAAGGCGCCGGGCTGAGCGCGTCCGAACTGGCGCTGAGCTCGGGTGAGAAGGCGGCCAACATCACGCGCCTTACCAATGAGCTGTGCGAGAAGGGCCTGATCGGGCGTGCCGCCAGCGAGGACGATCGCCGCAAGCTGGTCCTCAACCTCACGCCCGCCGGGCTTGCCCTGATCGAACGACTCCTGCCCTCGATCTGCAACCTGCTGGACGAGCAGACCGATGGAATGACCGCGCGCGACCAGGCCGAGCTGGAACGGCTGCTCAAGAAATTCCTCGACGGGTTCGACCGCCGCGCCTGAAGTCTTCGCAAACCATGTCCGCCACCACAACCGCCAAGTTGCCGCGCTGGCCCTGGCTGCGCGCGTTCCTCGCCGAGGAATCGCGCGCCTGGCTGTTCGTGGCCAAGTCGTTGCTGGCGATGTACGCGGCCGCCTGGCTGGCGATGTGGCTCAAGCTCGAACAGCCCTCGACCACGATGATCACGGTGGCGGTGGTGATGCACCCGCACAGCGGCATGGTGCTGGCCAAGAGCTTCTACCGCGCGCTGGGCACGCTGGCCGGCAGCCTGTTCGGGCTGGCGCTGATCGCCTGGTTCCCGCAGCAGCGCGAGCTGTTCTTCCTCGTCCTCTCGGCATGGCTCGCGCTGTGCGCCGGCGGCGCCACGCTGTATCGCAACTTCATGGCCTACGGTTTCGTGCTGGCCGGCTATACCGCCGCCATCGTGACGCTTCCGGCGGTGGGCAACCCGCTCAACAGCTTCGATTCGGCGGTGATGCGCGTGAGCGAGGTGCTGCTGGGCATCGTGGTCGCGGCCGTGTTCAGCGACCTGGTGCTGCCGCAACGGTTGCGCGTGGTGCTGCGGCAGAACGCTCGCACCCAGTTCGCGCGCTTCATCGACTTCGTGCGCGAGAGCACCGGCGGCGTGTTGCCGCGTGCGCGGATGGAGCAGGCGCACCTGGAGTTCGTGCGCGCCGCGGTGCACCTGGAAGACCTGCGCGCCTCGGTGATCTTCGAAGACCCGGAAGTGCGCTCGCGCAGCGCCCGAATGCGCCTGCTCAACCAGCGCTACATGGCCGCGGCGACCAGCTTCCAGTCGCTGCATCACCTGATCAACCGCCTGCAGCGGCGCGGTCGCGATGCGGTCGCCGAGGCGCTGGTCAACGCCTACCGGCCGATCGGCGAAGCGCTGTCGCCGCCGTCGCCGGCTCGGCACGAGCCGGCGGTGCTGAACCGACGCCTGCGCGCCTGTGTCGACATCCTCCCCGCGCACGTCGCCGCGTTGCGCGAGCGCTTCGAGGAGCCCTCCGCGCAGCTGGAATTCGATACCGGTGCGGCGCTGGTGCAGCGCTTCGCCGACGAGCTGGCCGACTTCACCGCGGTGGAAGCCTCGCTGCGTGCCGGCAACCTGCGCGGCAGCGTGGAGCGGGTGCATTTCCGCCGCGGCAACGATCTGGTTGGCGCCGCGGTGGCGACGCTGCGCACCTTCCTCACCATGCTGGTGCTCGCCGCGTTCTGGCTCGCCAGTGGCTGGGCCTTCGGCGGCAGCGCGATGCTGCTGGCGACGATCTTCGCGGGCCTGCTGGCTGCCTCGCCGAATCCCATCGCCGCAGCGACGCGCACGCTGTATGGCTACGCCGGCGGCATGGCCGCGGGCTTCGTGGCCGTGTTCGTTTTGCTGCCGGGCAGCGATGGGTTCGCCATGCTGATCTGCGCGACCGCCGGACTGCTGCTGATCGGGCCGTACCTCACCACGCGCGACACGCTGCCGGGCGTCGGCGCCGGCTACACGCTCGGTTTCGTCTACATCCTCGCGCTCAAGAACCCGATGGTGTACGACCCCTCGCACTTCCTCAACGACGCCATCGCGCAGGTCGCGGGGCTGGGCCTCTCGGGCGTGGCCTTCATGGTGATGCCCGGCGTCACCGGCACGCAGTGGCAGCGCCGCCGCCAGCTGCGCCTGTTGCGCGGGCAGGTCACGCTGGCGGCCAGTGCGCCGCTGCCGGGGCTCGCCTGGCGCTTCGAAAGCGTCAGCCGCGACCTGCTGCAGCAGGTGGTCGCGCACACGCGGCCGGACAGCGACGAATCGCGCCACCTGCTGGCCTGGTCGCTGGCGGTGCAGGAAAGCGGTCGCGCGGTGATCGAGTTGCGCCAGGACCTGAGCGGCACCGAGCTGCCCGCCGCTGCACGCGACACCGCGCTGGCGGCGCTCGATGCCGTGGCGTCGTTCTATCGCACGCCCGATGCGGCGCGTTGGCGGGCAGCCGATGCAGTCGTGCTCGATGCCATCTACGCCGCGCCACGCGGCGCCGCCGTGCGCCGGCATCTCTATCAGTTGCGCAGCGCGCTGCGCGACGAGGAATCCCCCCTGGCCGCCTACATGCCTGCGCCGGAGCTCGCCGATGCCCCCTGAGATCGAGTTGTTCGGCGTGCTGATGCCCAGCCTGCTGCCGGTGTTCCTGCTGAGCCTGGTGGCGATGGTGGTGCTCGACCTCGCCATCGGTCGCGCGGGCCTGTACCGGCATCTATGGCATCCCTCGCTGTTCCGTTTCGCCCTTTTTGTCTGCCTGTTCGGCGCCGCCGGACTTTTGCTGATTCGTTGAACCTATCGTTATGAAAGCTGCTTCGTTGCTCCGATTCCTGGTCACCGCTGCCGTGGTGGTGCTCGCCGTACTGCTCGGCCACGCGCTGTGGAAGCACTACCTGTACGCGCCGTGGACGCGCGATGGTCGCGTGCGCGCCGAGGTGGTGCGCGTGGCGCCGGACGTGTCCGGGCTGGTCGATCGCGTGGCGGTGGTCGACAACCAGTCCGTGCACAAGGGAGACCTGCTGTTCGTGATCGACCAGGCGCGCTTCCGCAACGCGGTGGCGCAGGCGCAGGCGAACCTCTCCGCCGCCGAGGCCGGCGCGCGCGCGGCCGGCGCCAACATTTCCGCGGCGAAAGCGAGTGCCCAGGCGCGGCAGGAGCAGTACCGCATGTACGCGGCGCAGGCGCAGCGGCGCGAGCAGATGGGCGATGTGATCTCGCGCGAGGCGCGCAGCGATGCCGCCGCCACCGCCAGCGCCGCCCGCGCCAGCTGGCAGCAGGCCCAGGCCGGCGGCAGCCAGGCCGGCGCGGCGCGCGAACAGGCCGCGGCGGCGGTCGAGCAGGCGCAGGTGGCGCTCGACCGTGCGCAGCTGGACCTGCAGCGCACCGAAGTGCGCGCACCGGTCGACGGCTACGTCACCAACCTCGCCGTGCGCGTGGGCGACTACGCCGCCACCGGCACGCCGCGGCTGGCGCTGATCGATGCGCACAGCTACTACCTGTACGGCTACTTCGAGGAAACCAAGCTGCCGCAACTGCGCGTGGGCGACCCGGTCGACGTGCGGCTGATGGCCGGCGGCGTGCAACTGAAGGGCACCATCACCGGTATCGCGCATGGCATCACCGATCGCGACAACCCGGCCGGCGGCGACCTGCTGGCGGACGTCAATCCGACCTTCAACTGGGTGCGGCTGGCGCAGCGCGTGCCGGTGCGCATCGCGATCGACACCGCGCGGCTGCCGCCGGGAATGGTGCTCGCGGCGGGGATGACCGCGACGATCGAGGTGCATCCGCGCGGGGCGCGCTAGGCCAAGGCTTGCGAACGATGCCCCGCGAAGCGGAACCGCTACCGCGAAGTGGCCAGCCGCGCCAGCCGCAACTCCAGCCAACGCTTCACGTCCGCCCACTCGCGCTCGAGGATCGAATAACACACCGTATCCCGCAGGCTTCCGTCCGGCCGACGCTTGTGCGCGCGCAACACGCCCTCGCGCTGCGCGCCGAGCCGCTCGATCGCACGCTGCGAATCGAGGTTGCGCCCGTCGGTGTGGAACTCCACCGCCACGCGGCCCATGCGCTCGAACGCGTGCTCCAGCAGCAATCGCTTGCAGGCGGTGTTGAGGTGGCTCTTCTGCCAGCGCTTCGCGTACCAGGTGTAGCCGATCGCCGCGCGCGGCGGGTCGTCCACGAGGTCGTAGAAGCGCGTGCTGCCTACCAGCTCGCCGGTGGCGCGCTCGCGGATCGCGAACGGCAGCATGCGGCCCTCGCGCTGCCCGGCCAGCGCCTTCTCCACGTACGCCGTCATGCCGCCTGGCGCCGGCACCGAGGTGAACCACAGCCGCCACAGTTCACCGTCGGCCGCGGCAGCTTCCAGCGAAGGAACGTGTCCGGCATCGAGCGGTTCGAGGACGACATGCGCGTCTTCCAGCACGGTGGGCGTCGGCATCAGGCGTCCAGGTCGGGAATCATCTTGCTCTCCAGCCGCGCGATGGCGTCCTTGAGCAGCAGCTTGCGCTTCTTCAGCCGCGTCAGTTGCAGCTCGTCGCGCGCGGGATGGGTGGCCATGTGGCTGATCGCCGCGTCGAGGTCACGGTGTTCCTGGCGCAACTCGGCCAGGCGGCGGGCGATCTGGATGGGATCGGGGACCTGCATGGCGGACGCGACGGCACGGGAATGAACGGGCAAACAGTGTAACGCCCGCCGGATGGCGCGGGCGGGCTTCGGTACAATGACGCCCATGCCCACCGTTTTTTCCGACCCCCGCGACGAACGCAAGCGGGCCCACGAGGCCGCGCGGCTGGCGAAGCGGTTGCGCCGTCAGGTCGGCCAGGCCGTCGCCGACTTCCAGATGATCGAGGACGGCGACCGCATCATGGTGTGCCTGTCCGGCGGCAAGGATTCCTACACGCTGCTGGACATGCTGCTTTCGCTCAAGGCCAAGGCGCCGGTGCGCTTCGAGGTGGTCGCGGTGAACCTCGACCAGAAGCAGCCCGGCTTCCCCGCGCACGTGTTGCCGGACTACCTGGCCGCGCTCGGTGTGCCGTTCCACGTCATCGAGCAGGACACCTACAGCACCGTCACCCGCGTGATCCCCGAGGGCAAGACGATGTGCAGCCTGTGCTCGCGGCTGCGTCGCGGGGCGCTGTACAAGTGGGCGGCGGAGAACGGCATCACGCGCATCGCGCTGGGCCACCACCGCGACGATATCCTGGCCACCTTCTTCCTGAACCTGTTCCACGGTGCCAGCCTCAAGGCGATGCCACCGAAGCTGCGTTCGGACGACGGCCGCCACGTGGTGATCCGGCCGCTGGCCTACTGTCGCGAGAGCGACATCGACCAATACGCGCGCGAGCGTGCCTTCCCGATCATCCCGTGCAACCTCTGCGGCTCGCAGGAAAACCTGCAGCGCAAGGCGATCGGCCGGATGCTCCAGGAATGGGATGCGGTGCATCCCGGTCGCTGCGAGACCATCTTCCGCGCGCTGGGCAACGTCGTGCCCTCGCAGCTGGCGGACCGCCATCTGTTCGACTTCGCCGCGCTGGGCGCGCGCGAAGGTGTCGCACGCGCCGATGCCCATGGCTGGCTGGCGGGCGAGCCGGTCGATGCGGCGTTCGCCGATGCCGACGTCTAGACGTCCATACTTCCTTTCCACTTTTCCACGCGAGTCTTTCCAGTGTCCCACTTCGCTAATGTTGAAATGGCCCCGGGCGATCCGATCCTCGGCCTTACCGAAGCCTACCTGGCCGACAAGCGGCCGCAGAAAGTCAATCTGGGCGTGGGCATCTACGTGGACGAGCAGGGCCACATCCCGTTGCTGCGCGCGGTGCGCGAGGTGGAGCAGGCGCTCGCGGCCCAAGCCAAGCCACGTGGCTATCTGCCGATCGACGGCCTGGCGGCCTACGACCTGCTGACCCAGGAGCTGCTGTTCGGCGACGACTCCCCGCTGCTGGAAGCCGGCCGCGTGGCCACCGCGCAGACCATCGGCGGCAGCGGTGCGCTGCGGGTGGGCGCGGACCTGCTCAAGAAGGTGTTGCCGCACGCGCGCATTGCGATCAGCAGCCCCAGCTGGGAAAACCATCGCGTGGTGTTCGGCAACGCCGGTTTCGAGATCGTGGACTATCGCTACTACGACGCCGCCACGCACGGCCTGGATTTCGCCGGCATGCTGGAAGACCTCGGCAAGCTCGAGCCCGGCACCGTGGTGCTGCTGCACGCCTGCTGCCACAACCCCACCGGCGTGGACCTCGACGCGCAGCAGTGGCAGCAGGTGGTCGATCTGGTCAAGGCGCGCGACCTGCTGCCGTTCATCGACATCGCCTACCAGGGCTTCGATGAGGGCATCGACGCCGACGCCACGGCCATCCGGCTGTTCGGCGCCTCCGGCATCGACGCGTTCGTGGTGGCGAGTTCCTACTCCAAGTCGTTCTCGCTGTACGGCGAGCGCGTGGGCGCGCTGTCGATGGTCGGCGCCGACCGCGACGAGGCCGCGCGCCTGCGCGCCAAGATCAAGCAGACGATCCGCGCCAACTACTCCAGCCCCGCTACCCATGGCGGCGCGCTGGTCGCCGGCGTGCTCGGCAGCCCCGAATTACGCGCGATGTGGGAGGCGGAGCTGGCCGGCATGCGCGAGCGCATCCACGCGATGCGCGCTGGCATGGTCGAGAAGCTGGCCGCCCACGGTGCACCGCGGTTCGCCTTCATCCAGCAGCAGGCCGGCATGTTCTCCTACTCGGGCCTGTCCCGCGCGCAGGTCGACCGCCTGCGTGACGAGTACGGCATCTACGCGCTGGGCACCGGGCGCATCTGCGTGGCGGCGCTCAACCGCGGCAACCTCGACTACGTGGCCGAGGCAGTGGCGGCGGTGAGCCGCTAGTCCCGGTCCTCGCCAGGCCCTGCGACTTCGCCGCGTCGCTCCCAGGGCGAACGGTATCGGATAACCTCAACCGTTCGCCCTGGGCGATATCCTCCATCGTCGCCCTGAGCGTAGGCCCGAAGGGCCACAGCCCAAGCCGAAAACAACCTCGAACCGTTCACCCCGGCGCAGGCCGCAACGCCCAAGTTGAAGGGCCGCCTCGGCCCCCGGGGCGAACGTTTCCCAACCGGATTTCCCATGTTCTTCCGCAACCTCACGCTGTTCCGCTTTTCCCCCGCCGTCGCCGAAGACCTCTCCCGCCTGGATGAAGCACTCGGCGAGCACCGCCTGCGCCCATGCGGTCCGCTGGAGATGTTCACCAAGGGCTTCGTGCCGCCGATCGGCCGAGGCGAGGAGGCCGCGCTCACCCATGCGGTCAAGCACTGCACCTGGGTGTCCGTCGGCGGCGAGGACAAGCTGCTGCCGGCCGCCGTGGTCAACGATGAACTGCATCGGCGCGTGCAGAAGATCGCCGAGGAAGAAGGCCGCAAGGTCGGCGGCCGCGAACGCAAGCGCATGAAGGAAGACCTGCTCACCGAACTGCTGCCGCGCGCCTTCGTACGCAACTCGCGCATGTCCGCCTACGTCGACCGCCAGCACGGCTGGCTGGTGCTGGATACCTCCAGCCGCAAGTCGGCCGAGAACGCGCTGACCCAGATGCGCGAGGCCTTGGGCAGCTTCCCGGCCGTGCCGCTGGCGCCGGAAGAAGGTCCGCGCGTGCTGATGACCGACTGGCTCGCCAACGGCACGCTGCCGGCGGGCCTCGCGCTCGGCGACGAGGTCGAACTGCGCGACCCGGGCAGCAACACCGGCGCCATCGCCCGGTGCCGCCGGCAGGACCTGGAGAGCGAGGAGATCAAGGAACACCTGCGCAACGGCAAGCAGGTGTTCCAGCTCGGCCTGGTGTTCGACGACCGCATCAGCTTCGTGCTCGGCGAGGACCTGATCCTGCGCAAGCTCAAGCTGCTCGACGTGGTCACGGACGAGCTCGCCGACAGCGCCGCGGACGCCGCCGCCGAACTGGACGCCCGCTTCGCCCTGTTCACCCTGGAAGTGGAGCGCCTGCTGGGCAAGCTCGAGGAGTGGTTCGGCCTGCCGCGTCCCAAGGACGCCTGACCCCGCACCACCGGGCCTCGCGACGGCTGCACACTGCAGATCCGGCCCAGCAGCGCCCTATCCGCCTGTCGGCACCTCCCCGCGCTCGCGGGGGAAGGCTCGAACCGGGGAGGGCGCGAATCGTCAACGCCACGTGAACGGCCGGCCGAAACCGCCACGTGGCGCCATCCAACCCTTTCCTCACAGCCCCCGTTGCAAGGTTATGCTCTACCGACGGGCTCGGACCATGGCAGCAGAACTTCAAGGCGATTGGCTGGAACTGGCAACGGCGAGCGGCAGCACGATCCGCGTGCTCAAGGCCGCGCATCCGCGCGCCCGGCGCCTGCGCCTGACGGTCACGCCCAAGGGCGCCCGGGTGTCCTACCCCAATGGCACCCATCCCTCCCAGGTCAGCGCGTTCCTGCGCAGTCATGCCGATTGGCTGGAACGCAAGCTCGACGAGCTCAACCTCATCGTCAAGCCGCTGCCGCCGCTGCGCGTGGGGCATGCGACCGAATTTCCCCTGCGCGGCGAGATCGCCCTGCTGGATTGGGCCGAAGGCCCGTACCCGCGGGTGGAGTCGTTCGACGGCGGCCTGACGCTGGTGATCCCGCGTCCGCATACCCGCGCGCTGCCGGTGGCGCGCGGCCTGCTCGCCTCGCACTTCGAGGCGCAGATGCGCCGCGACGTCTCGCGTTGGATGGCCGCCTACGTTCCGCAACTGGGCCTGGCGCCCACCTCGCTGCGCATCCGCCCGATGAAGAGCCTGTGGGGCAGCCTGGACACCCGCGACCGCATCAACCTGGACCTCGCCCTCGCGCTGGCCCCGCCCGCCGCGCTGCGCTACGTGCTGGCGCACGAGTTGTGCCACCTCAAGGTGCGCAGCCACGCACCGCGTTTCTGGGCGCTGGTCGCCACGCTGTTCCCGAACTGGCGCGAACAGCGCGACTGGCTGCGCGTCAACGGCGCCACGCTGAAGGCGGAACTGGACCGCCTCGTCGCCGACGTCGCCGATTAGCCCATCGTCGCGGTTAGCCGCGAGGCCGGGACACGCGCAACGCTTTTCTTTCGTCACCGTTCGGATGGAAGGTCGTGTTCGACAAGGTTTTGGTCGTCTGCATCGGCAACATCTGCCGCAGTCCCACGGCGGAATACCTGCTGCGCGAACGGCTGCGCGGGCGGGCTACGACCGTCGATTCAGCCGGACTGGCCGCGCTCGAGGGGAAGCCGATCGACCCGCTGGCCGGTGCCCTCCTTGCCGAGCGCGGCATCGATGCATCGCCTCATCGCGCGCGCCAGCTGGACAAGGCGGCGATCGTCGCCGCCGACCTGATCCTGGTGATGCAGCGCACCCATTTGGACAGCCTCGCCAGGTACTCGCCACACGCGGTGGGGCGCACTTTCCTGCTTGGAAAATGGCAGGGGGATCGCGATATCCCCGATCCCTACCGCAAGCCGCGCGATGCCTTCGAACACGCCTACCGGCTCATCGAAGAAGGCGTCGATGCCTGGCAGAAGCATCTTTGATGTTTTGAGGCACACTGCACAATTCTGCTGTCTTGTCTGCCTGGTGCGTGCAGAATAGGGCTTGGCCGCTGCTCGGGGGAGTTCAGGGCCAGATACGCAGGCGTGAATCAACGGGGTAGGGCCATGAACCTGGATGCGCGCATTCTCGTCACCGGGCGGTGCGGCTGGGTCGGCGGTGCGGTAGTGCGTCGCCTTTGGGCGGCCGGTTACGACAACATCCGCTTTCTGGGACCGGACGAGGTGAACCTCGTCCGGCCCGCATCGGTGGATGCATTTTTCCTTCGGCACCGGCCCGAGTACGTGTTCCTCACCGCAGCGCGCGAAGGCGTCGCGGGTGGGCGCTCGGACGAGGCGGTCCGCGAAAGCCTTGCGGTCCAGGCCAACGTGATCCATGCCGCGTGGCGGGCGGACGTGCGCAAACTGTGCTTCCTGGCTTCGTCGAGCATCCATCCCGCAGGCGCGCTGCCTCCGTTGCGCGAAGGGGCGCTGCTGTCCGCGGCATTCCAGCCGGGCGAAGACGGCGAGGCGCTCGCGCAGATCGCCGGCATCCGCATGTGCCAGGCCTACCGGCGGCAGTATCGCTTCGATGCGATCGGCGTCGTCCCGGCCGAGCTCTACGGGCCGGGCGACAGTCCCGGCGCACAGGCGGGCGTGTTGCCGGCCCTGGTCCGCCGTCTGCATGAAGCGCACGCGGACGGCCTTCCGCAGCTGGCGATCGATGGCGTGGCGGCGCGGCCCTGGCTGCAGGTGGACGATTTCGCCGATGCGGCCTTGTTCCTGATGCGCCGTTACAGCAGCGACGTCCCGGTCAACGTCGATGGCGGGGAGGAAGTTGCCTTTGCGGACGTGGCTCGCATGGCGGCCGATGCCATCGGCTACCGGGGGCGGCTGGTCCATCGGACGCGCGCACCGGAGCCCACGCGCGCGATGCCCGAGGGCTTGCGGCTCAACGGCATGGGCTGGTCGCCCTGCATGCTGCTGCGCGACGGGGTCGAGCAGATGTGCACGTGGCTTCTGCAGGGCGCGGGCGCGCTGGTCGCGTAGGGCAGACGCGCGCAAGCTGCGCTCCCGCAGGGCATCATGTGTCTTTCGCGCGGTGGCCGCTCCCGGTCGGATCGGGAGCGGAGCCTGTCTCGCTCGTTGGCATGCCTGCGCCAGGTGCGGCAGGCCGGATGGAGAAGTGGATGGTTCCGGTGATTCTTTCGGGTGGCTCGGGTACGCGCCTGTGGCCGTTGTCGCGCGAGGCGTATCCAAAGCAGTTCCTGCCGCTGGCGGGTCCGGACACCATGTTGCAGGCGACCTGGCTGCGCATCGCGCCGCTGGCTTCGGCCGCACCCATGGTGGTGGCCAACGAGGAGCACCGCTTCATGGTGGCCGAGCAGTTGCGCCAGGTCGGCTGCGTGCCGTCGGCGATCCTGCTCGAACCGGTCGGGCGCAACACCGCGCCGGCGATCGCCGTGGCCGCGCTGCAGGCGACCGCCGAGGGCGCCGATCCGCTGTTGCTGGTGCTGCCCTCCGATCACGTGATCAAGGACGCGGCGGCGTTCCAGGCCGCCGTGCGCCAGGCCGAACCAGCCGCGGCGCAGGGGCGGCTGGTCACCTTCGGCATCGTGCCGGACGCTCCGGAGACCGGCTATGGCTACATCCGTGCCGGCGCCGAGGTGGGCGGGGGCGTGCGCCAGGTGGCGCAGTTCGTGGAAAAGCCGGACGCGGCCACGGCGCAGCAATACGTCGCCTCGGGCGAGTACGTGTGGAACAGCGGAATGTTCCTTTTCCGCGCCTCGGTGTTCCTGGCCGAGCTCGAGCGCCAGCAGCCGGCCATCCTGGAGGCCTGCCGTGCCGCGATCGAGGGCGCCTCGCGCGATGCCGATTTCGTGCGGTTGGACAAGGCCGCCTTCGCCGCGTGCCCGTCCGACTCGATCGACTACGCCGTCATGGAACACACCGACGCCGCTGCCGTGCTGCCGATCGACGTGGGCTGGAACGACTTGGGCAGCTGGTCGGCGTTGTGGGAAGTGGCCGAGCAGGATGGCGACGGCAACGCGCACCACGGCGACGTGCTCGCGCAGGATTGCCGCAACACGCTGGCATGGGGCGAGGGCCGCCTGGTCGCCTTGCTGGGGCTGGAGGACGTGGTGGTGGTCGACACCGCCGACGCGGTGCTGGTCGCACACAAGGACCGGGTGCAGGACGTCAAGGGCATCGTCGCGCGGCTCAAGGCGCAAGGGCGCGGCGAGCCGGCCAGCCACCGCAAGGTCTATCGCCCGTGGGGCAGCTACGACTCGATCGACGTGGGCGAGCGGTTCCAGGTCAAGCGCATCACGGTCAATCCGGGCGCTTCCCTGAGCCTGCAGATGCACCACCACCGTGCCGAGCATTGGGTGGTGGTCAGTGGCACCGGCCGCATCACCCGCGGAGACGAGGTGCTCACGCTGACGGAAAACCAGAGCACCTACATCCCGCTGGGCGTGAGGCACCGGCTGGAGAACCCGGGCCGCCTGCCGCTCGAGCTGATCGAAGTGCAGTCCGGCAGCTACCTGGGCGAAGACGACATCGTGCGTTTCGAGGACGCGTACGGCCGGGGTTGAGCGCGGGCCCGTGTCTTTCTACCGGTGGAACGGCCGGTGGGGCCACCGGGCGACAACATCCAAGTCAGCGCCGCTCAGCCTCCGGCGGTGAGCGTTCGAAGCTTCCCGCGTCGCCCGGAAAGACCACCGGGCTTTCGTATCCGTCGGCGGACACCGACGACACGCCGAAGAACCAGTCGTCGATCACCACGTCCCTGAGCACCGCGTGGTCCACGTCGCCGACCGCGCGCGCGTGCTGCCACCGCGGCGCGGTGGTGTCGCGCCAGTGCACGCGGTAGCCCGCCGCGCCGGGCACTTTGCGCCAGCTCACCGTGGTGTCGGTGGCCAGCGCACCCTTGGTGTCCACGCCGGCAGGCGGCGCGGGCGCGCGGCCCAGGGTCGCCATCGTGATCGCGTCGAGCGCGGTGACGCGCGCGAGGTAACGGAAGTCGATGCCGTCGATGGTGTCGCCGTAGCCGGGACGCAGGTCCTGGTGCTGGCGGGTGTAGTCCTCGTGCGCTTCGGTCACGCGCACCGCCGGGAAGCCCGCCTGCAGGAACGGCACCTGGTCCCCGCCGCGGCCGTAGCGGTCGGTGCGGTAGACCATGCGCACGTGGAAGTCGGGCAGGTAGGTGTCGGCCAAGCGGTCCATCAAGCGGGCCACGTTGCGCGAGGGCGAATCGACCTCGCCGCCGTGGTAGCGGCGATAGGCGGCCTGCTCCAGCGTCTCGTTGCTCCTGGTGCCTTCGGAAAACACGCGCACCACGGTGTTGTCGCGCACGCCGTTCTGGCCGCGGCTGTTGCCGACGATGTCGTTGTTGAGCTGGGCCTCCACGCGCCAGCCGTGCGCCACCGCGTAGTCGGCCAGCACCTTGCCGCCGTACAGGCCCTGCTCCTCGCCGGAGAGCGCGGCGAATACCAGGGTGGCGCGGTTGTCCTGTTTCGAGAGCAGCCGCGCGGCCTCGATCAGTGCGGCGACGCCGGAGGCGTCGTCGTTGGCACCGGGAGCATCGTGGGTGGTGTCCATGACGTCGGTGACGCGGGAGTCCAGGTGCCCGGTGATCACGATGACGCGGTCCGGGTCGGTGCTGCCACGCTTGATGGCGACCACGTCCATGACCTCTACCGGCTTGGGCGCGCGTTCGCCGGTGAACGTCTGCGAGGGCGTGATGATCTCGAGGCAGCCGCCACAGTCATGGCTGATGCGTTCGAAGCGCGCCTGGACCCAGCGCCGCGCGGCGCCGATGCCGCGGTTATCCGAACGGGTGTCCGACAGCGTGTGGCGGGTGCCGAAGCCGACCAGCGCGGTGATCGTGGCGCGCAGCTCCCGTTCGCTGGGAGCGCTGGCCAGCGCGCGCAGCTCGGAATGCTCGACCGGCTGCGCCGGCGGGCTGGCAAGCGCGGCGGTGGCGAAGGAGAGCAGCGCGGCGAGCAGCAGGCGGTGGCGGGGAAACATGGCATGCGTCCACTGGGAAAGCGCCTACCTTACAAGCCACGACACACCTGTAGGACCCCACGTGTGGGCGATGCTCTTGTGCACCGTCCGCCAGGGGAATCGCCTGCAAGCGGGCTCCTTTCATGCTCGGCAAGGCGATATACAAGAGGCTTTACACATACGTCTATTGCGCGTAAACCTGGCCCATCCAGACTTCCACCGTCGCAACCGCGACGATCCTTCTGGAGCCCGTCATGAAAACTTCCACCTGCCTGTCCGCCGCCATCCTTGCTGCCGTCTTTGCCGCGGCGACCCCCACGATGGCCGAGGCGACCCCCGCGATGGCCATGCAGACCCAAAGCCCGGCGTCCGCCGTGCCCGCCGCGCCCAAGCTCGACGCCGCGATGCGCTCGCTCTGGCACGGCCATGCCGTGCACACCCGCGACTACGCGCTGGCCGTGCACGCCCATGACAGCGCCAAGGCCAAGGCCGCGGCTGACGCGGTGGTGGCCAATGCCAAGCAGATCGCCGATGCGGTCGGCGGCTTCTATGGCAAGCCGGCCGGGGCGCGCATGCTCGAGCTGCTCGCCGGTCACTGGGGCGGCGTCAAGGCGCTGACCGATGCGCGCGCCGCCAATGACGCCACCGCCGAGCGCAAGGCCATGGCCGACCTGCAGTCGAACGTCACGGCGATCGCCCAGTTCCTCTCCGGCGCCAACCCGAACCTGCCGGCGAACGCCGTGCAGGGCCTGATGGCCACGCACGTCGCGCACCACGCCACGCAGGTCCAGCAGATCATGGCCGGCGACATGAAGGGCGAGCAGTCCACCTGGCAGGCCATCCAGGCGCACATGGACGTGATCTCCGACGCGCTGGCCGGTGCGATCGCCAAGCAGTTCCCGGCCAAGGCCGCCTGAGCATGAGCGCGCTCGCACGGCTCGGTGCCACCCAGCAGCGCCTGCTGCGCCAGTTGTTGATGGCGCCGGAGGGCTGTTCGGTGGAAGAGCTCTGCGAGCGCCTGCGCATCAGCCACAACGCGGTGCGCCAGCACCTGAGCGCCATGCTCGCGCGCGACTACGTCGAACGCGGGCAGGCGCGGGCCACCGGCGGCCGGCCGCAGGCGCGCTTCCGCCTTACCGAAAACGGGCGCGGGCTGTTCCCGCGCAATTACGGCCTGCTCAGCACGGCGCTGCTGGGCAAGCTGCGCGAGCGCTACGGGCCGGCTGCGCTGGAGGAGATGCTGCAGGACCTCGGCCGTACGCTGGGCAGCCACGAGGTACCGCTACCTCCCGAAGCCAGCCACGATGAAGTCGCGCAGCGGCTGGCCAGCCAGCTCGATGCGCTCGGTTACGAGGCGGTGGTTGCGAAGCATGGCCAGGAGCAGCACGTGGAAGCCTTCAATTGCGTGTTCCATGCCCTGGCCCGCAGCGTGCCGCAGGTCTGCAAGTTCGACCTGGCCTACATGGAAGCGGCCAGCGGCCGGCGCATCCACCACATGGAATGCATCATCCGCGGCGGCCACGTCTGCCGTTTCCGCGTCGGCGACGTGAAGCGCTGAGGCTGTGCAGCGGTTACGAGGAGCTGTCGGCGCCCCTCACCACTGCGTGCGGCCAGGCAACAGGCCGGTCAACTCCGCGTCGGTAAGGTTGCGCCACTGGCCGGGCCGCAGGTGCCCGAGGCGCACGTTGTCGATGCGCACGCGGCGAAGCTGGGTCACGCGGTAATCGAAGGCCGCCGCCATCAGCCGGATCTGCCGGTTCAGCCCCTGCGTGAGCACGATGCCGAAACCGAACCGGGCGATCTTGCGTACCTTGCACGGCAGCGTCATCTGTCCGTGGACGCGCACGCCACGCGCCATGCCGGCGAGGAAGGCATCGGTCACCGGCTTGTTGACCCCGACCAGGTACTCCTTCTCGTGGCGGTTCTCCGCGCGCAGGATTTCGTTGACGATGTCGCCGTTGCTGGTGAGCAGGATCAATCCCTCGGAATCCTTGTCCAGACGCCCGATCGGAAACACCCGCTGCGGATGGTCGACGAAATCGACGATGTTGCCGGCCACGCCCCGGTCGGTGGTGCAGGTGATGCCGACGGGCTTGTTCAGCGCGATGTAGATGGCCTTCTTCGCCGCCGGCGTGGCGGCGAGCACGCGCAGGCGCACCAGCTCGCCGTCCACCCGCACTTCGTCGCCTTCCAGTGCCTTGGCGCCGGTGCCGACCACCTCGCCGTTGATGGTGACGCGCCCGGCGACGAGCCACTCGTCCGCCTCGCGTCGTGAGCACAAGCCGGCCTCGCTGATGTATTTGTTGACGCGCATCGCGGCCGGGTCAGGAACGCAGGCCGACGCCGCGCTTGAGCAACTGCAGTGCCACGATCGACAGCGCCGCCACGAAGCCCAGCATGACCACGAACGCCACGCCGATGTTCACGTCGCTGATCCCCAGAACGCCGAAACGGAACGCGTTGACCATGTACAGGATCGGGTTGGCGCGCGAGATCGCCTGCCACGGCTCGCCCAGCATGTTGACCGAATAGAACACGCCGCCGAGATAGGTGAGCGGCGTGAGCACGAAGGTCGGTACCAGCGCGATGTCGTCGAACTTCTTGGCGTAGACCGCGTTGACGAAGCCCGCCAGCGAGAAGATCGTCGCACCGAGCAGCACCGAGAAGAACGTGATCAGCGGGTGCGCCACGTGCAGCGAGGTGAAAAACAGCGCGATCAGCAACACCAGCACGCCGACCACCAGTCCGCGCGTCACCGCGCCGGTGACGTAGCCGAGCAGGATCACCCAATTGGGCATCGGCGAGACCAGCATCTCCTCCACCGCGCGGCTGAACTTGGCGCCGAAGAACGAACTGGAGATGTTGCCGTAACTGTTGGTGATGATGCTCATCATCACCAGCCCGGGCACGATGTACTGCATGTAGCTGAAGCCGCCCTGGATGGTGCCGATGCGGCTGCCGATCAGCTTGCCGAAGATGACGAAATACAACGTCATCGTGATCGCCGGCGGGATCAGCGTCTGCGTCCAGATGCGCATGATGCGCACGATCTCGCGGCGCACGATGGTGTGCAGGGCGACGAGGTTGGTGGCGGTATTGCTCATGCTTGGGCCTTTGGCTTCGCCAGCGATGGCAGGCGTGGATGCGGGAGGAATCGTGGTCGGCGGGGTCATGCGGGGATCTGCGTGCGCTCGGTCGTGCGGATGACTCACGCGGCCTTGTCCCGCCCGCCCTCGACCAGCCTGACGAACAACTCCTCAAGGCGATTGGTCTTGTTGCGCATCGACTTGACCGTGATGCCATGCCCGGACAGCGCCGCGAACACCGAGTTGAGGTCGTGCTCGCGCGCCATCTCCACTTCGAGCGTGTAGTCGTCCACGTGGCGCAAAACCACACCCGGCATGGCCGGCAGTTCGGCCGGTGCGGCGACCACGTCCAGTACGAACGTCTCCACGTCCAGCGTCGCCAGCAGCCGCTTCATCGTGGTGTTCTCCACGATCGTGCCGTGGTCGATGATCGCGATGTTGCGGCACAGCTGTTCGGCTTCCTCCAGGTAGTGCGTGGTGAGGATCACCGTGGTACCCGCCGCGTTGATGCCGCTGACGAACTGCCACATGGAGCGGCGGATCTCGATGTCCACGCCGGCGGTCGGCTCGTCCAGGATCAGGAGGCGCGGTTCGTTCATCATCGCGCGGGCGATCATCAGGCGCCGCTTCATGCCGCCGGAGAGCATGCGCGCCTGGTGCTGCGCCTTGTCCCACAGGCGCAATTCCTTGAGGTACTTCTCCGCGCGCTGCGCCGCGATCTTGCGCGGGATGCCGTAGAAGCCGGCCTCGTTCACGCAGATGTCGAACGGCTTCTCGAACTGGTTGAAGTTGATCTCCTGCGGCACCAGGCCGATCAGCTTCATCGCCTCGTTGCGCTGCTGGTTGACCGATACGCCGAAGATGCGCGCATCGCCGCCGGTGGAGTTGACCAGCGAGGAAAGGATGCCGATCAGCGTCGACTTGCCGGCGCCGTTGGGACCGAGCAACGCGAAGAAATCGCCCTGCTGTACGGTCAGCGAGACGCCCTTGAGGGCTTCGACGCCGTTGCCGTAGGTCTTGCGCAGGTTGTCGACGACGAGTGCGGGAACAGGGGACATGGGCTGCACCGTGGGGGCCAGCCCTTTATTATACGGGGTCGTTTACCTGCACCCCGCTCACGCCGGGCGTGCCTACCGCTCCGGAATCCCATGGCCGACCACTTCACCCTCCGTCTCGTCGACAGCTTCATGCTCGCGCCCAGCGTGCGCCACCTGGTGTTCGAGCGCGCCGACGGACAGCCGCTGGCCTTCCAGCCCGGGCAGTTCCTGCAGGTGCACTTCCACTACGAGGACGGCACGGCGACCAAGCGCAGCTATTCGGTGGCGACCGTGGGCGACGGCAGTTCGCCGACCATGCGCATCGAGATCGCGGTGAGCTACGTCGAGGGTGGCGCCGCCACCCGGCTGCTGGGCAATCTGCAGCCGGGCGAGACCATCGAGGCCAGCGGCCCCTACGGCCGCTTCTGCCTGCACCCGGGCGACGCCCACCCGCGCTACCTGCTGCTGGCCACCGGTACCGGCGTCACGCCCTACCGCGCCATGCTGCCGCAGATCCGGCAGTTGCTCGCCAGGGGCGATCGCGAGGTGGTGCTGCTCTACGGCGCCCGCAACGAGGAAGAACTGCTCTACGGCGAGGAATTCGAGGCCTTCGCCAAGGAAAACCCCGGTTTCACCTTCCACGGCTGCCTGAGCCGCCAGCCCCGCGCCGTGCCGCGCCCGCACGACCGCAGCGGCCACGTGCAGGGCGTCCTGGCCGAACTGGCGCCGCACGCGGACCGCGACATCGCCTACCTGTGCGGCAACCCCAACATGGTCGATGCCGCCTTCACCGCGTTGAAGGAATACGGCCTGCCCGTCGCGCAGATCCGCCGCGAGAAGTACATCTCGTCGCGCTGAGCCCGCTGCCGCACCCTCGTTAGGAGCCCACTGTGGGCGATGCTCTCTTTTTCCACCCTGTGACAAGAGCATCGCCCACAAGTGGGCTTCTACAAAAAGCTCGCCAGCCGCCCCCTTTTTCAAGTTTGTTGCGCCCGCGTCGATAACTACCCCGCCAGCGCAGGCGTCCTGCTCACCACCAGTCCGCTAAACCTTCCCCCGAGCCCGGGCCCGTCAATAATGTGACGGGGTTCGCGCTTTCGGAGGGAGGCCCCGTCGCGTGCCATAAAGGGCGGGAGGGTCATGCCGAAAGCGTCTTCAGGTACGCGTGTTCACGTGTGCCCGGAGGATTTGCTTATGTGTGGTCGAAACCGCTGGTTGGCATGCGTTCTGGGCACCTTCGCGGCTCTCGTGGCCACCGGCGCACACGCCGATGGTGGGCGGGTCAATTTCAGCGGACGTATCGTCGAGGACACGTGTCCGGTCGGCCCCGATATCCAGACTGGCGCGGGCAATGGCGGTGCGGGCGGCGGTGCGGGCGGCAGGGTCGCCTGCGGGACCCCGGGTAGCCATAACCGCAGTTATGACGTTACCCGAACGGTCCTCACGGGCAACGAGCCTGATCGCGTGCTCAGGTATTTCAGTGATTACGTCCACGCCAGCTACGCCGACGCGCAACCGACCCTGGTGGTCCGCGTCTACGAATAAGCCGGCCGCGCCGCAGTCTTACATGGTAAATCGAGCGTCAGAGCGTCGTCTGGCTCCGAGCGCCGTGAAGCTCCCATCGCAGGCCAGGCTGCCGATGGCTCGAGCCGTTCCGTGCTTGCTTACGTCACGCCCCCATCGTGGGCTGGCCGGGCTCATCGTCGCTACTGGTACGTCAACGTGTAGGTTGCCGCGGCTTGAACCTGGCCAGGCGTTATCGTCGCCGCGGTCTGGTAATACCGGGCATAGAGATTGATCGTGTAATTGGAGTTGGCGCCGTTCGTGGTTCCCGTCGGAAACGCGGTGTCGAACGTTACCGGCGTGGCGCCGTCGGGTCGAAGGATCTGGACCCCTACGCCACTGGCGTAGCCCGCGCCGGTGGTAGCGTCGATGACGCCACTGGCGGCGTTGGGACTGCTGGTACTCAGCGTCGCACTTACGTCCAGGTTGGTTGAGCAGCCGGTGAGGTTGATCGCGAAGCGCGTCGTGCCCGCCGTGGCGCCGACAGCACCAAAGGCATTTGCAGCCACGGACGGCAGGGTAACGGTTACGTTTTTGCTGCCCGTGGACACATTGCAGGTGGAGGCAGTGAACGTGACGCCGCCTGATTGAAAGATGATGACGGTTTTAACGGCTGCGTTCGTGTCGCAGCCGTTGTAGTCACCGTTCGACTTGACTCGGGGCTTAGTACAGATGTTGTCGAACTGCCATTCGCCAAGGACCGTCCCGGCTGGAATGTTGCTTCCATTGCTTGGCAGCACGCCGGTCGAAATCAACTGGAACGTCGTGGTGTTGGTGAAGCTTGTCGTAAGCCCGCCGCTCAATGAATCGCCTGGATATAACGGTATCGCGTTGCCCGAGCGCAAGATTTGAAATGCTACCCCCGGTGTGGGGCTGTAAATCGTGTTGTTGGCAGGGTTATAGGTGCCGTAAGACGGCTGCAGTCCGCCGTCGGTGCCACCATTTTGGCAGGCTATGTAGATGGTGCCACTGCTGGCTGTGGCAGCCCTCGGGGGGCCGATGGCGCTACCGCCGGGAGCGGGTGGATTGGAGAGCGGAATCGTGATGCTGTCGAAGGTGACGATTTGCACCGGCGGGGCATCTATCGCGTTGCTGTTGTTGCCGCTGCCGTCCCGGAAATAACATTGCGCTTGCGCTGCTTCCACAGTCGCCGGCCAGACAAGCAGGCCCGACAGAAATGCCAATAGGCACAACCCCGCCCAAACCGGGCGCGATGGGCTGATCCAGGCGCGATGTGCCTGGGCTCGTACAGTCGCAATGGGTGAATGGTGCATATCGGTCTCGACGGTTTCAGGCACGAAGTGCAGCGTTTGAGAGAAACGGAAAATACCTGGATGGAATGCCGCAATTTCGCGTCGAATTGTTCAGGGCATTTGATTCACCATGCGCTGAAGCGCGCTGATGCCAAAGTGCCCGGGTAGTGAGCTTGGCCTATTGCGTCAGGTGTTGCTGCTCGTGGGAGTTGGCGTACATGTCGCGCTAACTTCCTGGTATTTGTCCAGGCGGGCTTCGTTGCCGCGCGGCTCGATGTGATAGCTGAACGAGCACGATTTGGTCGCTCCGTGATCGTCCTGCCAGCGTGCGGTCAGTGTGCCGGCTTGATCGACACCGCGAACGAGGATCTGTCCCGCCTGTCCGACCACGCCGACCGGGATATCCGAGGTACCGAAGACCTGCGCACCGAAGGGGAGCGCTTGCCCGCTGGCGAGGCGCGCGCGCACGATGGCGGGGCGGCCGGTCTGCGTTTTGAATTTCAGCAACACCACCGCACCGGCGTGCGGCGCAACCTGGGCGCTGGTGGCATCGAGCTGGACATCCAGCGGCAGGCCCTTGGGATCGATCTCGATGGTGTTTAGGTTGTACGGGGTCAGGTAGGGCACCAGCGCATAGCCGAAGCGGTCGATGCGCGTGCCGGTGGCGCTGTTCAGGCGTGCGCCCGTGGCGCCCGGCACGTACACGATGCCGACCGTGTCGCCCATCGGCTGCCCGAATGTGACGCCGCCCGGATGCGCGACCACCGCCCCGCTCACGCCCAGCGAGGTCTGCGAATAACCGCTGCCGCTGCCGGCGCTGGCGTTGAACACCGCGTACGGGCTGCGGTAGCCGCCGTTGAGGCTGCCTGCGTTGCCGCTGTCGCCATGCGACACGGTTGCACCGTAGTTGAACTGGTTGTCCACGCCGGCCGAGCCGTTTAGCATGGCCTGCTCCTGCATGCTGCCCAGCTGATCGCGGGACAGGTTGAGGCTCAGGCTCGGCGCATGCCCGCTATCGCCCAGCGGCAAGCTGAAGCTCGCGAAATACTCGTTGTCGTAGTGGCCGGACGGATCGCGCGTGCGCGTGGCCGAAATGCCGTAGCTCAGCCGACCGAACGAATTGTTGTAGCCGAGCTGGAACTGGGTGTCGGTGCCGCCGCGGTCCCAGTAATCGCTCGCCGACACATTGGTATAGAACGAACCGCCCTGGTCGCCCAGGCGCTGGCTCAATGTCAGGTCGAAGCGGTTGCGCTGGCGCTGCAAGCGGGCCGTATTGACCGGGTCGATCGCGGTGCCGGACAGCGCGGCCTGTTGACCCGGCGTCAGCGCGGTCTGCAGCGGCACCCCGTCGATGAGGGTGACGGCCGCCGGCGGCACGTAGCCAAACGCATCAAGACCACGCCGGGCGTAGTCGCGCGCCAGCGCAGCGTCGGTCAGGTCGAGGTAGCCGCTGGTCGAATAGCGATAGGCGGCCACCGACAGCGAAGTGTTCGTTTCCGGCAGGATCTTGCTGTAGCTCACCCGCATGCTGCGACCCGAGCGGCTCGAGTCAGCCTCATCGGCGCCGCCCGGAATGCGCGCATGCGCCTCGGTCACGTCGAACGCCAGCGCGCCATAGCGCGTGTTGAGCGCCGCACCAAGCACAACAGCCGCGTACGCCTGCGCGCCCTCGACGCCGGCGTAGCCGGTGACCAGGTTGTTGAAGCCGTGCTGCACGGTGCCTTGCACCACGGTGGGCCGGTCCAGCAGCGACCGATTGCGCAGCTCGCCCGCTGCGAAACCGAAACGGGTGGTTCCGGGCCGCAGCAGTTGCGCCAGCGACGCATACGGCACCGCGAAGGTGCGCGTGCGGCCGTCCGCCTCGGTCACCGTTACATCGAGGTTGCCGCCGTAGCCGGTCGGGTAGAGGTCGCTGATGGTGAACGGGCCGGGCGCCACCGTGGCCTGGTAGATCTGCACCCCGTTCTGGCTTACGGTGACCTTGGCGTTGCTGTTGGCCACACCGCGAACCACAGGGGCATACCCGCGCAGCGAGTCCGGCAACATGCGGTCGTCGGTTGCCAATTGCACGCCGCGCAGGCCGAAACTGTCGAAGACACCGCCGTCGGTATAGCTGTCACCGATGGTCAGCTGGGCGCGCAGCGAGGGCAGGTCGCGGCGCAGGTAGCTGTCGATGGTCTGCCAGTGCTTTTGCGCCCGCGCGCCTGCGGTGGCCGACTGCCAGTTGACGGCGGAATCCTGCCGCAAATGCCAGGGCCCGATATTGAAACCCGCATTCAGGCCCAGGTACGAGCTGGTCTGACTCAGGCCACGGCTGCTGCTGTGATAGCTGTTGAAATTGTAGTTGAGCAGCGCCGCCGGTACGCCGGCATCCCAGTATTCAGGGCTGACGTAACCGCGCGGCATCTGCCCCAGGTAGGCTTGCGGCACGCTGGTGTCCAGCCGCAAGTCGGCCATGTCGACGCTCATCGTGGCGTCGGGGATCAGCTCGCCGACGCTTACGCAGGCGGCCGGATCCTGCAGCTGGTCCTGCAGCTCTACGGAGTGTTTGGCCGGATGCAGGCCCAACTGATCGAGCAGCTTGCGATCCACGCACGGGGTCGCGCTGTCCTGCATCGATGCGGCCTCGAAACGCACGTCGCGGCGTCCGACCCAGACCGTATTGAGATAGATGTCCAGGTTGTAGTTGCCCGGCAACACCGGGTTGCCGTGTTCGAAGCGCGACAGGTCGGTCGTGTTGCTGCCGGCGCCTGATAGCAGGTTGCGATCGAAGCTGGCGTCCGCGCGGCTCGCATCGATCCCGCTGGCATCGGCCGCGGCAAAGCCCCCGGTTGCGACCGGCGCGGCAGCCATGGCGTCGGCAAGCGCAGCCGCCCGCGTGACGTCCACTGGTGCGCCCAATGCGATGGCAACGCACGAGCACAGCAACGCCCGACGGTACGCGCCATGCCGACGCGGGCGACCCGCGTGGCGCATGGCATGCCGCCGATTCATGGCGCTATGGAGCCTTGGTACGGTGCCGCGGCGCCGTAATCGTTGACGATGTCATACGCCACCGGCGTGCCCGTGGCCGGTGCCTTCGTCAGCCCCGTGACGGGCAACCGCAGCGTACCAAGGGGATCGACCATGCCCGTGTCGGCCGAATACGGTTTACCGGCGATATCCAGCGACGCCTTGATGACGGTGATGTGGTAGGCGGTCGGGTTGTGCACTTCCAGCGCATAGCCCGCGCCATCGGGCACAGCCTTCCAGGTCAGCTCGGCTGGCGCCTTGGCCAGGTCACCCGGCAAGTTGGCCGGACGATAGAAAAACTTGAGCCGCGAGCGAATCGCGAACTGCAGCAGGTTCTTGCCCGCAAACTCCGCGCCCTTGGGCTTGGGGGGAATTTCGAGCACGTTGAGCCAGAACAGCGACTCGCGATCCGCCGGCAAGTTGGCCTGGGTGGCGATGATGCGCAGGCTCTGGTCCTTGTGCGGCTCCATGCGGAAAAGCGGCGGCGTGATCAGGAACGGCACGTCGACCTTGTCCGGGGTCGAATGGGGATCGCCGCGATCGATCCACGCCTCGACCAGCGCCGGTTGGGCGCTGTCGTTGCTCAAGCGCACCGTCACCTCTCCATCCCGCGCGGGGAACACCACGCGCGTGCCGCCGATCACCACGCTGGCATGCGCAGGCAGCGCACATAGGCATAGCGCAGCCACTACCCCGCGAATGGCACGTACCAGGCTTTTCATCGAAGGCTTCCGCCGCAAAAAACAATTTCACGTGGAGCATGCGGCGGCCGGGACGTGCCGGCCGCACGCATGGTTACGCTTACTGGTAGATCACCGAGAACTGCACGCTGCTCGCGACTGCGCCCGAACCGGCGGCGCCGGTGGCGTAGTAGCGGGCGAAGTAGTTCAAGGTGGCGGTCTTGCTGGCGGAGATCGTGGCAACACCCGCACCGCTGGTCGGCGCGGCGGAACCGGCCGTGATCACGCTGTTGTCGCTGTTCACCAGCTGCACTTCGACGTTGCTGGCCGGGCTGACGGCAGTATTCACCAGACGGCCGCTGGCATTCACGTTGGGGCCGTTCTCGAAATACGTCGACGCTTTGGTCGCCGCGCCGCTGCAAGCGGACAGGTTGATCGCGAACGCGGTCTGACCGGCGGTGTTACCGGCCGCGCTCAGCGCAGCGGTGGAAACCGTCGGCAGGGTGACCGTGGCCGGGCCGGCGGCGCCGTTGACCTGCACGGTGCAGGTCGAGCCGGAGATGGTGCCGCTGAAGTTGATGGTGCCATCGACGGCATGGGCGGCGTTAGGTGCAAAGGCGGCGACGCCCAGGGTGGCAATCAATGCGGCGGAAAGAAGAGTCTTGGGCATGCTGGTTCCCTTTAGAGGTGGTGTGGTGCGGCTGACTACAAAAGGTCGGTGCGGCGCAGGCACTGCAGAAAGCTTCCAGACTGCCGTCCGCGCATTTCCAACAAGCCTGGGCATTTCCAACGCTTGTTTGTGACCTACATCGCAAATCCTGTGCCAACAGGGGCGGGGGTGGCCAAACCATTGACGCGTATGGGTTGGGTCAAAACGCCGTCTCCCTTGCGGAAAGCGGGTCGTTAGCTCCTGAGTGGACGCCCCTGTACTGCACTGGCCCCTGTGCGTCACATCTTTCACATTGTGATCACAATCACAGTTTGATCAGTCAAGTCGCGCGAGGCAAGGCCGATATGCGGTTCGTGTAAAGGGTGCTTGACACGCTGGGCGGTGACCGCCTAGCCTGTGTGTCAAGTTTGCTTGACAGGCCGCCGAGGTGGCGCGCCGTCGGCAGGGGAGCCGGACATGCCGCGTTTCAACGAGAGCCGTTACCGCAGCCAGCTGTCGGTCGCGATGGTGGCGTACATGGCCGCCATGCTGCTGGTTTGGCCGCTCAGCCGTACCGCCGCCAGCGTGCCGCTGAAGGTGGTGCTGGCGGTGGTCCCGGTGCTGCCGATGCTTTTCGTGATCGGCCTGATGGCGCGGCGGATCGGCACCAGCGACGAGTTCGAGCAGCGCGTGCACCTGGTGGCGCTGGGCGCTTCGACCGCCTTGCTCGGCGCGCTCAGCCTCGTCGGGGGGTTCCTGGCGGCAGCCGGCGTGCTGCGGCTCGACGGCAGCATCCTGATCTGGGTGTTCCCGGTGACGATGATCGGTTACGGCATCGCCCGCTGGTGGCTGCTGGTTCGCCATTACGGTGGCAGCGCCACTTGCGAGGGGGGCTCGATGGGCTGGCGGCTCGTGTTGCTGGCCGTATTGGTGCTGATGGTGTTGGGCGTGGCCTGGTGGCGGGGGCGACTGGACGATTTCGAGGCGGGCCTGCTGGTCGGCCTGCTTCCCGGTGTGCTGATCGTGCTTGCGGTCCTGTTATGGCGCCGCCTGCGTCGTCGGCCCGGCGAGGATTGAGCCGTGGCCATGCGCTTGGTGCACAGGCGATACCTCGCGCGGTTCGTGCCCGCCATGGCCGGCTACTGTGCGCTGATCGGCCTGTACGGCTGGCTTGTGCCGCGTACCGGAAGCGTTGGCCTGCGCACGCTGCTGGCGTTGCTGCCCATGCTGCCGGTGTTGATGGCGATGCGTGCCGTGGCGCTGGTCATCCGCGAACAGGACGAGCTGGAGCGGCAGCTCGACCTGCAGGCGCTGGCCGCGGCAGCCGTGTTGACCTCGTGCGGCTTCCTGAGCTTCGGGCTGTTGCTCAGCGCCGGCGTGCTGCAAGGCGTGCCGGCCGCACTGGTCGCCCTGCTGGTGCTGCCTTGCTTCTTCTGGATCTTCGGGTTGGCCAAGCTGGTGCTGGTGGTAAGGCTGCGCCGCCGATGAAGAACCAGGTGCGCGACCTGCGCGGCGGGCAGGGATGGTCGCAGGCGGACCTGGCCGAGCGGCTGGACGTTTCGCGCCAGACCGTCAATGCCATCGAGACCGGCAAATACGACCCCAGCCTGCCGCTCGCCTTCAAGATCGCGCGTCTCTTCGGGCGACCGATCGAGAACATCTTCGAGCCGGATTGAACGGAACAAGCGTCACGACGAAAAGGCAATCGCGCGACGGACGCATCGGCCTGCACGTCGAATGGGAGCCCGCGCCGATCCAGTGGTGCGGCTGGGAATCATCTGTGGGATGGGAAGGGAGTTGAGGACATGGCTTTGAAATCGCGCACGGTGTTGCGCATCGTGGTGATCGCCGGCGGGCTCGGCCTGCTCGCGTGGAAGCAGTTCCATCCGCATGCACCGGCGACGGACGCCGCCGATGCGGTCGCCGAGACGGCGCCAGCCAAATCGCAGGCCGCGGCCAAGCCGGCGACCTGGAAGCGGGGTCGGCTCACGCTGACGGCCTGCGAACTGGGCCGCCCCGACAGCGGGCTGACCACGGCCGCGTGGTGCGCGTCGTTCGAGGTGCCGGAGAACCGCGACGATCCGCACAGCCGCAAGATCAAGTTGAACCTGGCGGTGATCCGCTCCGACGCGCAGGTGCCGGCCAAGGACATGCTGGTGTTCCTCGCCGGCGGCCCCGGCCAGGCAGCGACCGAAACCTGGCCGATGATCGCGCCGGCATTCGAGCCGCTGCTGGCGCACCGCGACGTGCTGCTGATCGATCAACGCGGCACCGGCCAGTCCAACCCGCTGGACTGCAAGGCGGCTGACAAGAACGACAAGACCGGTGCGGTCGCCGGGTTCGACGCCGAGCGCCTGCGCGCCCAGGTCGTCACCTGCCTGAAGGAAGTACAGGCCAAGGCCGACCCGCGCTTCTACACCACCACCGCCGCGGTGGCCGACCTGGAGGACGCCCGCCAGGCGCTGGGCGCGCCGAGCTTCGACCTGGTCGGCGTGTCCTATGGCACGCGCGTGGCGCAGCAGTACGCCATGCATCACCCTGACACCGTGCGCAGCATCCTGCTCGACGGCGTGGTGCCCAACCAGCTGGTACTGGGCGAGGACTTCGCACGCAACCTGGAGGACGCGCTCAAGGCGCAGTTTGCCCGCTGCACCGCCGAACCTTCGTGCAAGGCACGCTTCGGCGACTCGTACCAGACGCTCTACCAGCTGCGCGATGCGTTGCGCGCCAACCCGCACAAGGTCAGCTTCCGCGACCCGCAGAACTACCAGACGGTCGAGCGCACGCTGAGCGACGACGCGCTCGCCAGCGTGGTGCGCCTGTTCGCCTATTCGCCGGTCACCACGGCGCTGCTGCCGCTGTCGATCGATGCGGCCGCCCACGGCGACGTCGGTCCGCTGCTGGGCCAGGCCAAGCTGATCAGCGGCGACATGGCCGACAGCATGAACGGCGGCATGCAGTCATCGGTGATCTGCAGCGAGGATGCCGACCTGCTCAAGCCGCGCCCGCAGGACGCCAACACGATCCTGGGTACGCGCATGATCGACACCTTGCAGGCGGTCTGCTCGGTGTGGCCGCGCGGCACGCGCCCGGCCGACTTCCACCAGCCGCTGAAGACCGCGATCCCCACGCTGCTCCTGTCGGGCCAGTTCGACCCGGTGACGCCGCCGCGCTACGGCGAGGAGGTGCTCGAGGGCCTCTCCAACGGTCGCCACCTGGTACTCAACGGCCAGGGCCATAACGTGATCGCCGCTGGCTGCATGCCCACGCTGGTGAAGAACTTCGTCGAGAAGCTCGATCCGAAGAAGCTCGATGCGAGCTGCCTGGACCGCCTGCAACCGACCCCGCTGTTCATCGATTTCAACGGAGCGACCCCATGATCGAGGTCAAGGACCTGCACAAGGCGTTCGGCTCGGTGAAAGCCGTCGACGGCGTCAGCTTCACCGCCCGCGACGGCGAGATCACCGGCCTGCTCGGCCCCAACGGCGCCGGCAAGACCACCACGCTGCGCATGCTCTACACGCTGATGAAGCCCGACCGCGGCCAGGTGCTGGTCGACGGCGCGGACGCGGCCACCGACGCGCTCACCGTGCGCCGCCACCTGGGCGTGCTGCCCGATGCACGCGGCCTGTACAAGCGCCTGACCGCGCGCGAGAACATCGACTACTTCGCGCATCTGCAGGGCTTGCCGGACGAGGAGGTGCGCAGCCGCCGCGAAGCATTGATCGAGGCGCTGGACATGGCCGACATCGCCGACCGCCGCACCGAGGGCTTCTCGCAGGGCCAGCGGGTGAAGACCGCGATCGCGCGCGCGCTGGTGCACGACCCGCGCAACGTGATCCTGGACGAACCGACCAACGGCCTGGACGTGATGGCCACCCGCGCACTGCGCCAGTTCATGCTGAAGCTCAAGGCCGAGGGGCGTTGCGTGCTGTTTTCCAGCCACATCATGCAGGAGGTGGCCGCGCTCTGCGATCGCATCGTGGTGATCGCGCACGGCCGCGTGGTGGCGGACGAGACCCCCGACGCGCTGCGCGCGCAGACCGGCGAGGCGAACCTGGAAGAAGCCTTCGTGAAACTGATCGGCACCGATGAGGGACTGGCCGCATGAACAAGATGGAGACCCACCCGCTGCGCCGCAGCCGCGCGTTCGTCACGGTGTTCCTCAAAGAAGTGCGCGAGAACCTGCGCGACCGGCGCACGCTCACCAGCGCCTTCCTCACCGGTCCGCTGCTGACGCCCCTGCTGTTCACGATGCTGATCAGCTTCACGGTCAACCGCGAACTGGACAAGGCCGAACAGCCGCTCAACGTGCCGGTGATCGGCGCGCAGTACGCACCCAACCTGGTCGGCGCGCTGAAGGCCGGCGGCGTGCTGCCGCAACCGGCGCTGGCCAACCCCGAGCAGGCCGTGCGCGACCAGCAGGCCGACCTGGTGCTGCGCATCTCGCCGGACTATGCGAAAGCCTGGCGCAAGGGCGAACCGGTGCAGGTGGAGGTGATCTACGACTCCTCCCAGCGCGATGCCAACACGCCGGTCGAGCGCGTGACCAAGCTGGTGGAGGGCTATTCCCGGCAACAGGGCGCCATGCGCCTGGTGGCGCGGGGCCTCTCGCCGGCGCTGGCCTCGCCGGTCATCGTGGCCAAGCGCGACCAGGCCACGGCGCAGTCGCGCGCGGTGCTGATGTTCAACATGCTGCCGTACCTGTTCGTGCTGACCATCTTCATCGGCGGCATGTATCTGGCGATCGACCTCACCGCCGGCGAGCGTGAGCGGCAGTCGCTGGAGCCGCTGTTTGCCAACCCGGTGCCGCGCTGGAAGGTGTTCCTGGGCAAGCTGGCGGCGATCTGCGCGTTCTCCACCGCAAGCCTGGTGATCTGCCTGATCGCGTTCTCGGTCGTCGGGCGCTTCATTCCGACCGAGAAGCTCGGCATGGAAGTCCATCTGGGAGCGTCCTTTGCCCTGCACGTGCTGCTGCTGCAGCTGCCGCTGATCGTGCTGCTGGGCGCGCTGCAATCGCTGGTCGCCGCGTTTGCCAAGAGCTACCGCGAGGCGCAGACCTACCTGTCGCTGCTGATGATGGTGCCGATCCTGCCGAGCATCTTCCTGATGGTGATGCCGCTCAAGCCGCAGGACTGGATGTACGCCGTGCCGCTGCTCGGCCAGCACCTGGGCATCATCGACCTGGTGCGCGGCGACGGCGTCGGCGCCCTGCCGCTGGTGCTGTGCCTGGCGGGCACCTCGCTGGCCGCGCTGATCGCCGCGCTGGTGACCATGCAGCTCTATCGCTCCGAGCGGCTGGCGATCTCGGGCTGACGCGAACCGGCTCCCTCTCCCGTCGGGGAGAGGGAGCCAGGGCTTGCGTGATGTTGGGACTGGAACGCGACAGGCGGTGTCAGGGGCATTGATGGAGCATCGGCCACGACGGGACTCCTGCGAAAGCCGCGCCGTGCTTGCCGCGCCGACATCGCTCCCCTTCCAGCGGGAAGAGGAAGCGAGGCTCAGGGCGATGCGCTGCTGCTCGCCGCCGCTGGCAGCGGTTGCACCGGCGTGCTGTCCTCGGGGCGGCGCACCAGCTTGCCCTGTTTGAACAGCTCGGCGGCGATCTGGTAGTACGCGGTCGCGTCGTCGCTGTCTTCCGGGTTGCGCGGATGCGCCGGCGCCGCGTCGCCGGTCTCGAAATCGGGGCGGAACTGTTCGATCTTCTTCTGCGGCTCCAGGATCGTCAGCAACCCCTGGCGCAGGTAGCCCAGCTTCTCGTAGGTGGCCGGGAACGCCCGCTCGCGCCCGGGCGGCAACTGGAAGATGTCGTAGCCGAAGAAGCGGCTGCGGTAGCTGAAGTGCAGCAGTCCGAGCAGCGTCGGCGCGATGTCGATCTGGCTCATGAACCGATCCACCCGTCGCGGCGCGATGTGTCCTGGCGCGTAGATCCACAACGGGATGTGGTAGCGGTTGACCGGCAGGCTGGTCTTGCCGGCGCTGGACGAATCGTGGTCGGCGGTGATGACGAACACGGTGTCGTCGAAGTAGGGCTTCTTGCGCGCGCGTTCGATGAAGTCCGCGATCGACCAGTCGGTATAGGCCACCGCGCCCTCGCGCGTGCCGTTGCGCTCCTTCACCCGTCCCTCCGGGAAGGTGAACGGGCGGTGGTTGGAGGTGGTCATGACGTGCAGGAAGAACGGCTTGCCCTGGCCATGGATCTTGTCCATCTGGCCCAACGCCAGCGTGTACAGATCCTCGTCGGCCACGCCCCAGACATTCTCGCTGTGGATGACGGCGTCCTTGGGAATGTCCTTGCGGTCCACCGGAATGTATCCGTTGTGGCCGAAGAAGTAGTTCATGTTGTCGAAGTAGCCGTAGCCACCGTAGAGGAACTCCGACACGTAGCCGCGATCGTTGAAGATGTCGGCCAGCGAGAACAGGTTCTCGTTGTGGTGCATCTTCAGCACCGAGTCGCCTGGTGTCGGCGGGATCGACAGCGACAGCGCCTCCAGCCCGCGCACCGTGCGCGTGCCGTTGGCGTAGACGTTGTCGAAGAACAGGCTGTTGCCGGCCAGCGCGTCCAGGTGCGGGGTGATCTCGCCGTGGCTGGCGCCGAAGGTCTTGAGGAAATCGGCCGACAGGCTTTCCACGCTGATCAGCACCACGTTCAGGTGCTGCTCCGGGCCCGGGTTGCGGATCGCGCGGGTGAGGTCGTGCGGGTCGTTGCTGACGTAGGTGGCGTCGGGCGTCTGCAGGCCCTTGCGCACGCGTTCGAACGCCGCCTGATCGGGCAACGTGCGGTAGAAGCGCGAGTAGTCCAGGTGGCTGCTGCGGAAGGCGTTGAAGAACTGGTAGATGCCATTGCCGGCCAGCTCGTTGACGTAAGTGTTGTCGCTGCGGTCCTTCATGGTGCCGTTGACCGCCAGCACCGAAACGATGGTGAGCACCAGCCAGCCCAGCACCACCTTGCCACGGCCCAGGAAGCGGCTGCCCGCGTCGGCCGTACGCAGCCAGCGGCGGCTCAGCCAGACGATCGCGAGCGCCAGCAGACCGATCAGGCTCATCCAGAGGCCGATCGGATAGGACTCGCGGATGTTGCCGATCACCTCGGTGGTGTAGACCAGGTAATCGACCGCGATGAAGTTGAAGCGCACGCCGAACTCGCCCCAGAAGACGAATTCCGAGGCGGCTACGAACAGCAGCCAGTACACCAGCAGCAACGCGAGCAGATAGAGCGCCCACTGCCCCGCGCGCGACACATACGTCCGCCGCGGCACCAGCCACAGGAACAGCAGCAGCGGCCAGGCCACGTAGAGCAGCGTGACCAGGTCGTAGCAGGCGCCGATGCCGAAGGCGTAGAGCCAGTACAAGGGATTGTGCGGAACGCCGGGGCCGGTCATCGCCAGCAGCACGATGCGGGTGACGGCACCGATCAACAGGTAAGTGACGCCGAGCCACCACAGCGGACGAAAGCGCTGGCGGAGCGGGCGGTCGGGCATGGCGGTCAAGGACATGGCTTGGTCGGGTCCGGAATGCAACGGGTCTTTATACAGCGTCGGGCTTGGCCGGCGCTTAGCAGGCCGCTGGCGCGCGGAAACTCCCGGCCCCTTCTTCCCTCCCGGGAGAGAGTTGGAGCAGGGGCGGGGCACGTCCGAACCGCCGTGGCGCGACAGTTCTTTTTTCGCCGGAAGCAGGCGCACGCCGGGCTTCGTCTGCACTGCTCCGCATGCCTCGACTCCTCACCCCGGCCCTCCCCGGGCAGCGGAGAGGCGCTCAACCGGCGGCGGGCTTGGGGACGGCGGCGATCGCCACTATGCGCGCCTTCTCCATCGCTTCGCCGATCGCCGGACCGGTGAGGCCGCGTTCCACGAATTCGTTCGCGCCCACGGCGCCCGCCGCCTCCCGCGCCGCACGCAGGAATCCCGCTTGTGGGTACGCCGCTTCCGCCTGCCCCAGTCGTCCGCGCTTGTCGGCCTCGCAGACGGTGAGGAACGCCTCCAGCCGCTGCGGTCGGCGCAGGGCGTCGAGCCTGGTCAGCAGCCGCAGCACGGTGGCCGGTTTCAACTCCAGCGCGCGATGCGCGTTGAGGTGTTCGCGGCAGACCAGTTCGGCCAGCGCGGCATGCTCTGCAGGCACCTTCAGTCGCGCGGCCAGCGCGCGCAGCGGCGCCACGCCGGCGTGTTCATGGCCGATGTGGCCGGGCAGGACGTCCGCCGGCGTGCATGCCTTGCCCAGGTCGTGGCACAACGCGCAGAAACCGACCAGGTCGTCACCGGGCGCCAGGCGCGCGGCCATGTCCAGCACCAGTTCGAGGTGCGCGCCGGTATCGACCTCCGGATGGTATTCGGCCCGTTGCGGCACGCCATAGAGCGCATCGACTTCCGGAAACAGCACCGCCAGCGCGCCCGCTTCGCGGAGCACGCGCACGAATGCCGACGGTTGCGCTTCGGCAAGCGCGCGACGGGTTTCGGCCCACACGCGCTCGGGCACCAGATGGTCGACCTCGCCGTCGGCGACCATTGCGCGCATCAGCGCCATGGTCTCCCCGGCCACGTGGAACCCCAGCGGCGCGAAGCGCGCGGCGAAACGCGCCACGCGCAGCAGGCGCACCGGATCCTCCACGAACGCCGGCGAGACGTGCCGCAGCACGCGCTGCCCGATGTCGCGCTGGCCGTGGAAGGGATCGACCAGCTTGCCGTCCTCGTCCTGCGCGATGGCGTTGATGGTGAGGTCGCGCCGGGCCAGGTCCTCTTCCAGTGTCACGCCCGGATCGGCGTGGAAGGCGAAGCCGTGGTAGCCGCGTCCGGTCTTGCGCTCGGTGCGCGCCAGCGCGTACTCCTCGCCCGTGTCCGGGTGCAGGAAGACCGGGAAATCCTTGCCTACCGGCCTGAAGCCCCGGGCCAGCATGTCGTCGGGGGTGGCGCCCACGACCACGTGGTCGTGGTCGACGACCGGGCGACCCAGCAGCCGGTCGCGCACCGCACCGCCGACCAGGTAGCGGCGCATGTCAGTGCGTCGCGCCGGTGGCAGCATCCGGGGCGGCCGATGCCATTGCGGGGCAGATCACATCCTTGCGCGGCGCATGGACGTCTGGAAGGTTGTACGGCTGGCCGATCGCCGGCATCCGCGAGGCCAGCGGCAGGGCCTTACCGGACAGGCGCCAGTCGTAGATCACGGCAAAGGCCATCACGCGGGCCACGTAGTCGCGGGTCTCATGGTAGGGAATGGTCGCCACGAACAGGTCCGGCGGCAAGCTGCCGCGTTCGCCCAGCCACTGGTCGACCTTGTTGGGACCGGCGTTGTAGGCGGCGCTGGCCAGCCACGGCGCGCCGTTGAAACGCGCGGCCATCTGCGCCAGGTAACGTGTGCCGAGCATGATGTTGACGGCCGGGTCGTACAGCGACTCGCCGCCGCCCCAGGCCAGCCCGTTCTTCCTGGCGACCTGCGCCGCGGTGGCCGGCACGAGCTGCATCAGGCCGCGCGCGTCGGCGCCCGAGTGCGCGTCGCTCATCCAGGCACTTTCGGCGCGGGCGATCGCGTAGGCCCACGACGGGTCGATGCCGGCCTGCTGCGCTTGTGGCACCACGCCGTCCTGGCTGGCCAGCGGGAAGCGTTGGTCGTAGTAACGCAGGGCGTCGCCGCTGGAATAGGTGAACACGGCGCGGTCATACCAGCCGCGTTCGTAAGCCAGCCGCGCGGCGACCCGCAGCGTGGTGGCATCGGCGTCGGCGAGCGCGCGCGACCACTCGCGCCGCGCCAGCTGCGGCAGGTCCACGGCGAACAGTTCGAAGGCCCGTTGCAGGCCGGGCCTGGCCAGCAGGGCCTGCTCGCGCTGCCCGTCGTCGGGCGGATCGAGCGGGCAGATCGCGTAGTCGTCCTGCACGCGGTCGGCGGCGAGAAAGCCGTAGTACGTCGGCTCCTGCGCCAGCTTTGCGTAAAGCGCGTTGGCCTGGTCGGCCTGGCCGCTCGCCGCCAGCGCGCGGGCCCGGAAATAGCGCCACTCGTCCTCGTCCTGCTGGCCAGCGGGCATCGCGTCGATGGCGGCCAGCACGGCGGGCCAGTCCTGCCGCGCCAGCGCCACGCGAGCGCGCCATTCGCGGCTGGTGTCGGTCTGGACGTCGGCGGGAAGGCTGGCCAGGCGGACCAGCGCGTGCTCGTCGAAGTCGGTGGCGTGGAACAGCGCCAGCGCGTAGAGCACGCCACCGCGCTGGGTGGGGGTGAAGCTGAAGCGCGGCGCGAGGCGCTGCCAGCCGGCATCGGCGGCGTCGGTGTCGCGGCGGGCCAGACGCTTCAGCGCCAGCGCGGCAGCCTGGCGGTGGCGCGGCGTGTCGGGCCAGTTCAGCGCATCGGCGACGGCGGCGGCGGGGTCGCGCAGCGCCTGGGCCAGGCGCGCGGCGGCCTTTCCTTCGTCGCCCGACAGCCAGGCCGCCAGCGCGGCGACGGTACCGCCCTGGCCGGCGTCGAGCGCGCGGTCGAGGCGCGTCCACAGGCGTGCGTCGGTGAGCAGGCCGCCATCGTGCGCGGCGTCTAGCACCGGGTCGCAGGCGTTGGGCAGGCTGGGCTTGCTCCACAGCGCGGCGAGGTCGCGTTCGAAGTCCAGCGTGCCGCCCAGCGCCAGCTTTGCCTGCAGCGCATCGCAGGTCAGCGTGTCGCCGAGGCCGGGCTGGTACAGCGCCAGGAAATCATCCCAGTGCTGCGCGCGCGCCTGGCTGCGCAGCCACGCGCGGCGCAGGTCGGCGGCCGGCAGCAGGTCGGGGTAGCGATCGAGGAAGCCGGCGACGGTGGCACGGTCGAGCGTGTCCACATCATGTTCCAGCGCCGCTTCCTCCAGATAGGGGTAAAGCGGGTAATCGGTCAGTCCCTTGGCCCAGCTGCGCCAGCCATCGCCACCCTGTTGCGCCACGGCCCAGGCCTGCCGGAAGGCGATGCGCTGCTCGGCCAGCGAGGGCGTGGCATGCGCCGTCGCCGCGAGGAGACACCAGGCGGTCAGGGCGAACAGGAGGTACGACAAGGGGCGCCGCGCGCGCGCGGCCAGGGAGGCGTTCGGGATCATCGTCACAAGTGTAGTAAGGGCCGGTAAGCGCAGCGTTAATGGCATCGCCCGTGCCCTGCAGGGCTCCTGCCAGTAAGCTCGTCGTTTTGGTTGGACCGCGCACACCCATGGCCGTAGCTTCTGCGTCCCGCTCCCGCCCGCACTGGCCCGTGTGGGTCGCGCTCGCGCTGGCGGCCCTGGCCGGCGTGATCGGCTGGTGGTGGATGGGGCGCCCGGTGGCGCTGCCGGATGCGCCGTCCTCGCGCATCGCCTGCGTGTCGTATGCGCCGTATCGCCGGCCGGGCGAGACACCCTACGACCCGGCCACCTTCATCACCCCCGAGCGCATCGACGCCGACCTGCGCGCGCTGTCGCAACGCTTCGACTGCGTGCGTACCTACTCGCAGGGCCAAGGCCTGGCGGCGGTGCCGTCGATTGCCCGGCGCTACGGCATGCAGGTGCTGATGGGCATCTGGCTGGGCCGCGACCCGACCGCCAACGCGCAGGAAATCGCCAAGGGCATCGCCACGGCCAACGCCAATGCCGATGTGCTGCGCGGGGTCATCGTCGGCAACGAAGTGCTGCTGCGCGGCGAGCTCGCGCCGGAAACACTGGCCGGCTACGTGCGACAGGTGCGCGCCGCGGTCCCGGCGTCGGTGCCGGTGACCTATGCCGACGTGTGGGAGTTCTGGTTGCGCTACCCGCGGATGGCCGAGGCGGTCGACTACCTGACCATCCATATCCTGCCGTACTGGGAAGACGAGCCGGTGCCGCCCGAGCATGCCGTGCGCCACGTGGCGCAGGTCTACGCGCAGATGCAGCGCGCGTTTCCCGGCAAACGGGTGATGATCGGCGAGACCGGCTGGCCCAGCGCGGGTCGCCCGCGCCGCGCGGCCCGCGCCACGCTGGTCAACGAGGCGCGCTACCTGCGCGAGTTCCTCGGCTACGCGGCGAAGGTGCACATGCCCTACAACGTGATCGAGGCGTTCGACCAGCCGTGGAAGCGCGTGCAGGAAGGCACCGTCGGCGGCTACTGGGGCATCTTCGACGTGGATGCACGGCCGAAGTTCGCGATGACCGGGCCGGTGGTGGAGGAGCCGCGCTGGTGGTGGGGCTGGATCGCCGGGGCGCTCGGGGCGCTGCTGTTCGGCTTGGCCGGCGGGATGCGCTCGTGGCGCGGTGCCGGCGGCCTGGTGCTGGCCGGTTTCGCCAGTGGCGCCGCGCTGGCGTGGCAGGGTCGGCAGATGGTCTACGCCTGCCGCGACCTGCTCGAATCGGGCGTATCCGTCGCCGCCTGCGTGGCGGCACTGGCGACGACGCTCTGGCTCGCGCGTGGGCTGGCGCGTCCTCTGAGCGGCCGGGGGCCAGGCTCGGCACCACCGGCGTGGCTATCGCTGGGCTGGCTGTTCGCCCTGGCCTGGTACGACCTGCTGCTGGTGTTCGACGGCCGCTACCGCGACTTCCCGCTCGGCCTGTTCGCGCTGCCCTGCGTGGGCTACGCGCTCGTTGCCTGGCTCGATCCGCAGCCGGCGCGCCCGCCGCTGGAGCACCGCCTGCTGGCCGGGCTGCTGCCGGCGCTCGGGACGCTGGTGGTGGTGCAAGAGGTAGGACTGAACCTCACGGCCTGGCTATGGCTGGGGCTGAACCTTGCGCTCGCCATCCCGGTACTGGCTGCGTGGGGGCAGCGCATCCGCCTGCACCCGCAGCAGCCGTAGCGCCCCGACCAGCAGCGCGAACGCGCCAGCCTCGAAGCAATACAGGACCAGCGCGGCCACGCCCAGCGCAGCCGCCAGCCACGCGGCGAGCGGGTGGCGCCAGAACAGCGCGATGAAGGCGGCGGTGAGCGCCGCATAGCCGTAGGCGTAGCCCAGGAAGCCGAGCACGGCCCACTCCCGCCAGGCGCACCAGCCCGGACCACCGCCGGCGGTGCAGAGGTTGGCCACCGCGGGCGGCTCGATCACGCCGTAGCGCAATGCCGAGGCGGCGAGCGCCACCAGCGCGAGGGTGAACCAGGGCACGACTAGGCGCAGCGTGCGGGTCATCGGCGCAACCGTTGGGCGCGTGGCGCCAGTGGGGCGGGCAGGCGGATTTCCGCCGCCAGCGGCAGGTGATCGGAGAACGCCTGGGGCAGCGCCCACACGCGTTCCAGGGTGAGCGACTCGGAGAGCAGGATGTGATCCAGCGCCCGCCGCGGCTTCCAGCTCGGGAAGGTGGGCGTCGGTTGCTCCGGCGGCTGCAGGCTGCAGCGCGCGAACAGGTGGCGCATCTCGGCGCTATGCGCCTCGGTGTTGAGATCGCCCATCAGCACCACGTTGGGATAGCCGTGCAGCACCTCGGCGATGAAGGCGAGCTGGCGCGCGCGCGCCTGCGCCGATAGCGAGAGGTGGGCGATCATCACGGTCAGCGCCTGCGCCTCGTCGCCGTAGCGCACCAGCAAGGCGCCGCGCCCGGGAATGCGGCTGGGCAGCGGGTAGTCGTAGACGCTGTGCGGCTCCATCCGGCTGATCAGGCCATTGGCCGAATGCGCCAGCCGCGCCATCGGCCGGTTCGGCTGGTGGCTCCAGAACGGCAGGCCCGAGGCCTCGGCCAGGTAGCGGGTCTGGTTGAGAAAGCCCGAGCGCAGGCTGCCGGCATCGGCCTCCTGTAGGCCGATCACGTCGAATTGCGGCAGTACCTCGGCCAATCGGTCGAGGTTGTCCAGCTTGCTGCGGCCGGGCAACACCGCGTTGATGCTGCGGGTCACGTATTCGTGATAACGCTGCACGCTGGCGCCGGCCAGGATGTTGCAGCTGAGCAGCCGCAGGCGGCGCTCGGCGGGAGCCTTGTCAGGGGAAGCTTTTGCGGCGCTGGTCATTGAGGGCGATAGGCAGTCGGGACGGGGCGAGCGGTCGCGACGAGGATCGCCTGCCGTGCGTGAACGCGAAGCGCGCCGCGTTACTTGCCGGCCAGCTCGCGGTCGACCAGCCAGCGGGTGAGCTTGACCAGTTCGTCCAGCGTCTTCACCTGCGCGCTACGGTACTTGCCGTCCACCACGATGGTCGGGGTGCCGTCGATCTGCCACTTCTGCAGCAGGTCGAAGTCCTTCTTCATCTGCGCCGTCGCCGCGTCGGAGTTGGCGATCCGCAGGAACTTCGCGCGGTCCACGCCCTGGCGCGCGTAGAAATCGGCCAGCTCGTCCAGGGTGCCGATCGGGTAGTGATCCTCGAACTTGGCCTTGAACAGGGCCAGGTGGGTGCGATCGACCACGCCCAGTTGCCTGGCCGCGTAGTAAGCACGGGCATAGGGCATCCAGGCATCGTTGAACGGCGCCGGCAGCAGCTTGAACACCACGCCCTTGGGCAGCGACTTGCGCAGTTCCTCGGCGGTCGGCGCGAAGTGCGCGCAATGGACGCAGCCGTAGGAGAACACCTCGACCACTTCGACCTTGCCCTCGGGACTCAGCCGCTGGTGCGGCCCCGGCAGCGTCACGTACTGCTCGCCCTCGGTGAACGGCGCCGGGGTTTCCGGCGAGGCACTGCAGGCGGTGGCCAACAGCAGGCCGCCGAGCAGGGTCAGCAAGCGCAGGCGGGCGAGGTGCTTGATCATGGAGTACTCCCTGGAACCGGATGCATGAAGAGCGGATGTGTTTCGCGAGCCAACCATTGAACCACCACTTCGCCATCCTCGGCGACGTGCTCGCCAAGGCGCACGAATCCGCAAGCCTGGACCGTGCGTTCGGACGCAATGTTCCCCGGCTGGATTTCCGCCAGGGCGCCCTGCGCGCCCTGGGCGAAAGCGCGCGCCACCAACTGCCTGACGGCAGCCGTGGCGATCCCCTGGCCGCGCTGCGCGGGCGCTACGCCGTAGAAGATGCCGGCGCGACCGTCCACCGGGTCGCCCTTGAAACCGCAGCCGCCCACGATGGTGCCGTCCGACGCCCTCGCGACGGCGAAGACCTCGCACCACGGCTGCGCGTGGCCGGCGTCCCAGCGAGCCAGCGCCCGGGACGCGACCCTGGCCGGTGGCAAGGCGCCGGCCAGGGCGCGTGCGGCCAGCCCGGCCGGGATGCGGCCTTGCGCAAGCTCACCCAGGTGCTCGCGCGACAGTGCTTCGAGAGCGACCCGCACGGATGTGGCGGGCAGGGCCGTTTATTTCCCGGCCGCTTCCTTCGCCACCAGCCATTTGGCCAGCTCGATGGTCTGCGGGTAGCCGCCGGCTTCGCTCACGTCGAAGCGGTACTTGCCGTTGACGATCACGGTCGGCGTGCCGGTGACGCCGTAGGCCTTGATCAGGTCGTCGGCGCGCTTCATCTGCGTGTTGATGCTGAAGGAGTTGGCGACCGCGACGAATTCCTTCGGATCGGCGCCGCACTTGGCATAGACCTTGGCGGCGTCGGCGATGGTCGGCAGCGCATCATGCGGCTTGAGGCCGTTGCCCGCCTGGTTCATGGCGGACAGCTCGCCGCTCTTCCACACCGCGTCGTACATCGCGTCGTTGCACTTCTCGGCCACGCCCAGCGCCTTGGCGGTGAAGTAGGCGCGCTGCAGCATCGGCCAGTTCTCCTGCGGGATGAACGAGGCCGGCAGGTAGGCCATCACGGCGTTGGACGGCAGGCTCGCGGCGAGCTGGCCGACCACCGGATGGAACTGGTTGCAGGCCGGGCAGCCGTAGGAGAACACCTCGGTCACCTCGATCTTGTCGGTGGAGGTGGCCTTGGACTGGGCCGGCTCGATGCGGAAATAGTTCTTGCCCTCGACCCACTTGCCGTCGTCGACGAACGGCTCGGCCGGCGGCGCAGTCGGCGCGCTGGCCGGGGTCGTGGCGGTAGTGGCCGCGCTGGCCGGTGCGCTGGCGGCGGAGCCCGGGGTGGCGCTCGTGCCGCTCGCGGCCGGCGCGGTGTTGGCGGCCGGGGCAGTCGCCGCGGTGGTGCTTGGGCTCGGTGTCGCGGGCGCGTTGCCGGTATCGCTGTCATGGCTGCACGCGGCGAGGGCGAGCAGGGCGGCACACAGGATCGGCAGGCGCTTGAGCATGGAAACCTCGGGGCTTGGGGCGGGGGATGCGCGTGGGCATCCCAAGGGCTGGAAACGGACACGCCGGCATGGGGCCGGCGTGTGGTTCGATCAGGGCGTGGCCGGCTTGTTCGGGCCCGCCGCGTCGTTCACGTGCAGGCCTTCGACATAGCTGGACAACGCCGCGATGTCCTTGTCGTCGAGCTTCTTGGCGATCGCCGGCATGATCTTGGCCTGCGCATCGTCGCCCCAGGTGGTGCCGTCGCGCCAGGACTTGAGGGTCTTCTCGATGTACTGCGCGTGCTGGCTGGTCAGCTGCGGATAGGCCGCACCGGGGTTGCCGCGGCCATCGATGCTGTGGCAGGCCATGCAGGCGGGGATGCCGCGTTCGAGGTCACCCTGGCGGAACAGTGTTTCGCCCTGCTGGACCAGCGCGGCATCGGCCACGCCAGGCAGCGACTGCTTGGTCGAGAAATAGGCGCCCAGGTCATGCATGTCCTGCTCGGACAGCGGCGCGGCCATGCCCATCATGATCGGGTTCTGGCGCTGGCCCGCCTTGAAGTGGGTCAGCTGGCGGACGATGTACGCCTCATGCTGGCCGGCCAGCTTCGGGTACTGCGCGTCGCTGGAGTTGCCATCCATGCCGTGGCAGGCGCCGCAGGCGGCGGCCTTGCCTTGGCCGGCGGTCGCGTCACCGGGCTTGGCCACGGCGGCGACTTCGGCCGGCGCGGCCGTCTGCGCGGCGGAAGCGGCGGCGGTCGGCGTGGCGGCGGCCTGCTGACCGTTGGCCGTCGGCGACGGCGCGGTGCTGGTGGCGGCCGGCGCGCTAGTCGCGGGCTTGGCGTCCTGCGCGACGACCGCGCTGGCGGACAGCGCGAACACCAGGGCGATCATGCCGCCGAGGGCAGTGGGCCGGAAACCGGCGGACCGAAAACTCATACACTTGTCTCCCGAAAGACGGCTTGATCCGCCGCGGACCGCTGCCAACATGGCTTGCGGCAGGCAGAAACCGCCGAATTATCCCCGCCCCACAGCATCCGGGTCAAACCGTTCCCATGCCCAATCCGCTCAACGGCGCGCAGTTCGTGCTGGCCGCCCACCGCATCAGCCAGTTGCCCGCCGACCAAGGCGCCGAAGTGGCGTTCGCCGGGCGTTCCAACGCCGGCAAGTCCAGCGCACTCAATGCGCTGACCGGGCACAAGGGGCTGGCGCGCACCTCCAAGACGCCCGGGCGCACGCAGCAGATGGTCGCCTTCTCGCTGCCGCCGCTCGCGCAGGGCGAGGGCGAGGCGCCGCTGGAGGCGCGCCTGATCGACCTCCCCGGCTACGGCTACGCCAAGGTGCCGGAGGAACTGCGCGAGCACTGGAAGCTGGAGATCGACGCCTACCTGCATCGCCGGCGCAGCCTTCGCGGCGTCGTGCTGATCGCCGACATCCGCCATCCGCTGAAGGAATTCGACCGGATGATGCTCGACTTCTGCTTCGAGACGAACCTGCCCTGCCACCTGCTGCTGACCAAGGCGGACAAGCTCTCGCGCAACCAGGCGATGCAGTCGCTGGCGGCGGTGCGCAAGGGATTCGCCGATGGGGTACAGGCCAGCGCGCAGGTGTTTTCCTCCGCCGACGGCACCGGTGTGGAGCCGGCGCGCGAGGCGGTGCTGGCGCTGCTGCGCACGCCGCGCGGCTAGTCCTGAGGACAAGCGTCCTCCCGCAGAGCGCTCAGCGACCCAGCGACGCCATGAACACCTCGCACAGCGCCGCCATGCCTTCGCGATCGTCTTCATCGAAACGGCCCACGTGCGGACTGTCCACGTCCCACACGCCCAGCAGCGAGCCATCGGGCTTGACCAGCGGCACCACGATCTCCGACTGCGAGGCCGCGTCGCAGGCGATGTGCCCCTCGAACGCGTTGACGTCGTGCACGAGCTGGATCTGGCGCGTGCGCGCGGCGGCGCCACAGACGCCGCGACCCAGCGCGATGCGCACGCAGGCGGGCTTGCCCTGGAACGGGCCGACCACCAGCTCGGTACCGTCGAACAGGTAGAAACCGGCCCAGTTGAGATCGGGCAGGCTGTTGAACACCAGCGCGCTGAAGTTGGCCGCGTTGGCGATCAGGTCGCGCTCGTCGGCGAGCAGGCCGCGCGCCTGGCTGGCGAGGTCCGCGTAGTGTTCGCGCTTGCTGGCGTAGGTGGTTTCGGCGAGGTGGAACATCGGCGCGTACCCGGCGGCAAAGCCCGTATTATGCGCCGACACCCAGGTGAGGAGACCCTCGAAGAGCCCGATCGGGCAGCGCGAGGGCATTCGAGGTGTGGATGGCGCGTTCGCCTTCACGCTCACCCTGCGGGCGATCGGCGGCGAGTGGTGTACGCGTTGATGTTCCTGATCGGACCGCTCACCACGCGCTTCCGTCGTCGCCATGGGCTCCCCCTAGACGCCAGGCGCTTGCCCGCGCCCGGCACGGCGGGGAACATGCCCGGTTCGCACGGCTCAATCAGGGACTGTAATGCAGAACGAACCGAAGGGGGGCCTCGCGCTGTTCGTCGCCGGCACCGACACCGGCATCGGCAAGACCCACGCCGCCGCTACGCTGATCCATGCGTTGCGCGCGCGCAGGCTCGCCACGTGCGGCATGAAACCGGTCGCCAGCGGATGCCTGGAGACGCTGGATGGGCGACGCAACGAGGATGCGCTGGTGCTGCAGGCGGCCGGCAGCGAGCCGCTCGCCTATGAATCGATCAATCCGATCGCGCTGCGCGAACCGCTTTCGCCGCACCTGGCCGCGCGGCTCGAACAAGTGACGGTGGCTATGGCGCCGCTGCGCGCCGCGTTCGACCGGCTGCGCGCCACGCACGAAGCGGTGGTGGTCGAGGGCGTGGGCGGCTGGATGGTGCCGCTCGCCCCCGGCCTGCTTGCCTCCGCGATCCCGCGGGACTGGGACCTCCCGGTAGTGCTGGTGGTCGGGTTGCGGCTGGGCTGTCTCAACCACGCGTTGCTGAGCGCACGGGCGATCCAGGCCGATGGCTGCCGCCTGGCCGGCTGGATCGGCAACTGCATCGATCCGGCGATGGCGGCGGTGGCGGACAACCTGGAAACCCTGCGCGAGATGTTGCCCGCGCCCTGCCTGGGCGTGCTGCCGCATGGCCTCGATCCGGTCCAGGCCGCCGAACGGCTGGACCTGGCGCCGTTGCTCGACCCGCGCGCCATGGATTAGCCAGCATTCGTGTAAGAGCGCACCTGTGCGCGACCGCCTGTCCGGCTGTCCGCACGGCGGTCGTGCACGGGTTCGCTCCGACCAAGGGTGCCGTTTCGCGTGGCAACCGCTTCACGCCCCGCATGCTTCGATTCATCCCAGCCCACACGCAGGAGCGCGCATGAGCAACCGCAATCACTTCTATCTCTCCGTCGACGACATCCGCCGCGCGCGCGGCGCCGATCCGGCGCTGTCGTGGCAGGGCTCCAGTCCGGACGACCTTGCCGCCGCATTGCAGGAATCGCTGCGCGGCGCCGGGCTGTTCGAGCGCTGGCGCGCCACGCAGCCGGATCCGGACGAGGTCGACACGAGCCTGGCCGCGACCGATCCGCAGGCCACCGCCAGCGCCAAGGTCGCCGACCTGCATGTGGACATCGATCTGGTCACCGACCTGCCGATGCGCGTGGTGCGCGCGCGGCTCGGCTGGCTGATCGGTTCGAGCTGGCAGCTGCGCGACATGCGCGCCGCCTGAGGCCGCAGGCGAGGCCCGAGGCACTTCCGGCCCTTGGAAGTCGTGCCCCAGTGTGGTTAGAGTCGAACGCTTGACCCGCCCGTTCCGCGTCGCGGACACCACCCCTGGGGAATACCGATGCCTCGTCTTCGCCTGCTCGTGATCGCTACCTCGATCGCCATGGCCGCCTGCTCGCAATCGTCCAACGACAACCCGTCCACGCCCGCGCCCACCGCGAGCGCGCCGGCGGCCAGCGCGAGCACGGCGCAGGCCAATCCGTTCTTCGCCGCCAGCACGCTGCCGTTCCAGGCGCCGCCGTTCGACAAGATCCACGAGGGTGACTATCAGCCTGCGATCGAAGAGGGCATGCGCCAGCACCTGGCCGAGATCGAGAAGATCGCCAACAACCCCGAGCCGGCGACCTTCGACAACACGTTCGTCGCGATGGAGAAGTCCGGCGCGCTGCTCGACCGCGCGATGCTGGCCTTCGACACGGTCACCGGCGCCAATACCTCCGACGCGTTGCAGAAGGTGCAGGAAACGGAGGCCCCCAAGCTCGCCGCGCACCGCGACGCGATCTACCTCAACGACAAGCTGTTCCAGCGCGTGGAGACGATCTACAACCAGCGCGACACACTGAAGCTGGATCCGGAGTCGCTGCGCCTGGTCGAGGTCACCTACAAGGACTTCGTGCACAACGGCGCCAAACTCTCGGCCGATGACAAGGCCAGGCTGAAGGAGCTCAACAAGGAAGAGTCCACCCTCAGCACGCAGTTCACCAACAAGTTGCTGGCCGCCACCAAGGCCGGCGCGCTCACCGTCGATGACGCCGCCAAGCTGAAGGGCCTGTCCGAGGGCGACCTCGCCGCCGCCGCGCAGGCGGCCAAGGACCGCAAGCTGGACGGCAAGTGGACGCTGTCGTTGCAGAACACCACCCAACAGCCGGCGCTGAAGGACCTGGACGACCGCGCCACCCGCGAAGCGCTGTTCAAGGCCTCGTGGGACCGTGCCGAGCACGGCGGCGACAACGACACCCGCGCCACCATCGAGCGTATCGCGCAGATCCGCGCCGAGCAGGCCAAGCTGCTGGGCTATCCTACCTTTGCCGCGTGGAAGCTCGAAGACCAGATGGCCAAGACGCCCGAGCGCGCCATCGACTTCATGCAGAACCTGGTGCCGGCGGCCACCGCCCGCGCCGGCAAGGAAGCGGCCGACATCCAGCAGGTGATCGACCAGCAGCACGGCGGCTTCAAGCTCGCCGCGTGGGACTGGCAGCACTACGCCGAGCAGGTGCGCAAGGCCAAGTACGACCTGGACGAGAACCAGATCAAGCCGTACTTCGAATTGGACAACGTGCTGCAGAACGGCGTGTTCTACGCCGCCAACCAGCTCTACGGCCTGACCTTCAAGGAGCGCCACGACATCCCGGTGTGGCAGCCAGACGTGCGCGTGTTCGAGGTGTTCGACAAGGACGGCACCTCGATGGCGCTGTTCTATTGCGACTACTTCAAGCGCGACAACAAGGGCGGCGGCGCCTGGATGAGCAACCTGGTCGAGCAGTCGACGCTGCTGGGCACCAAGCCGGTGGTCTACAACGTCGCCAACTTCACCAAGCCGGCGCCGGGGCAGCCCGCGTTGCTGTCGTTCGACGACGTGATCACCATGTTCCACGAGTTCGGCCACGCGCTGCACGGCATGTTCGCCGATACCAAGTACCCGTCGCTGTCCGGCGCCAACACCGCGCGCGACTTCGTCGAGTTCCCCTCGCAGTTCAACGAGCACTGGGCGACCAACCCGAAGGTGTTCGCGCACTACGCGATCAACTACAAGACCCACGAGCCGATGCCGCAGGCCCTGGTCGACAAGATCAAGCAGGCGCGCCACTTCAACAGCGGCTATGACATGACCGAGCTGGTCGCCGCGGCGTTGCTGGACATGGGCTGGCACACCCTGCCGGCCGATGCACCGAAGAAGGACGCCGACAAGTTCGAGATGGACGTGCTGACCAAGGACAAGATCAACCTGTCCTACGTGCCGCCGCGCTACCGCTCCAGCTACTTCCAGCACATCTGGGGCAATGGCTACGCCGCCGGTTACTACGCTTACCTGTGGACGCAGATGCTCGCCGACGACGGCTTCGAGTGGTTCAAGGAAAACGGCGGCATGACCCGCGCCAACGGCGATCGCTTCCGCAAGATGGTGCTCTCGCGCGGCAACACCGAAGACCTCGCCCAGATGTACAAGGCATGGCGCGGCAAGGAGCCCAGCGTGGAACCGATGCTGATCGACCGCGGGTTGAAGGATGCGCCCGAGGGCAACGAGAAGTAAGAAAAAGGGCCGGCGCAAGCCGGCCCTTCCGTTTCCGGCTCCCTGTTCCTACCGGAGAGAGGGAGTTGAGCTCGTCTCAGTAAGCGAACTCGCGGAACACCGGGTCCACGCTGCCGCCCCACGGTCCGTGGAACAGCTCGAGCTTTCGCTCGGCCGGCGTCTGGTTCGCCTCGACGATCTCGATCATCGGTTCGAGGAAGATGCTCTCGTCGGCGCCGTTGCGGTTCTTCCGCGCGCGGCGCTTGAGCCCGTGCGTGGCGATCTTCAGCGTTTCGGCGGCGAGGTCCCGCACGCTGCCGCCGCGGAACGGCAGCTTCAGTGCCTGCCTCGGCACGCCGTCGCGCAGGGCGTGGCGTTCTTCCATGGTGAAGTCCTTCACCAGCTCCCAGGCCGCGTCCAGCGCCTCGTCGTCGTAGAGCAGGCCAACCCATAGCGCGGGCAGCGCGCACAGGCGGTTCCATGGACCACCGTCGGCACCGCGCATTTCCAGGTACTGCTTCAGGCGCACTTCGGGGAAGGCGGTAGTGAGGTGGTCGGCCCAATCCTTCATCGTCGCGCGCGTGCCCGGAACCGCGTCCAGGCGACCATCGAGAAAGCGGCGGAAGTCCTGTCCGGCCAGGTCGATGTAGCGCCCGTCCTGATAGCTGAAGTACATCGGCACGCCGAGGATGTAGTCGACGTAGCGCTCGTAGCCGAAGCCGTCCTCGAACACGAAGTCGAGCATGCCGGTGCGGTTCGGATCGGTGTCGGTCCACACCTGCGAGCGGTAGGAGAGGAAGCCGTTGGGCTTGCCCTCGGTGAACGGCGAATCGGCGAACAGCGCGGTGGCGATCGGCTGCAACGCCAGGCTCGCGCGGAACTTCTTGACCATGTCCGCTTCGCTGGAAAAATCCAGGTTGACCTGCACCGTGCAGGTGCGCGTCATCATGTCCAGACCGAGGCTGCCGACCTTGGGCATGTACTCGCGCATGATCTTGTAGCGACCCTTGGGCATCCAGGGCATCTGGTCGCGGCGCCACTTGGGCTGGAAGCCCATCCCGAGGAAGCCCAGGCCCAGCCCGTCAGCGACCGAGCGGACTTCCTCCAGGTGCGCGTTCACCTCGCAACAGGTCTGGTGGATGTTCTCCACCGGAGCGCCGGAAAGCTCCAACTGCCCGGCCGGTTCCAGCGTGATGTTGGCCTTGCCCCGCGTGAGGGCCACCGGCGTTTCGCCCTCACGGGCGATGTCCCAGCCGTAGCGCGAGGCCAGTCCCTCCAGCAACGCGCGGATGCCGCGTTCGCCCTCGAAGGTCGGCGGCATCAAGTCGTCCGTGCGGAAGCCGAACTTCTCGTGCTCGGTGCCGATCCGCCAGTCCTCGCGGGGCTTCTCGCCAGCGGCGAGGTAGTCCGCCAGCTGCTGGCGGCTTTCGATCGGGGTGCTCTTTACGGCACTGGGGATGGACACGGGCGATGCCTTGCGGGGAGGAGCGGCCACTATGGGGTTTGCGCCCGGCCCCCAAAAGGGGTGGACGTCGAAATAGTGTACGCCCAGGTCTGGATAACCGCCGTGAAAGGTAGCGTCCGCTCGATTCTGCATGGAGAACCCGCGCCTCGCCGCACGGGAATGGGCCGTGGCGAAATCGTCGCAGCGGTCGTACCCGGGCAATGGTTCGCGCACGCCTGCAAAAAAAAGCCGGCCCTGAGGCCGGCCTTTGGGATGACGCGCTTTCTCAGCGCTTCATCGAATTGAAGAACTCGTCGTTGGTCTTGGTGTTCTTCATCTTGTCGAGCATGAACTCCATCGCCGCGAGCTCGTCCATCGGATGCAGGAGCTTGCGCAGGATCCAGATCTTGGCGAGCAGGTCCGGGTCGATCAGCAGGTCCTCGCGGCGGGTGCCGGAGCGGTTGATGTCGATGGCCGGATACACGCGCTTCTCGGAGATGCGGCGGGACAGGTGCACTTCCATGTTGCCGGTGCCCTTGAACTCCTCGTAGATCACCTCGTCCATCTTCGAGCCGGTATCGATCAGCGCGGTCGCGATGATGGTCAGCGAGCCGCCTTCCTCGACGTTGCGCGCGGCGCCGAAGAAGCGCTTCGGGCGCTGCAGCGCGTTGGCGTCGACACCGCCGGTGAGCACCTTGCCGGAGCTCGGCACCACGGTGTTGTAGGCGCGGGCCAGGCGGGTGATCGAGTCGAGCAGGATGATCACGTCCTTCTTGTGCTCGACCAGGCGCTTGGCGCGCTCGATCACCATCTCGGCGACCTGCACGTGGCGCGCGGCCGGCTCGTCGAAGGTCGAGCTGATCACTTCGGCGCGGACGGTGCGGGCGATCTCGGTCACTTCCTCCGGGCGCTCGTCGACCAGCAGGATGATCAGGTGCGATTCGGGGTGGTTGTACTGGATCGCCTGGGCGATGTTCTGCAGCATCATCGTCTTGCCCGACTTCGGCTGGGAGACGATCAGGCCGCGCTGGCCCTTGCCGATCGGTGCGATCAGGTCGAGGATGCGGCCGGTGATGTCCTCGCTGGAGCCGTTGCCGCGCTCGAGGTGGAACGCCTTGCGCGGGAACAGCGGCGTCAGGTTCTCGAACAGCATCTTGTTCTTCGACGCCTCCGGCGGATCGCCGTTGATGTCGTCGACCTTGAGCATCGCGAAGTAACGCTCGCCTTCCTTCGGATGGCGCACGCGCCCGGTGATGTAGTCGCCGGTGCGCAGGTTGAAGCGGCGGATCTGGCTCGGACTGACGTAGATGTCGTCCGGCCCGGCGAGATAGGACTCGTCGGCCGAGCGCAGGAAACCGAAGCCGTCCTGCAGGATTTCCAGCACGCCCTCGGCCCAGATGCCGCCGCCGGAGCGGGCGTGGGCCTTGAGGATGTTGAAGATGACGTCCTGCTTGCGCGCGCGCGCGACGCCTTCCTGGATGCCCAGCGACTCGGCGAATTCCAGCAGCTGGATCGCGTTCTTGCGCTTGAGCTCGGTGAGGTTGATCAGCCGGTCGTTGCTGCCGATGTCGGCGTTCTCGTCGTCCTCGGGGAGGCCGCGCGGGTTGTGACGGTTGGGCTGGCCCTGGTTGCCGCCCTGGCCACCGCCCTGGCCCCCGCTCTGCCCGCCACCTTGCGCACCCTGGGGGCGCTGGCCGCGCTCATGGCGGCGGCGGCGACCGCGGCCGTCGCGCTCGTTCCGGTCGTTGCGGCGCTCGTTGCTGCCATTGCCGCCGGCCTGGCCGTTGCCACCCTGGCCGCCTTCGCGCGCTTCCTGCGGCGGGCGCTGGGCATTGTCGCCAGCGTCCATCGGCAGGCTGGCCTGGGCGGGTGCGGGCGCCGGAGCGGGCGAAGGTGCCGGAGCGGGGGCAGGGGCAGGGGCAGAGGCAGGGGCAGGGGCAGGGGCAGAGGCAGGGGCCGCAGCCTGGGCCGGCGCCGGACTGGACGCCGGAGCGGCGGCCTTCTCGGCGGCGGATTTGCGCGGCGCACGGGTGCGCGGCGCGTCCGCGCTCTTGGGTTCGGCGCGCTTGGCGTCGGAAGGGTCTTGGGTTTCGATATCGGACACGGGCAAACCTCGTGGGGGCGCCGTTGGAAGAAACAGGAGGGAGGACGGGCGTCGCGCGGAGCGCGCGGGAGGGGCGAAGCGGACCGCCCCTTTCGGCCGTGAAAGCCAATCTAGCATCCGCCGCGCGGCGCCGTAAAGCGCGCGCGGCGGGAAAGGCGGATCAGAGCGCCTTGTCGATCATCTGCGACAGCTGGCCCTTGCTGACCGCGCCGATCTGGGTCGCCTCGACCTTTCCGTGCTTGAAGACCATCAGGGTCGGGATGCCGCGCACGCCATAGGTGCGGGGGGTCTTCTGGTTCTCGTCGATGTTGAGCTTGACGACGCGCAGCTTGCCTTCGTACTGCCTGGCCAGCTCGTCCAGCATCGGCGCGATGGCCTTGCATGGACCGCACCATTCGGCCCAGAAGTCGAGCAGCACCGGGGTGTCGGATTCCAGGACGTCCTTCTGGAAGGCATCGTCGTTGACGTGGGTAATCAGGTCGCTCACCAGGATCTCCATGGTTGCGTGGAAAAAGGGGTTTTAGGACCGCGCGGCCGGCATCGGCTACACTGGGGCGCCCATGTTGCGCGGGTTCCAACGGGAAGACTGCGGGATTGCCATTGCGGCAGGCCTCCATTCCAGCGTAACTCGGGTCGCGATTCAAGCGATTCAAGGGCGGCGACGGAGGGTTCCGTTGTCATAGGCGAGAGGGCTGTGAAGCCAGCCCGTTCGCCTATGCCAGCGGAGCCGTCGGTCATAAGCCCTCCACTGGCGGAGATCAGCGACGTTGCACGCCCACACCGGCCCCACAGAGGCGACCGGCAGGATGCACGCGAGGTCGCCCCGCCCCGCAACTTCAACCGCTCCGCGCCGCACGGCGGCGGAGCCGGGCGAGCCTCGCGCCGCCCGCATCCCACTCAGTGACCCATGTCCGAAACCGTACTGACCGACACCTTTTTCGCCAATTTCGACCTTCACCCGCTGCTGCAGCAGGGCCTCGCCGAGGCCGGTTTCACACGCTGCACGCCGATCCAGGCGCTGACCCTGCCGCTCGCGCTGACCGGCCGCGACGTCGCCGGCCAGGCCCAGACCGGCACCGGCAAGACCTGCGCCTTCCTGGTCGCGCTGATGAACCGCCTGCTGACCCGTCCGGCCGTGGCTGAGCGCAAGGATTCCGATCCGCGCGCGCTGATCATCGCGCCGACCCGCGAGCTCGCGATCCAGATCGACAAGGACGCGCGCAGCATCGGCCGCCACACGGGCCTCAAGACCGCGCTGATCTACGGCGGCGTCGACTACGACAAGCAGCGCCAGCAGCTCAAGGACGGCTGCGACATCATCATCGCCACGCCCGGCCGCCTGCTCGACTACTACAAGCAGCAGGTGTTCGGCTTCAACGGCGTCGAGGTGATGGTGATCGACGAGGCCGATCGCATGTTCGACCTCGGCTTCATCAAGGACGTGCGCTTCATCTTCCGCCGCCTGCCGGCGCGCGAGCAGCGCCAGGTGCTCCTGTACTCGGCCACCCTGAGCCACCGCGTGCTTGAACTGGCCTACGAGCACATGCACGAGGCGGAGAAGCTCGTGGTGGAGACCGACAACGTCACCGCCGACAAGGTGCGCCAGGTCGTCTACTTCCCGGCCAAGGAAGAGAAGATGCCGCTGCTGCTCAACCTGCTGGAGCGCGAGAAGCCCAGCCGCAGCATCGTCTTCGTCAACACCAAGGCCGCCGCCGAACGCATCACCGAGCGGGTCAAGCGCCAGGGCTACCGCGTCGGCGCGCTGTCCGGGGACGTGCCGCAGCTCAAGCGCCAGAAACTGCTGCAACGCTTCCAGGAAGGCCAGCTCGACATGCTGGTGTGCACCGACGTCGCTGCGCGCGGCCTGCACATCCCGGCGGTCAGCCACGTTTTCAACTACGACCTGCCCCAGGACGCCGAGGACTACGTGCACCGCATCGGCCGCACCGCGCGCCTGGGTGCCGAGGGCGACGCGGTCAGCTTCGCCTGCGACCTGTACGCGATGAGCCTGCCGGATATCGAGACCTACATCGGGCAGAAGATTCCGGTGGCGACGGTCGAGCCGGACATGCTGGTGATGCCCAGGCCGCGTGAGATCGACCCGCAATTCGCCGCCGAAGCAGCCGCCGACAGCGCGCAATTCGGCGACAAGGTCGAGCCGCGCGGCGATGAACGCAAGTCGTCCGGCGGTCGCTCGCGCCAGGGTGGTCGCGGTGGCGAGCGTGGTTCGCGCGACGGCCGTCCGCCGCGCGCGCCGCGTCCGCCGCGCGCCGAAGGTGAGGTCGCCCTCGCGACCGAGCCGCAACCGGGCGTGGTGGCAGCGGATCCGGTGGCACCGGACGTCGCGCCCGCCGTGGATGGGGAGGGCGCGCGCAAGCGTCGGCGTCGCCGCGGTGGACGCGGCCGCCGCCGCGAGGGCGGCGAGAATGCTGCGACCCAGCCGCAGGCTGCGGCGGAGAATCGCGCGCCGCACGGCGAGCGCAAACCGCCGCGCGAGCGTGGCGCGGGCCCGTCACGGCCGTCGCGCCAGGTGACGGTGCAGTCGGGCGTGGGCGATGCGGCCTCCAAGAAGCCGAGCTTCTTCCGCCGCCTGACGCGCCTATTCACCGGGCGCTGAGCGCACCGAACCTGCCGGGTCTGCAGGGCCCCTTGTGGGCGATGCTTTCAAAGGCATCGTCCACGATGGACCCGGGCATTTCGTGGGCCGCCTTTCCGGCCCGCGCATCCCGTATCCTTTGCCCCTGGTGCGGGACAAGGAACCACACGCGGTGATCCGCTTCGACCAGGTGAGCAAGCGCTACGAGGGCGGCCATGAGGCGCTCTCGCAACTGTCCTTCGAGGTGGCGGCCGGCGAGATGGCCTTCGTCACCGGCCATTCCGGCGCCGGCAAGAGCACGCTGCTCAAGCTGATCGCGCTGATCGAGCGGCCCTCTCACGGGCAGATCGTGGTCGACGGCCAGGCCCTGGCCAAGGTCGGTCGCGGTGGCATCCCGAAGTTGCGGCGCCGGCTGGGCATGGTGTTCCAGGACCATCGCCTGCTGATGGACCGCACGGTGTTCTCCAACGTGGAGCTGCCGCTGCTCATCGGCGGCATCGCGCCCGCCGAACGCACCCGCCGCGTGCGCGCCGCACTGGAAAAGGTCGGCCTGCTTTCCTACGAGCGGCAGCTGCCCGACTCGCTTTCCACCGGCGAACAGCAGCGCGTAGGCATCGCCCGCGCCATCGTGGCGCGCCCGGCGGTGCTGATCGCCGACGAACCGACCGGCAACCTCGACCCCCAACTGGCAGTGGAGATCATGGGCCTGTTCGCCGAATTCCAGGACATCGGCACCACCGTGCTGATCGCCAGCCACGACCTTCCCCTGATCAAGCGCATGCACAAGCGCGTGGTGGTGCTCGACCACGGCCGGCTGGTGGCCGACATCCCGGGCGAGGAGGTGCTGTGAACGCCCCTGCCGCTACGGAAAAGGCCGCGCCGCGCAGCGAACGCAGCCAGTCCCGCCGTTTCGCCGGCTGGCGCGAGCACCACGGCTGGAGCGCGGCGGCGAGCCTGCGCCGGCTCGGTGGCCGCCCGCTCGGCACGCTGATGACCGTGGCCGTCCTTGGCCTGGCGCTGGCGCTGCCGCTCGCGTTCTACCTGCTGCTGGCCAACGTGCAATCGATAGGCGGCGCGCTTGGCCAGAACCCGGCGATCAGCGTGTTCCTGAAGACCGACCAGGCCGGTGCGCAGGCCAATCTGCTGGCCGGCGAACTGCGCGGCCGCGCCGACGTGACGGCAGTGACCGTCAAGTCGCCGCAGCAGGGCCTGGATGAACTGGCCACCCTGCAGGGTTTTTCCGGTGCCGTGCACGCGCTCGACGAGGCCAATCCGCTGCCGTGGGTGCTGGTGGTGCAGCCCAGGGCCGGGCTCGACGCGGCCGCGGTGGGCGCGCTGGTCGAAGCGCTGCGCGGTGAACGCGCGGTCGACCTGGTGCAGGACAGCGGCCAGTGGCGGCAGCGGCTCGATGCGCTGCTGGACGTCGGCCATCGCGTGGTGCTCGTGCTGGCCGCCTTGCTCGCGCTGGCCGCGCTGCTGGTGGTCGGCAACACCGTCCGCACCGACATCGCCGGCCGGCGCGAGGAGATCGGCGTGCAGATGCTGCTGGGCGCCAGCCGCGCCTTCGTGCGCCGGCCGTATCTGTACGCGGGTATTTGGTATGGCCTGTTCGGCGGCGTGCTGGCCTCGTTGCTGGCGCTGGCGATCGAACTGGCGCTGGCTGGCCCGGCGGCGGAACTGGACCGCGCCTACGGGGGCAGCCTCAGCCTTGGCGCGCTGCCGTGGTGGCTGCTGCTGGCCGTACCGCTGGCGTCTGCCGTGCTGGGCTGGATCGGCGCACGGCTGGTCAGCGCGCGGCAGTTGCGCAAGGCCGCCTAGGTTCCCTTAGTGACCGCCTTCGCAACCCGTGCGAGGCGTGATGGTGCAAGATAGCCCCGGGTGCGCGCGGGGCGTACACGGGGTTCGGATGTGGATGGGTGGGGCATGAATGCAGACGTTGGCAGCCGCAGCGCCGGCACCGCTCCGCGGGTGCTGGTGGTGGACGGCTCCAAGGTGGTGCGCCAGCTGATCACGCGCGTGCTCAAGGCCGAATTGCCGGAAGCCGAACTGGTCGATTGCGGTAGCGGCGCCGACGCGCGCGAACTGATCGAGCGGGGCCCGTTCGACTTCATCACCATCGCATTGCGCCTGCCCGACATGGATGGCCTGGAACTGGCGCGCCACGTGCGCGAATCGGCCCAGGCCTATGTGCCGATCGTGGTGGTTTCCGGCGATGTCGACGCGCGCCTGCACAAGCGCGAGCTGGGCGACGTCACCGATTATTTCGACAAGTCGCTGGGCTTCCAGGCTCTGGCCGATTTCATCCGCGGCTACGTGCGGCCGGAAGCGACCGCCGAGGGCACCGTGCTGTACGTGGAGGACAGCCGCGTAGTGGCGCTGGCCACCCGCCGCATGCTCGAGAAGATCGGCCTGACCGTGCGCCACGTGGTCAGCGTGGAGGACGCCCTGGCCATGCTGGAGACCGATCGCGCGCAAGGCCGGATCGGCGCCGACGTGGTGCTCACCGACGTCAGCCTGAAGGGCGAGCTCACCGGCGGCGACCTGCTCGAACGCATCCGCAGCCAGTTCGGCTACGGCAAGGGCGCGCTGCCGGTGCTGGTCATGACCGGCGACGAGAACCCGGCCAACCAGGCCGCGTTGCTCAAGGCTGGCGCCAACGACCTGGTCGAGAAGCCGGTCGAGGAAAAGCTGCTGGTCACCAAGCTGTTGTTCCAGTTGCGGGTGGCCCGGCACCTGCGCCAGCGAACCCAAGGCGCGTGAGCGACACCGAAGAAGCCGAACGCGTCCGCCTGGAGCCTTCCTGGAAGGCGCGCCTGGGCGATTACCTGGAACGACCGGACATGCGCGCGCTGGCGGATTTCCTGCGCACCGAAAAGCGAGCCGGCAAGGTGCTCTATCCGCCCGGGCCGGAGATCTTCAACGCCTTCGCGCATACGCCCTTCGACAAGGTGCGCGTGGTGATCCTGGGCCAGGATCCCTACCACGGCCCCGGCCAGGCACATGGATTGTGTTTCTCGGTGCGGCCCGGCGTGCCGGTGCCGCCTTCGCTCAACAACATCTTTGCCGAGATTGCGCGCGACCTTGGCATCCCGCGCCCCGACCACGGCTGCCTTACGCCGTGGGCCGACCAGGGCGTGCTGCTGCTCAACAGCGTGATGACGGTCGAGCAGGGCCGCGCCGGCGCGCACCAGAACAAGGGCTGGGAAGGCTTCACCGATGCCGCCATCGCGGCGCTCGACCGCGAACGCGAGGGGCTGGTGTTCATGCTCTGGGGTGCCTATGCCCAGCGCAAGGGCCGACTGGTCGACCCGAGTCGCCACCTGGTGCTGAGCTCGGTGCATCCCTCGCCGCTGTCGGCCCATCGTGGCTTCATCGGCAACGGCCATTTCTCGGCCGCCAACCGTTACCTGGAAAGCCGCGGCCAGGCTCCGGTCGATTGGTCGCTGCCGCCGCGTTCACGGCTCGCTGCTTGACGCTGTAGGACTGGCGTGGAAGTGTCGATCGAAGTGACACGACAAGGAGTACGTCATGTGCAAGCCGATCGGTTTCCTGGTGATTTTCGCGGCCGCTGCGATGCCGGTGGCCAGTGCGGCAGCCGATGAGGTCGGCTCTCGCCTGCAACTTCCGTCGTTCGAGCAGGTCGATGCCAACCACGACGGCGTGCTCAGCCGTTCGGAGCTTCCCGACGGCCTGCAGGACATGCGAATGCATTTCAGCCAGTACGCGTACGCGGACAACCGGATCTCGCGGCAGACGTATGCGCGGTACGCGTCTTCCGGGGAGCGGCGGCTGACCTCCGCGCCGAGGACATTCCTGGAACCCCGCGGTCGAATGGCGCCGCCACAGTCCTACCGCCGGGCGGATACCCCTGGCGCCACGCCGACGCCGCCGGTTCACAAGCGTTAGATCGCCCATGTGAACAATGGCCCGATGGCCGGACGACGAGGGCTGGCGATGCCGCCCGCATTGCTGTACGATTCGGTACATTAAATCTCGCAGCGAACTTTTCAGCCTTTTAGCACTCTCAATACCGGAGTGCTAAGCTGCGATTTACTTGCCGGAGGTTCCACATGTCCCAAGCCTTGGTGACCGCCAACCTGCCGATCCCCAGCGTCGTTGGCAGTCTGGACGCCTATATTTCCGCCGTGCACCGCATCCCGGTGCTCAGCCATGACGAGGAGCAGGCGCTGGCGCGCCGCTTCAACGAAGAAGACGACCTGGGTTCGGCCAGGAAGCTGGTGATGTCGCACCTGCGTTTCGTGGTGCACGTGGCCCGTGGCTACTCGGGCTACGGCCTGCAGCTGGGCGACCTGATCCAGGAAGGCAACATCGGCCTGATGAAGGCGGTCAAGCGCTTCGACCCGGACCAGGGCGTGCGCCTTGTCAGCTTCGCGGTGCACTGGATTCGCGCCGAGATGCACGAGTTCATCCTGCGCAACTGGCGCATCGTCAAGGTCGCCACCACCAAGGCGCAGCGCAAGCTGTTCTTCAACCTGCGCAAGAGCAAGAAGCGCCTGGGCTGGATGAACGCCGAGGAAGTGCGCGTCGTGGCCCGTGACCTGGGCGTGCCGGAGGCGACCGTGCGCGAGATGGAATCGCGCCTGTCCGGCCGCGACATCGGCTTCGAAGCGCCTGCCGACGCGGACGACGATGCCAAGCCGGCACCGGCGGCCTTCCTGGTCGACGACGGCGCCGATCCGTACGACAACGTGTCCGACGCCGACCAGGCCGACAACCAGCTGGAGACGCTCTCCAGCGCACTGGCCAAGCTGGACGAACGCTCGCGCGACATCATCCAGCGCCGCTGGCTCAACGAGGACAAGGCCACGCTGCAGGATCTGGCCGACGAGTACGGTGTTTCGGCCGAACGCATCCGTCAGGTCGAGGCGAATGCGATGAAGAAGATGCGCGCCCTGTTCTGACAAATGCCGTCACGGCAAACGAAAAAGCGGCCCTCGTGGCCGCTTTTTTTTTGCGTTCCTGCACAGCCGGCCATCAGCGATGGGGCTGGGAACGACTGACCAAGCAAGGCCAAGCCGTTTCTTAAGGTGCCCGAGCGCCGGCCGGCGATCGGAAGCCCGCACCCGAGCCAGGTCGCGGCGGGCTCCCGCAATGGCGACAGCAGGATGGCGTTCTTGCCGGGATCCCTGCGAGTCCCGGCCCCTTGCCCGGCCCTCTCCCTGGCGGGAGGGGGAGCAAGGCGCGTCAGAGCCGCTCGGCCAACAGCTTTTCCAGCTGCCGCTGGTCGGCCGCGAACTTGCGGATGCCTTCGGCCAGTTTGTCGCTGGCCATCGCATCCTCGTTCATGCCCCAGCGGAAGCGCGCCTCGTCGACGGCCGGGGGACGTTCCGTGCGGGTGCCATCGTCGGCCATGCGGCGCGGCAGCGGCTCATCCGATCCATCGAGTTCCGCCATCAGGTCGGGACTGATGGTCAGGCGGTCGCAGCCGGCCAGGGCCTGGATCTGGCCGACGTTGCGGAAGCTCGCGCCCATCACCACGGTCTCGTAGCCGTGGGTCTTGTAGTAGTGGTAGATGCGCCGCACCGACTGCACGCCCGGGTCTTCGTCCGGCGCGTACTGCTTGACCCCGGTGTTGGCCACGTACCAGTCCATGATGCGGCCCACGAACGGCGAGATCAGGAACACGCCCACCTCGGCACTGGCCACCGCCTGTTCGAACGCGAACAGCAGGGTCATGTTGCACTGGATGCCGCGCCGCTCCAGTTCGCGCGCGGCGCGCACGCCCTCCCAGGTCGAGGCCAGCTTGATCAGCACGCGGTCGCGCTTGATGCCGGCGTCCTCGTACAGCCCGATCAGCCGCTCGGCCTTGGCGATGCTGGCGTCGGAGTCGAACGACAGCCGCGCATCCACTTCAGTGGAGACACGGCCGGGGACCAGCTCCAGGATCTTGCGCCCGACCGCCACCGCGAGGTGGTCGCCGGCATCGACCAGCTGCTGTTCGCGCGAATGGCTTTTGGCCCGCGCCCATGCCAGCGACTCCTCCAGCAGTGGGGCGAAACTGCTCTGCGTGACCACCTTGAGCAGCAGCGACGGGTTGGTGGTGGCGTCGACCGGACGCCACCGGGCGATCGCATCGACGTCGCCGGTGTCGGCGACGACGGTGGTGTATTGGCGCAGTTGTTCGAGTTGGGAGGGCACGATGGGGTCCGGGTGTCAGGGGATGTCGGAGGGGCGTTCGTCCGCGGTGGGCACGTCGTCCGCGTCGGCACCGGTGACGATGCGGGCGTGGCGCTCGTAGGTCCAGTAGGCCCAGGCCCAGTCCAGCAGCACCACCAGCCGGTTGCGGAAGCCGATCAGGAAGTAGATGTGGGCGACGAGCCAGACCCACCACGCCGGCGGGCCGGAGAGCCGCAGCCGCCCGAATTGTGCCACCGCGGCCATGCGCCCGATGGTGGCGAGCGCACCCTGGTCGCGGTAGTGAAACGGAGCGGGCGTCGACTCGGCGTCGACGCGCGCGCGGATGCACCGCGCGACGTGGTGGCCCATCTGCTTCGCTGCCGGTGCCACGCCCGGCACCAGCGAACCGTCCGCGCGCTCGACGCAGGCCAGGTCGCCGATCACGAATACGTCCGGATGGGAGGGCAGGCTGAGGTCGGCCGCGACGCGTACGCGGCCGGCGCGATCGACGGGGGTGCCAAGGCGGCGGCCCAGCGGCGAGGCGGCCACGCCGGCCGCCCACAGCACGGTACGGGCGGCCAGCGGCGTATCCTGCAGGCACACGCCGGCGCCGTCGATGGCGGTCACCGCGGTGCCGGTGCGCACTTCCACGCCAAGGCGCTCGAGCTGGTGGTGCGCCTTGGCCGACAGTGCCGGATCGAACGCCGCCAGCAACCGCGGACCGGCCTCGACCAGCACAACGCGCGCACTGTGCGGCGTGCTGCGGCGGAACTCGCGCGGCAGCGTGTGGCGGGCGATCTCGGCCAGCGTGCCGGCCAGCTCCACGCCGGTCGGGCCGCCGCCGACCACGACGAAGTTCAGCCAGGCGCGGCGCTCGGCCAGGTCGTCCTCGCGCTCGGCCCGCTCGAAGGCGAGCAACACGCGGCGGCGGATCGCGAAGGCATCGTCCAGCGTCTTCAGGCCGGGTGCCCAGCGCGCCCACGCGTCGTGGCCGAAATAGGCGTGGGTGGCGCCGGTGGCGACGACCAGGAAGTCGTAGTCCAGCGTCTCGTGGACGAAGCGCACGCGGCGCGCCGTGAGGTCCACGTCCAGCGCCTCGTCCAGCAGTACGGTCACGTTGTCCTGCTTGCGCAGGATCTGCCGCAAGGGCGCCGCGATCGAGGGCGCAGAGAGCCCCGCGGTGGCGACCTGGTAGAGCAGCGGCTGGAACAGATGGTGGTTGCGCCGATCGATCAGGGTGACGCGCACGGGCGCACCGGCGAGGCCGCGGGCGGTGGCCAGGCCGCCGAAGCCGCCGCCGAGGATCACGACGTGGGGAAGCGTCGGGCCATCGTCCATGGGCTTTGCCTCATGCAAGGATGCGTCCGCCCATTGTCCCACCTCGAGGTGCGGAAGCCGAATGCCCCGCCATGCGCGATCCACCGCGCGGTCGCGCACAGGTGCGCTCGCGCTCGGATCAGGGCACCGTCAGTAAAGGTCGATCGGATCGACGTCGATCGACCAACGCACCTTGCGCGCCGATGGCAGCGCCGCCAGCGCGTGCTGCCATGGCCGCAGCGCGGCATGCAGCGGACCGCGGGTGTCGGCCTCGACCAGCAGCTGCCCGCGATGGCGCCCGGCGCGCAGCGGCATCGGCGCGGGCATGGGTCCGGCGATGCGCAGCGCCGGATCGTCCGGCAGCGCCGCGTGCGCCTCGGCGAGAAAAGCATCGACCGCCGCGCGCTGGTGCGCCTCTACGCGCAGCAGGGCCTGGTGGCTGTAAGGCGGCAGCAGCGCATCGCGACGTTCGGCCAGCAGTTCGCGCGCGGCCGCGGCGTAGCCGTGCGCGAGCAGGCCGCGCAGCAGCGGGTGTTCGGGATGGTGGGTCTGCAGCAGCACGCGGCCAGGCTTGCGCGCGCGCCCGGCGCGGCCGGCCACCTGCACCACCAGTTGGGCGAGTCGCTCGCCCGCGCGGAAATCGATGCTGTGCAGACCCTCGTCCACGCCGACGATGGCGACCAGGGTGAGGTTGGGCAGGTCGTGCCCCTTGGCCAGCATCTGCGTGCCGACCAGGATCGCGGGCGCGTCGTCCTGCAGCCCGTCCAGCAACTGCTCGAACGCATCTCGGCGGCGCGTGGTCTCGCGGTCGATGCGCAGCACCGGCACGTCGGAAAAGCGCGCGGTGAGCGCTTCCTCCAGCCGCTCGGTGCCTTGGCCCTGGGGCTTGAGCTCGGCACCGCCGCAGGCAGGGCAGGCCGGTGGCACGCCCGCATGGCGGTCGCAGTGGTGGCAGACCAGCGTGCGGCGTTGCGCGTGCAGGGTCATCGGGCGCTCGCAGCGCGGGCAGTCGGCATGCCAACCGCAGGCGTGGCACAGCAGCACCGGCGCATAACCGCGACGGTTGCGGAACACCAGCGCCTGTTCGCCGCGGCCGACCGCCTCGGCCACCGCCGCCAGCAGCGCGGGCGACAGGCCGTGGTCCAGCCGCTGCGCGCGCATGTCCACGATCTGCACCTGCGGCGGGCGCACCGCGCCGGGCCGCGCGCGCAGGTGCAGGGAGCGGTAGCGGCCGACCTCGACGTTGGCGAGCGTCTCCAGCGACGGCGTGGCCGAGCCCAGCAGCACCGGAACGCCCAGCGCGCGGCCGCGCACCAGCGCCAGGTCGCGGGCGTGGTAGCGGAAGCCTTCCTGCTGTTTGTAGGCGCCGTCGTGTTCCTCATCGACCACGATCAGGCCGGCCTGCGGCAGTGGCGTGAACACCGCCGAGCGGGTGCCCAGCACCACGCGCGCCTCGCCGTTGCGAGCGCGCAGCCAGGCGCGCGCGCGTTCGCCCTCGGCCAGGTTGGAATGGATCACTTCCACCGGCACGCCCAGCCGCTCGCGCAGGCGCCGGACGGTCTGTGGTGCCAGGCCGATTTCCGGCACCAGCAGCAGGGCCTGCCTGCCCGCCGCCAATGCCTGGGCGATCAGCGCCAGGTAGACCTCGGTCTTGCCGCTGCCGGTGACGCCATCGAGCAGGAACGGCTGGAAGTGGCCGGCGGCGCCGGCGACCGCCGCCACGGCGGCCTCCTGTTCGGCGCTCAGCGGCGGGGCGGGTGAGGGCGCCGGCTCCGCCGCTTCGGGTTCACGCTGCTCGACCAATGCCGCCTCCAGTAGGCGTCGCGCGGCGGGTCGCCAGCCCGGCAGGGCGAGATCCAGCTCGGCGGCGCCCAGCGGCGCCGCGGCGAGCAGGTCGAGCAGCGCCCGGCTGGAGCCGCGCCGGCTGCCCGCATCGCGCGCGCTCTGCCCGGCCACGGTGAGCGCGTAGCAGGGCTCGGTGGTTTCCGGCAGCGGTCGCGGTTCGCGCAGCGCCAGCGGCAACGCGTTGGCGTAGGCCTCGCCCGGCGCCGCAAGCCAATAGTCGGCCGCCCAGGCAAGGGTGTGCATCAGTTCGGCATCGAGCAACGGGCCCCCGTCCAGCACCGCCAGCACGGACTTGAGCCGCACCCCGTCCACGGCCGCCTCGACGTCGGCGGCCACGACCACGCCCACCATCTTCTTGCGTCCGAACGGCACCAGCACGCGGCTACCGACCGCCACGCCGCCGGCGGGCGGCAGATAGTCGAACAGGCGGGCGAGCGGAACCGGCAGGGCAACGCGGACGACGGCGGGCATGGACACCTCGTGGGCAGCCCAGTGTAGCGGCTCGCCCGCGGTCTCCTGCGGCCGGCCGGGGGAGTGCTGCCCGGTCATCTAGGAATCTTTCCTAAGTGACTCTCCCCCGACGGAAATTTCCCTTATCCACAAAGGCTGTGGATAAGTCTGTGGACGGGCCGGGGAGAGTGCTGTCAAAGCCCTGTCACAGTGGCCCTCGGGCACGTGCTGGGCAAAAAATAACCAGCAAATTTAGCTTTTTGAAATCAACGACTTGCGGTATGGCGTGTGATGGTGTTCACGTTCTGCTCATGGTCCCCTAAGCGGCCTTGACAGTTCCACGACGCTGTGCAAAACCGCCTCGACAGGCATTTCCGGACGCCGGTCGCTCAGTGGCCCGCGCCCATGACCGCAGCCACCAGCAGGACGCCCCCCAAGAGCCAGAAGTAGCACCAGCCCACGCACCAGTACTTGAGCAGGGTCATCGGCCAGCCCTGGCGGTAGACACGCTTCTGCATCATCAGCAGATAGGCGGGCATCCACAGCAGGATCGCGGTCTGCAGGTAGTCCACACCACGGCCGGCCCAACCCGCGTGCGGTCGAAGCCAGCCGGCGAACATGCCCAGAAGGGTGGCCAGCAGGAGTGCGAGGAACAGGAAGGCGTGGCTGTGCAGGGCGACAATGAGATGCTCCATGTAAAGCCGTCGCCTGAAGACATAGAACAGCTTCAGCAGCAGCGCGAACAGCGGCACCATCACCACCATTGCCTGGGGCAGTACCGCGAAAACGCCGGTGATCAACCGCTCCCGGGCCAGTTGGCGGGCGTCGGGGTCCTCGCTGCCGAAGGCCTCTTTGAAGTTCGCCTTCGTGCGGTGCAGATACACGTCCACGCGGTCGTTCATGAACTGCGGCAACCAGCCGACATGGAAGGTCTGCCCGTCCAACTTGCTGCTCAGGTGTACCGGGCGCGCCGGCGGGGCGCCCAGTTCGGCCTCGCGCTTTCTGGCGGCTTCGCGCAACCGATTCTCGGCCACATCGATCCCGGCGCCGGCAACCGCCGGGGCGCTCTTGCGGGCCGCTTCCAGCCCACCGATCTGCTTGGCCAAAGCGGCCTGCACTTCCTGTGGGGTACGCGCGTCGGCGAACGGGTTGCTGGCGGTGGAGTCGGTCTGTACCGCTGTGGCGAGACTCTTGTTCACCACGGCATTGACCGCCAAGTGCACGGCGAAAAAAGCCAGCAGGCACAGCACGAACATCAGCCGGAACGGCGCCACGTAGCGCTGCCGCCGGCCGGAGAAGTACTCCATGGTGAGGAAGCCGGGCCTGGTGAGCAGCGGCGGCACCGTGTGCAGGATGCGTCCGTCCACGTGCAGGAACATGTCCATGCCGTCTTCGAGCATGTGATGCACCGGCTTGAGCACGCTGTGCATGGACTGGCCGCAGTGGTGGCAGAACTCGCCCTCCAGTGGCGTGGCGCAGTTGGCGCAGTGCAGTTTGCCGGCTTCGATCAGCTCGTTCATCGGGAGGCCGCCCCTGGGAAAGCGTGCGATCTTGGCACAGCGCGCCTGCCGGGGCAGCCCCGGCGACTGGGCTAGAATGGCGCGCCATCCCTGGATGCCGAACCCATGAAGACCATCGACCGCGCGCGCGTCGTGCACGAGGTCGGCGCCACCGTGCGCCTGGCCCTGCCGCTGGTGCTCGCGCAGCTCGCCGCGGTGGGCACCAACGTGGTCGATGCGCTGCTGTCCGGGCATTTCAGTGCGCATGTGCTGGGCGCGGTGGCAGTGGGCACCAGCGTGTGGACGCTGGCGATCGTCAGTGGCATCGGCGTGATGATGGCGGTGCCGCCGTCGGTCGCGCAGCTCGATGGAGCCAACCGGCGATCGGAGGTCGGCGCGGTGTTCCGCCAGGCGCTGTGGCTGGCGGTGATCCTGGGCGTGCTGCTGTGGTTCGGCGTGCGCCATGCCGAACCGCTGGTCAACCTGATCGGCGTCACGCCGGGCCTGCGCCACGACGTCAACGAATTCCTGCACGCGATCAGCTGGGGCGCGCCGGCGCTGGCCTGTTACTTCACCCTGCGCGGGCTGTCCGAGGGGCTGTCGCTGACGCGCCCGTCGATGATGTTCAGCCTCGGCGGCCTGGCCGTCCTGGCGCCGCTGGGCTACGTGTTCATGTTCGGCAAGCTCGGGCTGCCGCCGCAGGGCGCGCGCGGCTGCGGCATCGCCACGGCCCTGGTGTTGTGGCTGGAGATGCTGGGCTTCCTCGTCTACGTGCTGTGCCATCGCAACTACCGCGGGCTCAACCTGTTCGAGCATTTCGAATGGCCGCACTGGAAGCGCATCGGCGCGCTGCTGCACATCGGCCTGCCGATGGCGGTGACGTTGCTGGCCGAGGCGGGGTTGTTCGTGGCGACCGCGCTCCTGATCGGCACCATGGGCGAGAACGTGGTGGCCAGCCACCAGGTGGCGATCAACGTCGCCTCGGTGTTCTTCATGATCCCGTTGGGGCTGGCCATGGCGATCACCGTGCGGGTCGGCAACGCGGTGGGTCGCGACGACGCGCGCGGGGTGCGCTATGCCGGCTTCTGCGGCATCGGCCTGGCCCTGCTCACCCAGCTGCTCTCTGCCGCGGTGATGCTGGGCCTGCCGCATGCGATCGCCTCGCTGTATACGCGCAGCGCGACGGTGATCGACCTGGCCGCACAGTTGCTGGTGCTGGCGGGACTGTTCCAGTTTTCCGACGGCATCCAGGTCGCTTCCAACGGTGCGCTCAGGGGCCTGAAGGACACCCGCGTGCCGATGGCGATCACCCTGTTCGCGTACTGGGGCGTGGGCATGCCGGTGGGCTGGTGGCTGGCGTTCCGGCATGGGCTGGGCGCGCGCGGCATGTGGATGGGGCTGATCGCGGGCCTCAGCGTGGCGGCGGTGCTGCTGTTCGCGCGCTTCTGGCGCAGCGCCTGGCGGCACCGCTGGCTGGCGACCCCCCCGGAAGACACCATGACGGTGCGTTCCCAAGCGGTTACGCTCAACGATCATCTCTAGCATCAGCGACAACGACCCATGAGCACCCCGCCGCCCCTGCGCCGCCCGAACGGATTCTGGGCCTTCCTCTGCGTGATCGGCCGCGGCTTCAACGTGGTGCGGCTGGTGATCCTCAATCTGGTGTTCTTCGTGCTGCTGTTCGTCGTGCTGCTGCTCCTCGGCGGCGTGGCGGGCAGCCGCATGGCGCACACCATCAAGGACTCAAGCGTGCTGGTGCTCCAGCCCAGGGGCGAGTTGGTCGAGCAGTACAGCATCGAGCCCCTGCAGCGCGCGCTGGAGAGTCTCTCCGGCGAGCCGCCCAAGCAGTTGCAGATGCGCGACCTGGTCGGCGCCATCGACGCGGCGGCCACGGACAAGCGGATCAGCCGCATCCTGCTGCTGCCGGACGAACTCAAGGGCGGCGGCTTCGCCGCGCTGCGCGAGGTGGGCGCGGCGCTGGACCGTTTCCGCGCCGCCGGCAAGCCGGTGATCGTGTGGGGCGTGAATCTCGACCAGGGCCAGTACTACCTGGCTGCGCACGCCGACCGCATCCTGCTCGACCCGCAGGGCGGAGTGATGATCACCGGCCTGGCGAGCTACCGGCTGTTCTACAAGGACCTGCTCGACAAGCTCGGCGTGGACGTGCACCTGTTCCGCGTCGGCCGCTACAAGAGCGCCGCGGAGCCCTACATCCTCGACCACGCCTCGGACGATTCCAAGGCGGCCGACCGCTTCTGGATGAGCGGGCTCTGGGACGAATACATCGACGAGGTGGCCAGGCTGCGCCGGCTCGATCCGGCCACCTTCCGCGCCGACATCGACAACCTGCCCCAGGCGATCGAGCGCACCGGCGGCGACCTCGCCCAGCTGGCGCAGGACGAGCATCTGGTCGATGGCACCGCCACCCGCGCGCAACTCGACGCGATGATGCGCAAGGCCGGCGTGCCGGCCGGCGACAAGCCGCAGGAGGGCTTCCGCCAGGTGAGCCTGGCGCGCTACGTCGCCAACCTCGAACATGACAGCCCGTTCGCCTCGGGCGTGGCCGTGGTGGTGGCCGAAGGCGAGATCGTCGGCGGCCGGCAACCGCAAGGCAGCGTCGGCGGCGAGTCCACCGCCGCGCTGATCCGCGCGGCGCGGCAGGACCGGCGCACCAAGGCGCTGGTGCTCCGGATCAATTCCCCCGGCGGCGAGGTCTATGCCGCCGAGCAGATCCGCCGCGAGGTCGAGCTGACCCGCAAGGCCGGCATCCCGGTGGTGGTCTCGATGGGCAACGTGGCCGCCAGCGGCGGCTACTGGATCGCGATGAACGCCGATCGCATCTATGCCGACCCGAACACCATCACCGGTTCGATCGGCATCTTCGGCATGTACTACGCGGTGCCGGGCACGCTGGAAAAGATCGGCATCCACAGCGACGGCGTGGGTACCGGCCCGATGGCCGGCGCGTTCGACATCACCCGGCCGCTCGATCCGCAGGCGGGCCAGGTGATCCAGGCGATCATCAACAAGGGTTATCGCGACTTCGTGGGCAAGGTCGCCCAGGCACGCGGCAAGAACTTCGAGGCGATCGATGCGATCGCGCAGGGTCGCGTGTGGACCGGCCGCCAAGCACTCGAGCGCGGGTTGGTCGACCAGCTCGGCGGCCTCGATGCCGCGCTCGACCAGGCCGCGGCGCTGGCGAAGCTGGGCAAGGGTTACCACGTGCACTACGTCGAGGCGCCGCTTGGCGGCTTCGAGCAGTTCCTGGTCGGCATGAACCAGAGCGCGATGGTGCAGATGGCGCAGGGCTATGGCCTGCGGCTGCCGTCATGGCTGGCCGAACTGCCGCAACTGGCCCCCGAGCTCAAGCTGCTGCGCCACGCGCAGGCCGGCCGACCGAACGTCTACGCCTATTGCTTCTGCGCAGCGCGCTGACGCCGCCCTGATCCTTCCCGGTTACGGGGAAGGGCGCCCAGAGGCGGAAATGGGGAAGGCCTTGCGGAAGGCCCATCCTGGCCAGCTGGAGCGCGTAGGGTGGGCTTCAGCCCATGGTGCACCCTGCGCGGTCACTGCTCCGCGTCGTCCAGCGCCTTCTGCTGCTCCTTGGCGCGATCGTCGACCAGCTTCTGCACGTCCTTTGCCTTCTGCTCGTCCTTCTTCATGTCGTCCCACGGCGCGGCCACGCGCTTGGATGCAGCGGTGGCCTGCGGTTCGGGCGCCTTGTTCGAGCAGCCGGCCAACGCAAGCAGGCAGGCGAGTGGCAGCAATAGCTTCATGGTGGTTCCCCTTGTCGACCGGACTTCAGTGTCCCGCCGCCGCGCGATGGCGGCAAGCGCATCGGCTAAGCTCTGCGCCCATGAACCTGCGCACCGACGCCTGGCAGCTCACCGGCCACACCGCCCTGATCACCGGCGCCAGCAAGGGCATCGGCCTGGCCGTCGCGCGCGAGCTCGGTGGGCTGGGCGCGGACCTGCTGCTGGTGGCCCGCGACGACGTCCACCTGGAGCAGGTACGCGCCGAACTGGCCGAGGACCTGCCCGGGCGCGAGGTGCTGGCCTTCGGCGCCGACCTGACCGAGGAAGAGGAACGGCTGGCGGTGTTCGACTGGATCGCCGACCTGGACGCGCCGGTCTCGCTTCTGGTCAACAACGCCGGCGGCAATGCGCCCGACGCTACGCTCGCCTACGACAGCGCCGACTACCGCGCGATCTTCGAGCAGAACCTGTTCAGCGCCTTCGAGATGTGCCGGTTGGCGCATCCGCACCTGGCCGAGCACGGCAACGCGGCGATCGTGAACGTCGGTTCCGTTTCCGGCGTGGTGCATGTACGCACCGGCTCGCCCTACGGCATGGCCAAGGCCGCGCTGCACCAGCTCACCCGCAACCTGGCGGTGGAATGGGCGGTGGACGGCATCCGCGTAAACGCGGTGGCACCCTGGTACATCCGCACGCAACGCTCGGAGCCGGCGCTGGCCGACGCGGATTACCTGGAGGAAGTGCTCGATCGCACGCCACTCAAGCGCATCGGCGAGCCGGAGGAAGTGGCCGCCGCGGTGGCCTTCCTGTGCCTGCCCGCGGCCGGCTACATCACCGGCCAGGTGCTGGCGGTGGATGGCGGGTTCCTGAGCTTCGGCTTCTGACTTCCGCATGGTGGGCTTCGGCCCGCCAGGCGCGCAGCCGCGAGGAGCGGTCGGCTGAAGCCAATCCTGCAAAGGCCGTCAGTCGCCGCAGTTGGTCAGTTGCGCCTGCAGCTGCGCCTCGCGTTTCTCCAGCGGCGGGCGCTGGCTCTTGAAGGCGTTGCCGAGCTTGTGCTCGTTCTGGTCGTAGGCGTCCTGCAGGGCCTGGCAGGTCTCCTCGACGTCCATCTCGCGGCACTGGTCCTGCACCCAGACGTAGTCGTTGGCGACCATGCCGGAGGTGACGCGCCCGCGGTTGGCTTCCGGCGCGGAGATGCCCGCCGCGCCACGGTCGGGGCCGTACACCTCCGACAGTGGCAATTGTTCGGCCCCGAGCACGCCGTAGGGCGCCTGGTAGGGCGGCGGGTTGCCGTTGTCGCTCAGGTAGGTCTTGCCGTCGGTGGCGCGCACGCAGGTGTACATCAGCGGCAGGGGCGCGGAAGGGGCGCGAGCCGGTGGCGGAGCGGCGGGTTCCGGCGGCGCCCCGGAGGTCGGCGGGGCGGCCGGCCGCGGCGCCGCGGGGGCATCGGCGACCTGCATCGTGCGTTGCTGCTGGCCGGCGCCGCAGGGGGTGTCCTGGTAGATCACCCGGCCGTCGGCGGTGGTGCACTCGTAGATCGTGGTGGCCGCTGCATTGCCGCACCACGCCAGTCCGGCGAAGAGCAGGCCGAGGCCCAGCAAAATGGAAAGAGGCGGGCAGCGCATGGGGCGATTGTAGGACCGGGACGAGTGAACCGGGCGGCTGAAAATCCCCTGCGCGGTCGCGCCGGAGGGAGGCGGCCGCCGATCGCCTTGTCCCGTCGTCTCCCGCGAGCCCGACCTCCCGCGCCAGCCTCCCATTTGATAAAGGATGCGGGAGCAGGCGCGGGCGCAGTCTGAGGCTAGAAATCGGGCTCGTGTTCCTCGGCGGCGAAGCCCAGCGTCACCGCGCCCTCGCCCACGTTGACCATGCCGGTGATGCTCATCGGCGCTTCGAGCAGTGACACGCCGGTCTCATCGCACGCCTGGCGCAGGGCGTCGTAGCCGGGCAGCTTGGCCAGTTCGGCCAGGTTGCCGCCGTAGCTGACGCAGACCACCGGCACCATCAGGCCGGCGCGCACGCGCCTGGTGGCATAGCCGAACAGCATTTCGGCGCCGTGCTCGAAACCGCGCACCTTGCCGACCGGGCCCGTCTCGCCGCGGAAGCAGCGCAGCAGCGGCTTGATGTCCAGCGCCGTGCCGACCACCGCGCTGAACAGGCTGACGCTGCGGTCGCCACGCTTGCGGGTGCGGCTGCGCAGGTGGTGCAGGTCGCGCGGCAGCATGTAACCGTAGGTATGGTTGGCGACCACGCCCAGGCGCTCGCGGATCGCCGGCGGCGCTTCGCCGGCCTGGATCAGCCGCGTCGCCTCGAACACCGCGGGGCCCTCACCGGCGAACACGTTGCGCGTGTCGACCACGCGCATCAGGAACGGGCCCGGCACGCCGGCGCGCTCGCGCACCTCGCGGTAGTTCTTGAGGATCGCGAAACTGGCCTTGAGCACGTGCTCGTGGATCGGGCTGCGCGTGGCGGTGATGGTCAGGCAGAACACGCAGTCCTGCTCCAGCACCAGCTTGTCCAGGAACATCCGTTGTACGTCCTCGACCGAGCACGGTTCGGTCTCGGCCGCGTGGGTGCCGGCCAGCTTCATGTACAGGAAGCGGTCGATCTCCTCCTGGTTGCGGTCGTCCTTGAACACGCTTCCGTCGAGCTTCACGATGATCGGCATCACCGCGATGCCGTGTTGCTCGAGGAACGCCTGCGGAAGGTCGCAGGACGCGTCGATAGCCAGCCCCATCCGCATGTGTCATTCCCCCTGGTCAATGACGCGTCGAACATAACACGCACGTCAATATTGCGACTTGGGTCATGGTGCGCGGTTTCCACTTGGGTTATCGGCTGCTTGCGCGAGCGCTTGAGTGACGATCCGGTGCACGCACCGTAGAATGCCCGCACTCGAATGGCTCCTGCCGGCGTGGCGTCGCCGGCGCGCGCATCGCGATCGCGGTGCGTTTCCCTTCGGATACACCATGAAAGACAAGCAAGCGATCGTCTCCAACTGGCTGCCGCGGTATACCGGCACGCCGCTGGAACAGTTCGGCCAGCACATCCTGCTGACCAATTTCGGCCTGTACGTGGACCTGTTCGCGCAGTGGCATGGCGTGGAAGTGCAGGGCCGTGACCGGCCGATGCCCAACGCCACCGCCGACGGCATCACCCTGATCAACTTCGGCATGGGCAGTCCCAACGCCGCCACGGTGATGGACCTGCTCAGCGCGGTGCAGCCGCACGCGGCGCTGTTCCTGGGCAAGTGCGGCGGCCTCAAGAAGAAGAACCAGCTTGGCGACCTGGTGTTGCCGATCGCCGCGATCCGCGGTGAAGGCACCTCCGGTGACTACCTCCTGCCCGAGGTGCCGGCCCTGCCGGCGTTCCAGCTGCAGCGCGCGGTTTCCACCATGATCCGCGACCTCGGCCACGACTACTGGACCGGGACCGTCTACACCACCAACCGGCGCGTGTGGGAACACGACGAGGCGTTCAAGGACTACCTGCGCCGCACCCGCTGCATGGCGGTGGACATGGAGACGGCGACCATCTTCGCGGCGGGCTTCGCCAACAAGATTCCCTGCGGCGCGCTGCTGCTGGTGTCCGACCAGCCGATGGTCCCCGAGGGCGTCAAGACCGAAGCCAGCGACCGCAGCGTGACCGAGAAGTACGTCGAGGCGCACATCCGCATCGGCATCGAGGCGCTCAAGCTGGTCCGCCGCAACGGGCGCAGCGTCAAGCACCTGCGCTTCGAGGACGAGATGGAAGGCGACTGATGCCTTGAAGCCCTCCCCTTCGGGGGAGAGGCCAGGGCGCGCAAGAATCTGCGCCGCGGATTGCGTCCGCATCGCGCCGCTTTCACCCGCAGATGACCGCCTGCGCGGCAAGGTGGGGGAGTCCGATCCCCAGCGCGTGTCGGCGTCGACGTTCGTCCGTTCCGCCGATCCTTGCCAGACCCCCACCGCTCTGACAGGCACGCGCTCCCCGCGCGAGGCGAACCCTTGCGCCCGTCCCGCGGCGCCCCGCGCCCGCAAGGAGCCAGCAACCCATGAGCGAAACCGTCGGCGATTTCATCCTGCAGCGCCTCACCGACTGGGGCATCCGGCGCATCTTCGGTTTCCCGGGTGATGGCATCAACGGGATCATGGGCGCGATGGGCCGCGCGGCGGAGCGTTTCGACTACGTGCGCGTGCGCCACGAGGAAATGGCCGCCTTCATGGCCGGCGCGCATGCCAAGTTCACCGGCGAGATCGGCGTGTGCATGGCCACCTCCGGCCCCGGCGCGATCCATCTGCTGAATGGTCTGTACGACGCACAGATGGACCACATGCCGGTGCTGGCGATCGTCGGCCAGTCCGCGCGCAGCGCGATCGGCAGCGACTACCAGCAGGAAGTCGACCTGCAGGTGCTGTTCCAGGACGTCTGCGGCTACGTCGAAACCGTGCTGTCGCCGGTGCAGGTGCGCCAGGTGATGGATCGGGCGATCCGCATCGCCGCCGCGCGGCGAACGGTCACCTGCGTGATCGTGCCCAACGACATCCAGGAACTGCCGGCGGTCAGGCATCCGCCGCGCAAGCACAACGACGTCTACACCGGCGTGGGCTACGCCAACCCTTGCCCCGTGCCGGGCGACGAAGACATCAAGCGCGCCGCCGACATCCTCAACGACGGCCGCAAGGTGGCGATCCTGATCGGCGCCGGCGCCATGCATGCGGGCGACCAGGTGGTCGCGGTGGCCAACCGGCTCGATGCCGGCATCGCCAAGGCACTGCTCGGCAAGGCCGCGCTGCCGGACGACCTGCCCTTCGTCACCGGCTCGATCGGCCTGCTCGGCACCAAGCCGAGCTGGGACATGATGAACGATTGCGACACCCTGCTGATGGTCGGCACCACCTTCCCGTACTCCGAGTTCCTGCCCGAGGAAGGCCAGGCACGCGCGGTGCAGATCGACCTCGACCCGCGCAACGTGTCGATGCGCTATCCGACCGAAGTGAACCTCATCGGCGACAGCGCGCAGGTGCTCGAACGCCTGCTGCCGCTGCTGCGCCCGAAGGAAAACCCGGACTGGCGCGAGCGCATCGAACTCAACGTGCGCAAGTGGTGGCGCGACCTCGAAGCCAAGGCGATGCAGCCGGCCAACCCGATCAATCCGCAGCGCATCTTCTGGGAGCTCTCGCCGCGCCTGCCCGACAACACCATCATCTGCGGCGACTGCGGCTCGCACACCAACTGGTACGCGCGCGACGTGAAGATCCGCAAGGGCATGATGGCCTCGCTCTCGGGCAAGCTGGCCACCATGGGCAGCGGCATGCCCTATGCGATCGCGGCCAAGTTCGCCTACCCGGAACGCCCGGTGCTGGCGATCGTCGGCGACGGCGCCATGCAAATGAACGGCAACGCCGAGCTGATCACCGTCAAGCAGTACTGGAAGAAGTGGTCCAACCCCTGCTTCGTGGTGATGGTGCTGCACAACGACGACCTCAACCAGGTGACCTGGGAGCAGCGAGCGCTGGGTGGTGACCCGAAGTTCTCCGAATCGCAGGACGTGGAGGAGTTCTCCTACGCCAAATACGCCGAGCTGCTCGGCTTCAAGGCGATCCGCGTCGACCGGCCCGAGGACCTGGCCACCGCGTGGGAGCAGGCCTTCGCCGCCGACCGGCCGGTGCTGCTGGACATCATCAGCGACCCGGACGTGCCGCCGCTGCCGCCGCACATCACCTGGAAGCAGGCCAGGGATTACATGACCGCACTGGCCAAGGGCGATCCGGACGAGGGCGGCATCATCAAGCAGAGCCTGCGCCAGGTGCTCGCCGGCATCCTGCCGAACAATTCCCGATGAACGACGCACGGCCCGCGCCTGTCGCGACCGTTCCCGCAACGCGCCGCATCGCCCGCATCGAAGTGGATGCCTATCGCATTCCCACCGATGCGCCGGAGGCCGACGGCACCATCGCCTGGGATGCGACCACCATGGTGCTGGCGCGGGTGTCGGCCGGTGGGCATACCGGCCTTGGCTGGACCTACGCCCATGCCGCGGCGGGCGCGGTGATCGCCGACCCGCTGCGCGACGTGCTGCTGAACCAGGACATCGACGACATTCCCCGCGCGTGGGCCTCGATGAACCGCGCCTTGCGCAACATCGGGCGGCCCGGCGTGGGCCTGATGGCGATCGCCGCCGTCGACGTGGCGCTGTGGGACCTGAAGGCACGCCTGCACGGCACTTCGGTGGTGCGCCTGATGGGCCGCGCGCGCGAGGCGGTGCCGGTGTACGGCAGCGGCGGTTTCACCTCCTATTCGATCGGCCGCCTGCAGGAACAGCTCGCCGGGTGGGCCGGTGAGGGCATGACGCGGGTCAAGATGAAGGTCGGCACGCACCCGGATGACGATCCGTCGCGCGTGCACGCCGCGCGCGAGGCGATCGGCCCGGCGGTCGAACTGATGGTCGATGGCAACGGCGCCTACGAACGCAAACAGGCGCTGGCGCTGGCTGGTGGTTACGCCCGCGACAGCGTGGGCTGGTTCGAGGAGCCAGTGTCCTCAGACGATCTCGAAGGGTTGCGCCTGCTGCGCGACCGCGCGCCAGCCGGCATGGATATCGCCGCCGGCGAGTACGGCTGGGATGCCTGGTACTTCCGCCGCATGCTTCGGGCCGGCGCGGTCGACGTGCTGCAGGTCGACGCTACCCGCTGCGGCGGCTTCACCGGCTTCCTGCAAGCGGCCGCGCTGGCGCGCGGCTTCGGCATCCCGGTCTCGGCGCACTGCGCGCCACACCTGCACGCGCACGTGTGCAGCGCAATCGGGCACCTCAAGCACGTGGAGTATTTCCACGACCACGCACGCATCGAGTCGATGTTCTTCGACGGCCTGCCGGCGCTGCGCGATGGTGCGCTGGTGGTCTATGCGGACGCGCCCGGGCTGGGCCTGACGTTCAAGCAGCGCGACGCGGAGCGTTACCGCATCGCTCCGGAAGGACTCCTGACATGACCGCCAGAACACGCCATGGCCAACAAGGCCGCTCCCTCGGCCGGAATCCCTGCAGGAGCGCACCCGGTGCGCGACCGCCCGAAGCGGCATGCCCACGGGCGCGCACAGGCTGCGCTCCGACAGGAGAGTCAGCGGGTTACTTGCGGGGAGGGGCGACATCATGACCAAGCAGCGGGAGCACGGCTCCGTCCCTTCGTTCCCCCGCAAACCCGACGCTTCCGGCGCCGAGGCGGCCGCATCGTCCACCGATGGCCGCGGCCGCCAGGACAGCCACCGCGATGCCGCGGTGCTGCCGCTGGCGCCGCCGCGCGTGCGCCACTCGCACAGCAACCGCTTGGCCTTTTCCAGTGCCGCCGCCGCCGTGCTGGCGCAGGACCTGGCCGCGGCGCTGGAAGGCGAGGTCTGCTTCGACGACGGCAGCCGTGCGCTCTACGCCACCGACGGCTCGATCTATCGCCAGGTGCCGATCGGCGTGGTCAAGCCGCGCCACGCCCGCGACGTGATCGAAACCCTGCGCATCTGCCGCGAACACGACGCGCCGGTGCTCTCGCGCGGCGGCGGCACCAGCCTGGCCGGCCAGTGCTGCAACACCGCGGTGGTGATGGATTTCTCCTACCACCTCAACCAGATCGTCGCGATCGATCCGGAGCAACGTCGTGCGCGCATCGAACCGGGCTGCGTGCTGGACGACCTGCGCGACCAGGCGGAGAAGCACCACCTCACCTTCGGCCCGGATCCGTCGACACACGCGCACAACACGCTGGGCGGCATGATCGGCAACAACTCCTGCGGCGTGCACTCGGTGATGGCCGGGCGCACTGCCGACAACGTGCATGCGCTGGAGATCGTCACCTACGACGGCCTGCGCATGCGCGTCGGGCCGACCAGCGAAGAGGAGCTGGAACAGATCATCCGCGAGGGCGGCCGGCGCGGCGAGATCTACGCCGGCCTCAAATCCATCCGTGACCGCTACGCCGACCTGGTCCGCGCGCGCTATCCGAAGATCCCGCGCCGCGTCTCCGGCTACAACCTGGACGAATTGCTGCCCGAAAACGGCTTCAACGTGGCGCGGGCGCTGGTCGGCACGGAAGGCACCTGCGTGACCATCCTGGAGGCCGAGGTGCGGCTGGTGCCCAGCCCGCCGGTGCGCTCGCTGCTGGTGCTCGGGTACCCGGACGTTTTCGAGGCCGGCGACCACGTGCCGCAGATCCTCGCCTTCGGCCCGACCGGCCTGGAAGGCATCGACGACGCGCTGATCGCCGACATGAAGCGCAAGGACATGCACCCGAAGGACCGCGCCCTGCTGCCGCCGGGCGGCGGCTGGCTGATGGTCGAGTTCGGCGGCGACTCCAAGGACGAAGCCGACGGCAAGGCCCGCAAGCTGATGCAGGCGCTCAAGGCCGAGGACCACCCGCCGAGCATGAAGCTGTTCGACGACCCGGCCGAGGAAGGCATGCTGTGGACGATCCGCGAGTCGGGCCTTGGCGCCACCGCGCGCGTTCCCGGCCAGCCGGACGGCCATCCCGGCTGGGAGGACGCCGCCGTCCCGCCGGACAAGGTCGGTCCCTACCTGCGCGACTTCCGCAAGCTGCTCGCCAAGTACACCTACACCTGTGCGCTGTACGGCCATTTCGGCGACGGCTGCATCCACTGCCGCATCGCGTTCGACCTGTCCACGCCCGAGGCGGTGGCGCAGTGGCGCGCCTTCATGGACGAGGCCTCCGACCTGGTGTTGTCCTACGGCGGCTCGCTCTCCGGCGAGCATGGCGATGGCCAGGTGCGCGCCTCGTTCCTGCCCAAGATGTTCGGCGACGAGCTGGTCCAGGCCTTCGGCGAGTTCAAGGCGCTGTGGGACCCGCGCGGGCGCATGAACCCCGGCAAGGTGGTCGATCCCAACCCGATGGACGCCGACCTGCGCGACGGTCCGGGCTACCAGCCGCCCAAGCTCAAGACCGCATTCGCCTTTCCGGCCGACGGCATGAGCTTCGCGCAGGCGGCGCGCCGCTGCGTCGGCGTGGGCAACTGCCGCAACAAGCACAAGAACGTGATGTGCCCGAGCTACCGCGCCACCCACGAGGAGAAGTGGAGCACGCGCGGGCGCTCGCACCTGTTGTTCGAGATGCTCGAAGGCGACCCGTTGAAAGACGGCTGGCGCAGCGAGGCGGTGCGTGACGCGCTGGACATGTGCCTGGCCTGCAAGGGCTGCAAGAGCGACTGCCCGGTCAACGTGGACATGGCTACCTACAAGGCCGAGTTCATGCATCACCACTACGAAGGCCGCCTGCGCCCGCGCGCGGCCTATGCGATGGGGCGCATCTTCGACATCGCCCGCGTCGCGTCGCACGTGCCGTGGCTGGCCAACGCGATCCTGCAGACGCCCGGACTCTCGCACCTGGCCAAGGCGATCGGCGGCATCGCCCAGCAGCGCACGATGCCGCGGTTCGCCAGCGAGACCTTCCGCGACTGGTTCGCCGCGCGCGAAAAATCCCGCATGCGCGGCCCGGAAGTGCTGCTGTGGCCGGACACGTTCAACAACTACCTGCACCCTGATCCACTCAAGGACGCGGTCGGCGTGCTGGAGGCGGCCGGCTACCGCGTGGTGGTACCGCAGGCGACGCTGTGCTGCGGGCGTCCGCTGTATGCCGAGGGCATGCTGGACAAGGCACGCGCGCAGCTTTCGGACATCCTCGATGCGCTCTCGCCGCACATCGACCGCAGCGTGCCGGTGGTCGGGCTCGAGCCCTCCTGCGTCGCGGCGTTCCGCGACGAGCTGCCCAATCTGTTCCCGGGCGACGAACGCGCGCACTGGCTCTCGCGCAACACCTTCCTCTTCAGCGAGTACCTCGACCGTGTCGGCTACGCGCCGCCGCAGCTCAAGCGCAAGGCGCTGGTGCACGCGCACTGCCACCACCACGCGGTCATCGGCACCGATGCGGAAAAGCGGCTGCTCGCCAAGGCAGGGTTGGACTTCGAACTGCTCGATGCGGGCTGTTGCGGCATGGCCGGCTCGTTCGGCTTCGACGCGAAGAAAGTCGACGTCTCCCTCGCGATCGGCGAGCTGGAACTGCTGCCGGCCATCCGCGCGGCCGATCCGGACACGCTGATCATCACCAACGGCTTTTCCTGCCGCCAGCAGATCGGGCAATGCACCGGCCGCACCGCGCTGGACGTGTCGCAGGTGCTGGCGATGGCGCTGGCGCAGGGCACGTCCAACCTCGACCCGATTCCCCGCCGCGAGCGCGAAGCGCCGCTGCCCTCGGCGCGGCCGGAGCCCGGACGCGGGGGCGAGGGGTGGGGAGGGCACGCAAGGTGAGGATGGACCCGATGCCCCTCGATCCTGCTCCACCTGGCCGGCCACCACGCAGGAGCGCCAATCCATGCATTACCAACTGATCCACCAGGGCGACACGCGCACCTGGGCCGTCGTGCTCGAGACCGGCGACGAGGCCAACGCCTGCCTGCTCGCCTTTGCCAGGGCGCAGCAGCTGTCGGCCGCGCACCTGACCGCCATCGGCGCCTTCCAGCGCGCGGTGCTGGGCTATTTCGACTGGGACGCCAGGGACTACAAGCGCAACCCCGTCGACGAACAGGTGGAAGTGGTCTCGCTGATCGGCGACGTGGCGCTCAAGGACGACGAACCCCGGCTGCACATGCACGCGGTGCTGGGCCGGTCCGACGCCCGCGCGCTGGGCGGCCACCTGCTGGAGGGCCACGTGCGGCCCACGCTGGAAGTGATCGTCACCGAGGCGCCCGCGCACCTGCGCCGCCGCCACGACCCGGTCTCGGGTCTTGCATTGATCCACCTCGACAAGGAGCTGCCATGACCACGCCAGAACCGATCGGCCAGCGCCGCTGGGCCATCGCCGAGGGCTACATCCCGCCCGGCGGCACGCATGCGGACGATCCGCGTTTCCTGAGCCACGAAACCGCCTGCCTGCTCAACACCAACGCGCAGGACGCGCAGGTGACCCTCACCATCTACTTCAAGGATCGCGACCCGGCCGGTCCCTACCGCGTCACCGTGCCGGCGCGGCGCACGCTGCACCTGCGCTTCAACGACCTGACCGATCCCGAGCCGATCCCGCGCGACACCGATTATTCGAGCGTGATCGAGTCGGACGTGCCGATCGTGGTGCAGCACACGCGGCTGGATTCGCGCCAGGCCGCGCTCGCGCTGCTTTCCACCATCGCCTACAGCTGATCCTGCAGGCACCGAAGGAGCCGCACCATGAAGAAACCCGAAGTCGTCGTCATCACCGGCGCCTCCGCCGGCGTCGGCCGCGCCACCGCCCATCGCTTCGCCCGCGACGGCGCGCGCATCGCCCTGATCGCGCGCGGCAGCGATGGCCTGGAGGTCGCCGCCGAGGAAGTGCGGCGGTTGGGTGGCGAGGCGTTGCCGATCCCGCTGGACGTGTCCGACGCCGACGCGGTCGAGGCCGCGGCCGAGCGCGTCGAGCGGGAGCTCGGCCCGATCGACATCTGGATCAACGATGCCATGGCGACCATCTTCGCGCCGGTCCACCAGATCAGCCCGGCGGAGTTCCGCCGGGCCACCGAGGTCACTTACCTGGGCACCGTGTACGGCACCATGGCGGCGCTCAAGCGCATGCGCGAGCGCGGCCGCGGCACCATCGTGCAGGTGGGGTCGGCGCTGGCGTACCGGGCGATACCGCTGCAGGCGCCCTACTGCGGCGCCAAGTTCGCCATCCGCGGCTTCACCGACGCGCTGCGCGTGGAGCTGATGCACGAGCGGAGCGACATCCACATCACGATGGTGCAGCTGTCCGCCTTCAACACGCCGCAGTTCCAATGGGGCCGCACCAAGCTGCCGCGCCGGCCGCAGCCGGTGCCGCCGATCTTCCAGCCGGAGGTCGCGGCCAGGGGCATCCATTGGGCCGCGCATCACCGGCGGCGCGAGCTCAACGTGGGTTTTCCCGCGGTCAAGGCGATCCTCGGCAACAAGCTGTTCCCGAAGCTGGGCGATCGCCGCCTGGTCAAGCTCGGCTACGCCGGCCAGATGGGCCAGCTGCCGCTGCCGGAAGACCGGCCGGACAACCTTTACGAAGCGGTGCGCGAGGATTACGGCACGCACGGCCGCTTCGATGCCCGTTCCAAGGCGTACAGCCTGCAGTTGTGGGCCACGACGCACCGCGGCCTGCTCGCCGCCGGCGTGCTGGCGGCCGGGGCGCTGTTGTGGGCGGGAAGCCGTGGCCCGCGCCGGGCGGAGCACGTGTAGGTTGGTGGGTTCGGCCTACCGCCGAGGTGCGCCAGGGTGGGCCGAAGCCCCACCCTGCGCCATCAGTAGCGCGGCACCGAGGAATCGATCTCGCGTGACCACGCATCCATGCCGCCCTCGACGTTGAACACGTCGGTGAACCCGTGCGCCGCGAAGCGCTCGGCCACGCCGCGGCTGGAGTTGCCGTGGTGGCAGATGAAGGCGATCGCCGTGTCCTTCGGCAGCGCGGCCAAGGCGTCGTAGCCCTCCTCCTCCAGCACGCGCGCCTGCGCCAGCGACGGGGCCAAGGCGCGGCCAGCGGCCGGGCGCACGTCCACCAGCAGCACGCTGCTGTCGGCCAGGCGTGCCTTCAGTTCCTGCACGCTGAGCGACTTGATCTCCTGCGCGCCGGGGAACTTCAGGCTGAGGCCTTCGCCCTGCACGGTGGAGACCCAGTCGATCACGATGCCCTTGGCGCGCTGCGCGCTGCCCGGGTCGAAATGCACCTCGATGCCGTTGGCGGTCACCACGATGTCGTGGTCGCCGGCCGGCGCCAGCTGGAAGCCGGCGCTGTGGTCGGGGCCGATCTCCAGGTGCAGCGCCAGTCCCTGTGCGTTGGCGATGCCGTTGCGGATGGCCTCGGCCGCCTTGTCGGTGATCGTGATCTCCGGCGGCGTGCGGTCCGGCGGGGTGGCGCCGAACAGCGAATGCAGTTCGCCGCTGGCGTACATCTGGCGGATGATGTCGGCGCCGCCGACCAGCTCGCCCTCGACGTACAGCTGCGGGATCGTCGGCCAGTCCCCGAACACCTTGATGCCCTCGCGGATTTCCGGATCGTCCAGCACGTTGACCGTGTGGTATTCGGGCAACAGCTCGTTGAGCGTGTTGGTCGCGGCCGCGGAGAAACCGCACATCGGCTGGCGACGGTCGCCCTTCATGAACAGCACCACGCGGTGGTCCTTGAGCAGGGTTTCGATGCGTTCGCGGGTGGCAGGGTCGAGGGACATGGGAAAGCTCCGGCAAAGAGGGCCAATGATACGCCCCGCAGATGGGGGCGGTGCCAGGCGATCCCAATCGCCGCGCTATTTCACCGCAGCGGCGGCGGCCGGCAGGATCGCGTCGGTCCACAGCGTGTACTGCGCGGCGCCGGGGTGCAGGCCGTCGTCGGCTACCAGGTCCGGATGTCGGCGCGAGATCGGCGTGATGTCCACCCAGCGCGTGCCCGCGCGGCCGGCCTCGTCGCGGGCGATCGCGTTGTAGACGTCCAGGGCGCGGGCGATCTGCGCCGGGTCGCGATCCTGCTCGCGGGCGAAACGGGTGACGCCCCAGTCGGGAATCGAGACCACCACCACATGCGCGGCCCGGCCGCCCGCCAGCGCGATCGCCCGTCGAAGCAGGCCGCTGAACTGGGAGCGGTACTCACCGGCCGCGCGGCCCCGGTACTGGTTGTTGACGCCGATCAGCAGGGTGACCAGGTCGTAGGGCGGCGTGAACGTGGCCGCGTCCATCGCGGCGGAAAGCTCGTCGGTGGTCCAGCCGGTCACGGCGATGATCTGCGGGTCGTCGATGGCCACGCCACGCGCGCGCAGCTGGTGCACCAGTTGCACGGGCCAGCGGCCGGTCGCGGGAACGGCTTCACCGATGGTGTAGGAATCGCCCAGGGCGAGGTAGTGCAGGGGCATGGCAGCGCTCCGGTGGGTGGTCCTTCGACTCCGGCGCCGGACATCCAGGCTCGGGCCGAAAGGATATGTTGGCCGCCCGGGAAACCGTTCGCGCTGGGCATAGCCCCCAGGGTGAAGTCGAAGCGCTGGCGGCAACCACGCGCCCAAACCCCTGTCCCGTGGGGATGGCCTGGATCAGGCGATGGCCGACTCGCGCGCCTGCTCCTGCGCCATCCGCGAGAGCACCCGCTCGACCCGCACGAACACCTCGGCCAACTGGTCCGGCGGCGGCAGCAGGGTCAGGCGGAAGTGGCGGCTGTGCGGCACGTTGAAGCTGGACCCGGGCACGACCAGCACCGCTTCCTCCTCCAGCAGGCGCAGCGCAAACACGTTGTCGTCGAACCGCGCCAGGCGCTCGGCCCGTACCTGAGGGAACGCATACAGCGCGCCCGCGGGAGCGACCAGGTCGAGAAACCCGCTCGATGCCACGCCCTCCAGCACCGCGCGACGTGCCTCGTGCAGGCGCCCGCCGGGGGCGGTGAGCGCGGCGATCGTGGCGCGACCGGTCAGCGCCGGCTCGACCGCCCACTGCGCGGTGACGTTGGCGCACAGGCGCAGCGCGGCCAGCAGCTGCAGCGCATCGCGGTAGGCGCCGGTGCGCGCCGGATCGCCGGACAGGCTCAGCCAGCCGACGCGGTAGCCGCAGGCGCGGTGCACCTTCGACAGCCCGCCGAAGCTCAGGCACGGGTGCGTGCCGGCGACCTCGGCCAGTGGCTGGAAGGGCGCGTCGTCGTAGAGGATCTCGTCGTAGATCTCGTCGGCGAACAGCAGCAGGTCGTGGCGCTGCGCGATTGCCACCAGCTGTTCCAGCAGCGCGCGCGGATACACCGCGCCGGTGGGGTTGTTCGGGTTGATCAACACCAGCGCGCGGGTGCGCGAAGTGATCAGCGACTCGAGTTCTTCCGGATCGGGCAGGTGCGCGTTCTGCGCCAGGCAGCGGTAATAGCGCGGGCTTCCGCCGTTCAGGATGGTCGCCGCGCTCCACAGCGGATAGTCGGGGCTGGGCAGCAGCACCTCGTCGCCCGGCTGCAGCAGCGCGCGCAACGACAGGTCGATCAGCTCGCTGACGCCGTTGCCGACGAAGATGCGCTCCACCGCCACGCCCTGCGCGCCGTGCGCGCGTTGCTGCGCGGCGATCGCCTCGCGCGCCTCTTCCAGCCCCTGTTCGTGGCCGTAGCCCTCGCTGTCGGCCAGGTGTGCGGCGATCGCCTGGCGCAGGTGGCCCGGCGTCTCGAAACCGTAGCGGGCCGGGTTGCCGATGTTGAGCTTGACGATGGCGTGGCCGGCCGACTCCAGTTCGCGGGCGCGGCGGGTGAGCGCGCCGCGGATCTCGTAGCGCACGTCGGCGAGGTGGGGGCTGGGGGTGATCGACGCGGAAAGGGACGGAACCGGCACGGGGTCCTCTGCGGGGCCTTGTAAAGCCGCTGATGCTAGCAGTGCGGGGTGCGCGGCGGACACCGCCTCGGCAAGGCATAATCGGGAACCTATGAGCGATGCCGCGACCATCGAACGCCTGCGCCACATCGGTTGGCGCGGCGACCTGCCACCCGGTGGACACCGCATCGCCCGCGTGGTGGCGCAGCATCGCGCCGGCTACGAACTGCACGACGGCCAGGCACTGTTCGGCGCGCAGCCGGCCGGACATTTCCTCAAGCGCACCCTCGATCCGGCCGACCGCCCCGCGGTAGGCGATTTCGTCGAGGTGGAGGAGGGCCGGCCGCCGCACATTCTCAGCGTGCTGCCACGGCGCAGCGTGCTTTCGCGCGCCGCCGCGGGCGAGCGCTACGAGCGGCAGATCATCGCCACCAACATCGACTACGTGCTGGTGCTCACCGGGCTGGACAACGATTTCAACCCGGCGCGCATCGAGCGCTACCTGTCGCTGATCGAGGATTCCGGCGCGCAACCGGTGGTGCTGCTGAGCAAGCTCGACCTGCAGGCCGATGGCGATGCGCGCCTGGCCGCGCTGCGCGAGCGCCTGCCGGATACCACGCCGATCCACGCCGTCAACGGCAAGGACCCGGCCAGCGCCGAGCTTCTCGCGCGATACCTGGGGCCCGGCGACAGCGCGGTGCTGGTCGGATCGTCCGGCGCCGGCAAGTCCACCCTGACCAACACCCTGCTCGGCACCGAACGCATGGCCACCGGCGCGGTGCGCGAGCACGACAGCCGCGGTCGCCACACCACCACCCACCGCGCGCTGCTGACGCTGCCCACCGGCGGTTGCCTGATCGACACGCCCGGCATGCGCGAACTGAAGCTCACCGGCGAGGAAAACCTCGACCTGTTCGCCGACATCGAGGCGCTGGCCGAAACCTGCCGCTTCGCCGATTGCGGCCACGGCAGCGAGCCCGGCTGCGCGGTGCAATCGGCACTGGACTCGGGCGACCTGACCGCCGAGCGCTGGCGCAATTACCTCAAGCTGCGCGACGAGCGCGAGGAGCAGGCGGCGACGCTGGAGGCGCGCCTGCGCCGCCAGCGCGGTGGGCGTCCGCCGGACCGTCCGCACGGACATCGCGGCCGGCGCGAGCGGGAGTAAGGCGCGGCATGCACGGCAGCTGCGCGAATCCGGGCCGTCCCTGCACCGCGTGTGCGCCGAGGCCGCGATGAACGTCGACGCATCCGCCCGCCGGCACTACGCCGCGCTCGACCAGCGCCTGCTCGCCGCCACCCGCGCCATCAACATCCTGCCCACGGTGAGCTGGCCGGCCTCGCTGGAGCGGCGCATGATCGCTGCCTACGACAAGGGCGATTTCGCGTTGCCGGAGGTGCATTACGTCCGGCCGGACCTGGCCGCGGTGCGCGCCGAGCTGGCGGCGATCGAACGCGAAGCCGAGGTGCTGCTGGTCGGCGACCCGATCGGCGATTTCCTGTGCCGCACCGCCACCTCCTGGCGGGTGGCAGCGGAGATGCTCGAAGCGGTCGGCAGCGCCGGCGTCACCGCCCCGTCGATCGCCCTGTACGGGCGGCCGGGCGATGCAATCCCGGGCAGTGACAAGAGCAACCTGGACGCGGCGCGCTACTTCGTCGAGCTCTCGGACGAGCTTGGCGCCGACCTGCTCTCCGACACGGTGAGCATGAATCTTTCGGCCGAGGAACTGTGCGCGGACCTCAGCCAGGTGCTGGACGGCTTTTTCGGCCCCGGACGCATCGCGGTGGAAGTCGACCCCGAACTCACCGCCAAGGCCGCCGCCGGCGCCACGCGCATCCGCCTGCGCGGCGGCGCCCACTTCAGCGAATACGACCGCCACCAGCTGCTCGCGCACGAGGCGTTCGTGCATTCGCTCACCGCGCTCAACGGCCGCGAGCAGCCCCTGCTCGGCTCGCTGGCGCGCACCTCGCCGCGCGTCACCGCCACGCAGGAAGGGCTGGCAGTGTTCGCCGAGCTGATTTCCGGCGCCATCGACATCGCGCGGCTCAAACGCATCAGCCTGCGCATCCTGGCCATCGATATGGCGCTCAACGGGGCCGACTTCGTCGAGGTCTACAAATACTTCCGCCATTGCGGGCAGGGCACGGCCGACAGTTTCCACTCCGCGCAGCGGGTGTTCCGCGGCGTGCCGCTGACCGGCGGCGCGGTGTTCGCCAAGGACAATGTGTACCTGTCCGGCCTGCTCACCGTGCACACCTTCTTCCGCTGGGCGTTCAAGCAGCAGCGCATGGACCTGCTGCGCTACCTGTTTGCCGGCAAGCTGGCGCTGCACGACGTGATCACCCTGCAGCCGCATTTCGAGGCCGGCACCCTGCTGCCCCCGCGTTGGCTGCCACCGTGGATGCAGCGCGTGCATGGCTTGGCCGGCAAGCTGGCCTTCTCCCTGTTCGTCAACGGCATCCACATGGGGCAGGTGCAGGCGGACGAGCTGAACCTGCGGCTCTGAGCGCCATTGCCGCGCCAGACGGCCTGGCGTGGCTCCTGCAGGCGCCGGAAGGCTCGCAAGCAACCTGCCTGTTACCATGTGAGACCGCTTCCCCTCGCAGAAAAAGCCGCCACCCATGGCCCATCCCGACGACCTGCGCCACGCCGCGCTCGAGTACCACCGCCATCCCCGCCCAGGCAAGATCAAGGTCACCGCGACCAAGGCGATGGTGACGCAGCGCGACCTGGCGCTGGCCTACTCGCCCGGCGTGGCCTACGCCTGCGAGGCGATCGTCGAGGACCCGCAGGCGGCCAGCCAGATGACCGCTCGCGGGAACCTGGTGGCGGTGATCACCAACGGCACCGCGGTGCTCGGCCTGGGCGACATCGGTCCGCTGGCCGGCAAGCCGGTGATGGAAGGCAAGGGCGTGCTGTTCCAGAAGTTCGCCGGCATCGACGTGTTCGACATCGAGTTGAACGAGCGCGACCCCGACAAGCTGGTCGACATCATCGCCGCGATGGAACCGACCTTCGGCGGCATCAACCTCGAAGACATCAAGGCGCCGGAGTGCTTCATCGTCGAGCGCAAGCTGCGCGAGCGGATGAACATCCCGGTGTTCCACGACGACCAGCACGGCACCGCGATCATCGTTGGCGCCGCCGTGCTCAATGCGCTGGAAGTGGTCGGCAAGAGGATCGAGGACGTCAAACTCGCCACCACGGGCGCCGGCGCGGCTGGCATCGCCTGCCTGGACATGCTGGTGGCGCTCGGCGTGAAGCCGCAGAACATCCTGGCGTTCGATCGCGAGGGCGTGATCCATACCGGACGCCCGGGCCTGGATCCGGACAAGGCACGCTACGCGCGCGATACCGACAAACGCTCGCTGGCCGACATCGTGGCGGGCGCGGACGTGTTCCTGGGCCTCTCCGCCGGCGGCATCCTCAAGCCGGAAATGGTCGCGACCATGGCCGAGCGCCCGGTGATCCTCGCGCTCGCCAATCCCAACCCCGAAATCCTGCCCGAAGACGCCAAGCGCGTGCGGCCGGACTGCATCATCGCTACCGGCCGCTCGGATTACCCGAACCAGGTCAACAACGCGTTGTGCTTCCCGTACATCTTCCGCGGCGCGCTGGACGTGGGCGCCACCGGGATCAACGAGGCGATGAAGCTCGCCTGCGTGCGCGCGATCGCCGCGCTGGCGCGGATGGAGGCTTCGGACCTTGCCGGCGCCTACGGCGGCGAGGTGCCCTCGTTCGGCGCCGAATACCTGATACCACGTCCGTTCGACCCGCGCCTGTTGGTGATGCTGGCGCCGGCGGTGGCGCAGGCGGCGATGGATTCGGGTGTCGCCGCGCGACCGATCGAGGACATGGACGCCTACCGCGAGAAGCTCGGCCAGTTCATCTACCGCACCAGCCTGCTGATGAAGCCGGTGTACGAGCGCGCCCGCACGGACCTCAAGCGCGTGGTCTATGCCGAGGGCGAGGAAGAAACCGTGTTGCGCGCCGTGCAGACGGTGATCGACGAGAAGCTCGCCTTCCCGATCCTGATCGGCCGGCCGGACGTGATTGCCCAGCGCATCGAGCGGCTCGGCCTGCGCATCCGCGAGGGCGTGGATTTCGAGCTCACCAACATCAACGACGACCCGCGCTTCAACGACTACTGGCAGCAGTACCACGCGCTGACCGAGCGGCGCGGCGTCACCCCGGCGGCCGCCAAGAACCTGCTGCGCTCGCGGCCCACGCTGATCGCCGCGCTGATGGTCGAGCGTGGCGAGGCCGACGCGATGATCTGCGGCCTGGTCGGTCGCTACCACAAGAAGCTCGGCTACCTGCGCAGCGTGTTCGGCCTGGACCCGAACGTGCAGTGCACCTCGGCGATGAGCGGCGTGATCAACGACCTGGGCGCCTGGTTCTTCGTCGATACCCACGTGCAGGTCGACCCCACCGCCGAGCAGATCGCCGAGGCCACGCTGCAGGCGAGCTATCGCCTCAAGCTGTTCGGCATCGCGCCGAAGGTGGCGCTGCTCTCGCACTCCAATTTCGGCAGCCACGACAACCCCAGCGCCGCCAAGATGCGCAAGGCCTACCAGCTGATCCGCGAGCATGCGCCGCGGCTGGAGATCGATGGCGAGATGCAGGCCGACACCGCCTGGGATGAGGCGCTGCGCCAGCGAATCTTCCCCAACAGCACGCTCACCGGTCGCGCGAACCTGTTCGTGCTGCCCAACCTGGACGCGGCCAACATCGTCTACAACATGGTCAAGGTGATGACTGGTGGCGTGGCGATCGGCCCGATCCTGATGGGCGTGGACAAGAGCGCGCACATCCTCACCCCGGCCTCGACCGTGCGCCGTGTGGTCAACATGACCGCGCTCGCGGCGGTGGACGCGCAGCTGCGCGGTTCGGGCCGCACGACCGGCGCGGAAGCCTGGCGGAGCATGCGCTAACGCAACGGCGGCCGGTACGGCGTATGCTGCGCTCGCGCGCCGGTTCCCGGGGCGGACGCGGGGGCGTCCACCCGTCATCCAGAGGACAGGACGAGCGCGCGCAGGGATCCGGAGGCATGACGGCAGGATGGCGCATCTGCGCCCAGCGTTGGCTGGGTGCAGGCCTTTGCGCAGATACCAGGCCGTCCGGCAACTGAACGGCGGATACCCGGCCATGGAGCGGCTTCGGAAACGCAAGGCATCCTTGGGGTCGGGTGACTCATGTCTGAAACCGCACTTTCCGCCAGCATCCTGCTGCTCTGCTACCGGGATGCGCCCTACATCCGTGCTGCGCTGGAATCGGCGCTGGCGCAGACGGTGCCGTGCGAGATCATCGTATCCAACGACTGCTCGGACGACGGCACCTTCGAGCTGGCGCAGGAGATGGTCGCCAACTACCGTGGCCCGCACCGCGTCAGCGTGCGCCGCAACGAGCACAACCTGGGCGTGGCCGCGCACGTCAATGCCGCGGTGCCGCTGACCCATGGCGACATCGTGGTGATGATGGCGGGCGACGACATCTCCTACCCGCACCGCGTGGCGACGATCCTGGATGCATTCCGGCGCCGGCCGCGGGCGACCGTGCTGGGCAGCGACTTCGACGGCATCGACGAGAACGGCCACGCGCGCGAGGTGTCGTTCCGGCAGCGGCCGGAAGTGTTCGGGCTGGACTACTACGTGAGCATCGGACGGCTGATCGGCCTGCTGGGCGCGGCCATGGCGTTCCGGCGCGAGGTGTTCGAACGCTTCGGCCCGCTGCTGGGACCGATCGAGGACAATGCGCTCAGCCTGCGCGGCGCGCTGCTTGGCGAATGCATGAACCTGCGCCAGCCGCTCATCCAGTACCGCCAGCACGCCAACAGCGTCAGCGCCGGCGTGTTCGCCCGGCACGAACCGCCGATGCTGCGCATGCAGCGCCGCTACGAACGCACCATCCACTTCTACCGCGGCACCGCCGACGACCTGGAACATTGCCTGGCGCAGATGCCGGAACTGCCGCCGCGCCGGCGCGGACTGGCGCGGGACATCGTCGCGATGTACCGGATCGAGGCCGATGCACGCGAGGCACTGCTGCACAAGGCCCGCCACCACTGGCTCAAGCCGATCGGCCGTGGCCTGATGCACCTGGGCCTGCGCCGCAAGAGTGCCGAGCGCGCGCTCAAGCTGTTCGTGCCTCGGCGCTGGTTCGGCCTGTACGGCCGCTAGCCCGCCGGTTCCCAGGAGCCCCTGTGCGCGACCGCGGCCTGCGGCCGGGCCGTCGCCGCGCGCGCGACATCGAGCGGCGAAAGGGTGCGCTCCTGCGGTATGCCGGTCTCATGTGGCACCCCCGCACCCCGAAAGCTAGAATCGGGGGCTCCCCACACGTCGAATACATCAGGCGCCCAGCGCGCCGCGGAGAAGCTTCATGGATCAGTTCGATGACATCCTGAACCAGGATATCGACCCCACCGAAACCCGCGAGTGGGTCGAATCGCTCAATGCGGTCATCCAGCACGACGGCACCGAGCGCGCGCATTACCTGCTCGAGCGCATGGTCGATTCCACGCGGCGCTCCGGCGGCTACCTGCCGTTCGATCCGACCACCGAGTACGTCAACACCGTCGCGGCCAGCCAGGAGGCCAAGAGCCCCGGCGACGCGGCGATGGAATGGCGCATCCGCTCGCTGATCCGCTGGAACGCGATGGCGATGGTGGTGCGTGCCAACCGCAAGCCCGGCGAGCTCGGCGGCCACATCGCGAGCTTCGCGTCCTCCGCCACGCTCTACGACGTGGGCTTCAACCATTTCTGGCGCGCTCCGAGCGCCGAGCACCCCGGTGACCTCGTGTTCCACCAGGGCCACTCGAGCCCGGGCGTGTACGCCCGCTCGTACCTGGAAGGGCGCATCGGCGAGGAGCAGCTGGACCTGTTCCGCATGGAGGTGGTGGGCAAGGGCCGTGGCCTGTCCTCCTACCCGCATCCGTGGCTGATGCCCGACTACTGGCAGGTGCCGACGGTGTCGATGGGCTTAGGTCCCATCCAGGCGATCTACCAGGCGCAGTTCTGGAAGTACCTCGAGCACCGCGGCCTGATCCCGAAGACCGACCGCAAGATCTGGTGCTTCATGGGCGACGGCGAGTGCGACGAGCCGGAGTCGCTCGGCGCCATCTCGCTGGCCGGTCGCGAGGGCCTGGACAACCTGGTGTTCGTGATCAACTGCAACCTGCAGCGCCTGGACGGTCCGGTGCGCGGCAACGGCAAGATCATCCAGGAACTGGAAGGCGTCTTCCGCGGCGCCGGCTGGAACGCGATCAAGGTGATCTGGGGTTCCTACTGGGATCCGCTCCTGGCGCGCGACAACGACGGCGTGCTGCGTAAGCTGATGATGGAAACGCTCGACGGCGAATACCAGGCCTGCAAGGCCTTCGGTGGCGCCTACACGCGCGAGCATTTCTTCGGCAAGTATCCGCAGACCCGCGAGATGGTCGCCAACCTGTCCGACGACGACATCTGGCGCCTGAACCGTGGCGGCCATGATCCGCACAAGGTCTACGCCGCCTACCACGCGGCGGTGAACACCAAGGGGATGCCGACGGTGATCCTGGCCAAGACGGTCAAGGGCTACGGCATGGGCCTGGGTTCGGGCGAATCACAGAACCCGACCCACCAGCAGAAAAAGCTCGATACCGATTCGATCCGGACGTTCCGCGACCGCTTCAACATCCCGGTGCCGGACGACAAGCTGGACGAAGTGCCGTACTACCACCCGGGCAAGGATTCGCCGGAGGTCGAATACATGCTCGAGCGCCGCCGCGCGCTGGGCGGCTTCCTGCCGCAGCGCCGCCGCAAGACCGACGTGGCGCTGAAGGCGCCCGAACTGTCCGCGTTCGAGCAGATCACCAAGGGCACCGGCGAGCGCGAGATCTCCACCACCATGGCGCTGGTGCGCGGCATGAACCTGTTGCTGCGCGACAAGGCGATCGGCCCGCGCGTGGTGCCGATCGTGGCCGACGAGGCGCGCACCTTCGGCATGGAAGGCATGTTCCGGCAGATCGGCATCTACGCGCCGTTCGGCCAGAAGTACCGCCCGCAGGATGCGGACCAGCTGCTGTACTACCGCGAGGACCAGAAGGGCCAGGTGTTGCAGGAAGGCATCAGCGAGGCCGGCGGCATGGCCGCCTGGATGGCCGCGGCGTCGAGCTATTCGATCAGCAACCAGCCGATGCTGCCGTTCTTCATCTACTACTCGATGTTCGGCTTCCAGCGCATCGGCGACCTGGCCTGGGCCGCCGGCGACATGCGCGCGCGCGGCTTCCTGATCGGCGGCACCTCCGGCCGCACCACGTTGAACGGCGAAGGCCTGCAACATGAGGACGGCCAGTCGCACCTGATGTCCGGCGTGATCCCCAACGTGAAGTCGTACGACCCGACCTTCTCCTACGAGGTCGCGGTGATCCTGCAGGACGGCACCCGCCGCATGCTGCAGGAGCAGGAGGACGTGTACTACTACATCACCGTGATGAACGAGAACTACGAGCACCCGGATCTGCCCAAGGGTTGCGAGGAGGGCATCATCAAGGGCATGTACCTGTTCCGCGACTCGGGTACGGGCAACAGCGGCAAGGGCAAGTCCAAGACCAAGGCGCCGTGCGTGCAGTTGCTCGGCTCGGGCACCATCCTGCGCGAAGTGATCGCGGCGGCCGAGCTGCTGCAGAAGGACTTCGGCGTGGCCGCCGACATCTGGTCCTGCCCCAGCTTCGCCGAGCTGCGCCGCGACGGTTTCGATGCCGAGCGCTGGAACCGCCTGCACCCGGAAGCCGAGCAGCGCCTGCCGTACGTCACCCAGCTGCTGCAGGGCCGCTCGGGCCCGGCCATCGCGGCGACCGACTACGTGCGCGAGTACGCCGACCAGATCCGCGCCTTCATGCCCGACGGCATGCGCTACACCGTGCTGGGCACCGATGGCTACGGCCGCTCGGACACGCGCGAGCACCTGCGTGACTTCTTCGAGGTCGACCGCTACTGGATCGCCCACGCCGCGCTGGCCGCGCTGGCGAAGGACGGCCTGGTCAATGCCAAGGACGTGGCGCGCGCGATCAAGGAGTACAAGCTCGACCCGGACAAGCCGAACCCGCAGACGGTCTGACCGCCCGCCTCATAGCTCCCTCTCCCCGCCGGGGAGAGGGTCGGGCCATTGCGCTGTTCGACGTCCTCCCCGGGAAGGGCTGAAGGCCACCCACGGACACCTTACGCAAACGTCGATGTGATCGGTTGTACCTCCCCGGTGGATCGCACTGCGGGTGACCCTCACTTGCCCCGGCTCCGAGCGCCCGCGGTAAAGCGGCGGCAGCGCCTCTGAGAGCAAGGGGCCCACTCGACAAGGCGAGGCGGCACCTAGCTCTTTACTCGCCCCGTGCTCAGCGAGGCCATTTCTTTTGGTTACTTTTCTTTGGGCCAGCAAAGAAAAGTGACTCGAGCGCCGTCAGGCGATCGGAAGCCCGCCGCAGGCGAGCCCAAGTCGCGGAAACTTATGCAAGGACGGCAATCGGTCCTTCGTGCGAGGCGTGTCTGCACACAGCTTCAGCCCGCGAATTCGCTCGTACCGAGCGCAGGCAATGCGCCTGCCGAGGCCTACTCGGACAACACCTGCTGGATCGCCTCCAGCCCGTGCCCGCGCGTCTCGATCCCGCGTCGCACCAGCAGCCACGCCGCCAGCCCCATCGGCAGCGCGATCAGCAGCGCCGACAGCATGAAGTGCTCGAACAGCCCGAGCACGCCCAGCAGCGCGCCGAGGATGCCGCCGAGCTTGGAGCCGCCGGCGATCAGCCCGGCGCCGGTGCTGCGCAGGTGCACGGGGTAGATCTCCGCCGCATAGGGAATCAGCGTCGCGATCACGCCGCTGATGCTGAGCAGCAGCGCCACCGTGGCGGCCGTGGTCAGCGCATTGGAGCGCAGCTCCACCATTCCGATCGCGAAGAACAGCAGCAACGACGCCGCCGTCAATGCGATGAACAGCACCAGCGTGCGGATGCTGCTCCAGCGCTGGTAGCAGGCCACCACCACGGCGATACCCGGCAACGCGAGCACTGCCGAGCGCGCCAGCAGCGCGGCGCTCGCCTGCGCATCGATGCCCAGCTTGACCAGGTTCGCCGGCAGCCACAGCAGGAAGCCGAAGTTGGCCAGCCCCCACGCCACCGCGCACACCATCAAGCCCCAGGTGATCGCCGCATGCCGGCCGCGTAACAACTGGCGCATGTCGATGCGTTCGACGCCGTGCGCGTGGGTTTCCGCCGGCAGCGGCGCGACCTCGCGGGCCGGCGGCTGGTTGCCGGAAAACTTCAGCAGCACCGCGCGCGCCTGTTCCTCCAGCCCGGCCAGCGCGAGGAAGCGCGGCGACTCGGGGATGTAGCGGTTGAGCAGCACGATCAGGGCGCCCGTGGGCAGGTTGAGCAGCCATAACGCGCGCCAGCTGTAGGTCGGCTCGAACAGCGTCGCCGCCCCCGAGGCGAGCAGATAGCCGGCCGAGGTGCCGACGCCACCGAGCGCCACCAGCAGCCAGCCACGGTGCGCGGTCGGAATGGTTTCGGCCATCAGCGTGAAGGTGATCGGCAGCATGCCGCCGGCGGCAGCGCCCATCATGAAGCACATCACCAGGTTCCAGCCGAACGAGGGCATCGCGCCGCAGATCGAGGTGCCCATGAACATCAGCGCCGAGAGCAGGATGGTGGCGCGCCGTCCGAACAGGTCGCCCAGGCGCCCCCACACGACCGAACCGACCGTGGTGCCGATCAGCGCCGAGAGCGCCAGCAGGCCGCCGGTGGCCGCGCTGATGCCGTATTCGGAGGACATGCCCGGCATCACGAAACCGATCGTCGCCGGCTTCATCACGTCCACCGCCAGCGCCATGGTCAGCACGGCCACCAGCTTCCAGTGTTCGCGGTTGAGCGGCACGTGGTCGGCCACGTGGAACGGCAGCGGGCTGGCGTCGGCATGGAGCGTGCGGCGCATCTGCGCCAGGCGCGGCATCAGGCCGTAGCCGGACAACAGGACGCCCAGCGGGACCAGCCCCATGCCGATCAGCATCAGGTTGTCCATCGGCATGCCGGCCAGCCGGTAATGCATCGGCGCGGCCATCGCCAACATCGGCAGGTGCGCCAGCACGCCGGCAATCACGCAGAAGCAGCCGGCCCAGAAGGCGATCGGGTGGTGGAAGGTGACGCTCTTGTGGGGCATGCGGGCAGGGGTAGCGAGGGACGGCCAAGCTTACCCTGCCGGGATGCCGCAGCCCCGCGGGATGTCCGCGGCTCTCCGGGGGGCTTCAAGGCTCGCGAGCGCGGCCATGCGCAAAGTGAACAGTCCTTTCGCGCAGCCCGCACGGCGGGTTGCCGATACTCGCCGCACAGGCAGCCATATGCAGGATCCCATGATCGAGTACATGCACGGCGCCGCGGTCGCGCCGATCTCTCCTTCGCATCGCGGGCGGACGGGCTGGTCGCTTGGCGGTCCACCCGGCGAGCCCGAGCATCCGCAGCAGGACCCACCGCCGCAGCGCCCGAACGACCCGATCGATCCGGGCCGGCCGCAGCAGCCGGAGGTGCCACCGATCGACCCGCACACCCCGTCGGTGCCCGAGCCCCGCATGCGCGGTTGATCGGCTCTGTGATCGCGCACCCCCGCGGCGCCCTCCCTGGCGGGAGGGCGCGAGGGCGCGTCAGTCCTCGTCGCTGCGCAGCAATTTACGCAGCAGGAGGAATGCGCCGATGGTGCCGGCGACCACGGCCACGGTCGCCACGGGGTGGCGGCTGGCGTGGCGGCGCGCGCGGCGGTACTGGTAGCTCGCTTCGTCGGCCAGGTCCTCGGCCATGTGCGAGATCTGTTTGCCGTAGCCGGCGCTGTGGCGGCCAAGGCGCGTGGTCAGGCGGCGGCCACGCTCGACCAGGTTGCTGGCCGTGTCGGCGGTGCCGGATGCGTACTGGCGCACCCGGTCGCGGACGCGTTCGCTGGCGCCGTCGAGACGCTGCTCGATATCGTGGGTTCGGTTCATTGAGGCCTCCTGTGCGTCGAGGCCCCAGCCTGACCGCCGCGGCGTGAGAGGGGCGTCGAAACTGCTCCCTCGGTTCAGGCCGGCCTTAGCCGGGTCGGTACCCGCCAGCGCGTTCGAACGGACGCCGGTAGAACGGACCGCGCGTCGAAGCGCTCGGGCCATGCCCACAAAAGGGGACGCCGCGCCTCGAGGCCACCGCGCGCTGGCCGCTTCCGGCGGGAAGCGCATCGCGATGTCGGCGTCGAACTCCTCGCCGGCGCACCAAAGCGCTCGGCGCGTTAATCCTGGCCAGTTCGTCGAACGGCCAAAAGACGCTTGGAGCGTGAATTGTCGAGGTGGTGGACGGCGATCGCCGGCTCAGTAGCGCCAGCCCGTGCGATCCGCGTCGGCGGGCGCATGGCCGTCGATGTACCGCGTGACCGTCTCGATCAGTTCCTTGCCGCGAGGACCCCAGCAGTGCGGTGCCATCGGCTGGTAGGTCACGCTGCCGCGGAAGGACGGGTTGCGCGCACTCTTGAGGAACGCATCCATCGCTCGCACGCCCATGTTGAGGTTGTAGGTGTCGGCGTCGCCCACGTAGATGTGGATCTTGTCGGTCACCTTCGGCCCCAGCGTGGCCCATTGCGACTGAAGCAGGTGGCGCAGGTCGAAGTGCGCTTTCCAGTACTGCGCGACGTCGTGGTCGATCACGCCCGTGCGCTTGTCCCAGAGCCGGCTGGGATAGCCGTCCGCACCAACCGGACCGAACGCCGCCTCCCAGATGTCCCACTGGCCACCGGAACGGCTGTGGTCGCCCACGGCCAGCTCGTACCAGTTCTCGTCCTTCATCATGGCGTCGACGTTGCCGTCGGGCTGGCGCGTGTCCACGCGCTCGACCTTCACCCAGCCCTTGTCGAGCCAGTACGCGTTGGCGTCGTCGTAGATGTTCACCACCTGGTGATGGCGGAAGTCCAGCGCGTCTGGGCAGGAGGCGAAGGTGGCGCCGTAGTAGTCCGGGTGGAAGAGCATCTGCGCCATGGCGATCCAGCCGCCGGTGGAACCGCCTTCCAGGATGCGCGCCCACGGTGCGTCGATGGTGCGGAAGCGCTTCTGGATGTCCGGCAGCAGCTCCTGGTGGATGGCGTCGTCGTACGGGCCCTCGTTGGCCGAGTTCACCGCGTAGGAGTCGTCGTAGTAGGGCGAGGGATGCTGCAGGCTGATCATGATGTAGCGCGGCGTGCCGTCGGCCAGCCAGTAATCGCGAAAGCCCGACTTCGGATGGTCGAAGCCGCCGGGCGCGCGGGTGGAGAAGTGGCCTTGCTCGTAGATCACCGGGTAGCGCACGTCCGGGTGTTTGTCGTAGTCCTTCGGCAGCAGCACCGTGGCGCCCAGATAGATCGGCTGGCCCCACCAGTCGCTCAGGAGCTTGCTCTTGATGCGGAAGCGCTTGACGTAGGGCGTGTCCTTCGGGAACGCGATCGGTGGGATCACCTGGTCGGCCACCAGCGTCACCGGCGTCGGCGCGGCGGGGTCGTAGTGCACCTTCACCGGCTTGCCGTAGAGGTTGCCGGGCGAGTGCTTGAAGTCCTGGCCTTCCCACTGGTCCATGTGCAGCCACACGGTGTGGCCGTCCGCGCGCTTGAATTCGGTGTAGACGTTGACGAAGGGCTGCATCCAGTAGTCGCCGGCGGGAAGCTGGCGCAGGCTGGTCAACGGCGCGCCGAAGTCGTCGGCATCGATGATCGCCGCCTGGCCGGGCGCGAGCGCCGTGACGTCGTGGCCGAACAGCGGCACGCCGGTGATGTCGGTCTGCTCGATCGGCGCGGTTTCGTTGCTGCGGCTGACCGCGACATAGACGCGCCCGGTGATCGGTTGCGCGTGCGCCTTGGCGCTGAAGCTGACCTGGATGCGCGGGCCGTCCGCCGCGTGCGCGGCAGGCAGGGTGGCCAGGACGAGGAGGGCGGCGCCGGCAAGGCGCAGGAGGGCGAGGGGCGTGGTCATGCCGGCGATCGTAGCGGTTGGCTGGCGCGCTTCACACTGCCCGCTGCCAGCGTCCCGTTCGCGACCTGCCGAATCCTCAAAATTCCTGCAGGCATCTCAAACGGGCTCGCCGTCAGAAAATCTCCGCCACGCAACACCGCAAACTGCCACCGGCCTTCTCGATCTCGTCCAGCGCCACCGCGCCGATGCGGAAGCCCCAGCCGGACAGCGCCTGGCGCTGCGCGTCGGTGAGCGCGGCGGCGGCCGCGCCGCTCATCCACACCCGCTCGTCCGACAGCGCGATCGCGTTGCCGGCGAAGGCCTGTTTCTGCGCCGGCGTGAGCCACAGCGCACGCTCGCCGTACGCCCGGGCGATCGCCGCGGGCACGGCCGGATCGGCGAAGCCGTCCGGCGCCACGATCGCAGCGCGACTGGCCAGCAATGCCAGCACCACGTTGGTGTGGTATTCGCCCGCGGCAAGCGGGAAGCAGAACGTGAGCCGCAGTCCGAACGCCTCGTGCATCGCCCGCGCGCCGGCCTCGTCGCAGCGTTCGGACAGGCCGCAATAGCCCACGCCGCGGGCGCGGTCGATCACCAGCGCGCCGGTCAGCTCGGCCACGCAGTCGGTGCGGCAGGACAGGTCGATCTCCTCGTAGCCGAGCACCAGGGCGAAGAAGTCGCGTACATCCCGCCGCCCGGCCTCGCGCTGGCGCACCGCGTGGCGCATGCGCCCGACGATCAGTCGCCCCGGTGCGGTCGCGAACACGTTGTTGGGGAACACCGCATCTGGGGTGCTGGCATCGCCGGGGAAGGTGACCACCGGGCAGTCGGCGCGCAGCGCTTGCGCCAGCGCCGCGTGCTGGGCCAGCGCGCGCAGCGGATCGACCGCAAGCTCCATGTCCATGTAGCGGTTGTCGCTGGCCGACTCTTCGGCCAGCGCGAATTCCGCCGGGGCGAGCAGGAACGCCGCGCGCGCGGTGGCCTGGGCATGGGGGAGCGGCGGCAAGGCCGCGAAGGCGTCGAGGAAGGCGGCGGGCGAAGTGACGATCACGGCTTGGGCTCCTCAGGGACACGCCATGGTAAGCGCCCGCCGCTCAAATGGTCTTGGCGCCGGCCTCCTCGGCCACCTCAATCGCCTCCGGCTCCAGGTGCAGCTTCTGGCGGCGGCGCAGGCCGGGGAACATCGCCATCCATAGCCCCACCACCACCAGCGTGCCGACGCCGCCCAGCACCGCCGCGCCCACCGCGCCCAGCCAGGCCGCGACCAGGCCGGACTCGAACTCGCCCAGCTGGTTGGAGGTGTTGATGAAGATCGAGTTGACCGCGTTGACCCGCCCGCGCATCGCGTCGGGGGTGTCCAGCTGCACCATCGAGCCACGGATCACCATGCTCACCATGTCGAACGCGCCGCCTGCGAACAGTGCAATCAACGACAGCCACATCCACGAGGACAGCGCGAACACCAGCGTCGCCACGCCGAAGCCGGCTACCGAGCCGAACATGATCATGCCCACGCGCCGCGTCAGGTCGTGCCGGGCCAGCCAGAAGGACATCAGCAGTGCGCCCACCGCCGGCGCCGCGCGCAGCAGGCCCAAACCCCAGGGGCCGGTGTGCAGGATGTCCTTGGCGAAGATGGGCAGCAGCGCGGTGGCGCCGCCGAACAGCACGGCGAACAGGTCCAGCGAGATCACCCCGAGTACGTCCTTGCGCTCGCGGATGAAGTGCACGCCGGCGAACAGCGATTTCAGCGTCGCCGGCTCGCGCCTGGGCGGCGTCTGCTCGTAGCGAAGCTGCGCCATCAGCGTGGCGGCGACCAGGTACAGGCCCGCCGCCGTCGCATAGACGACGCCCGGCCCGGCCACGTAGAGCAGGCCGCCTACCGCCGGACCCAGCACCATGGCCATCTGGAAGGCCGAACCGCTGACCGCTACCGCGCGCGGCAGGATCGCCGGCGGCACCAGCGCCGGCAGCAGCGAGGACATCGAGGGCGACTCGAACGCCTTGGCCGTGCTGATCACGAACACCAGCGCCAGGATGCCGGTCTCGTGGATGCGCCCGGTGAAGCTCAACACCGCTAGCGCGGCGATCGCGCACCACTCCACGATCTGCCCGATCAGCACCACGCGCCGGCGCTCGAACTGGTCGGCGACGTGGCCGGCCGGCAGCGCCAGCAGCACCGAGGGGAAGAACTGCACCAGGCCGATCAACCCCAGGTCCAGGGCGCGGCCGGTGATCGCGTAGATCTGCCACGCCACCGCCACCGAGAGCATCTGGAAACCGAAGCCCGAGGCGATGCGGGCGAACCAGAACTGCACGAAGGCGCGATGCTGGAGCAGCGAGTCGGTGGGCATGGGGAGTCCAGGGGCTTGAAGAGCGGAATTATCGCCTCGGGTGGCCATTCGCACGAGCGCGACCATCCGCCCTGCCGGCGCCTTCCCATGGAATGGGGGAAGGATCGGTGCGCGGCGCTAGTATCGAGCCTTCCCCGCCGGGCCGGAAAGGTGACGGCAGGCGGATGGGGCGCCCCTGCCGGAGACTTCACGAGCACTTGCCCATGCCCGCCCTAGCCTCGCCCCATCGCCGCAGCAGGAGACCGGCCATGGGCCGCCAGGCCGAACACGTCTACACCGACCAGCCCACCATCGCCCGCTTCAATGGCATGGTCGAGCACCTGCAGAACGGTGCCCGCGTGCGCCTGCACCTGGCCGACGGCAGCACCTGCGACGGCGTGGTCGCCGCCCGCCCGACCGTGCAGGAGTTCTACGACGGCGGCGGCAACGAGGGCAGCAACGGCGTCGTGCACCTGGAACAGCTGGGCACGTCCGAATGGAAACGCTACATCTGGTTCGACCAGATCGAGCGCATCGAACACCTGGATTCCGACGCGCAACTGCGCGCCTGACGCGGCTCCTTGGGAAGGCCTCAGGGCGCGACCCGGAGACAGGGCGGTCGCGCACAGGTGCGCGCCCTTGCGGGAATCTATCCGACGCGCGTGAACCCGTCCGCGCTCCAGCCCTCGCTTCCCACGCCGTGGTGCACGACGAACAACCCGTCGGGATCGTAGCGATGCTTGGCACGCAGCAGCCGCGCATAGTTCGATCCCCAGAAGCCCCGCTGCCAGTCGCGCAGGAAGTAGTCGCTCTCGGACACGTACGAGCCGGCGTGCGGTGCGACCCTGCGCAGTGCCTCCATCGCACCCGCGACCGCCGCCGCGTCGCCGCGCGCCTGGCCCAGGTCCGCTTCGCGCAACCCCGGAAAGGCCGGGCCGCTGCCATCGGCGCAGATCGCCAGGGCAAAGGCGTCGGCCACCTGGGGGTTCATGGCGGTATCGCGCGTACGCGCGATCGCCGAGGGCTCGCCACCGGCCATGCCCTTGTTGAAATGCAGCGCGAAGTCGTGCCGGCGCGAAGCGGCGAACACGGCATCGGCCAGCGCCGACTGCCGCCCGGGGGCGAGCAGCGCAGCCGGCAGCCATGCCGACTGATAGGCATGGATGAACCAGCCGACCTGGCCGCGATCGCCGGCCCAGACCATGTGGTAGGACGGCGTGCCGGAGCGGTCGTCGTTCACCATCAGCTGTGGCGCGTGCTGGCGGAAGAAATCGGCGTCCCAGAAGTGCTGCGCGGGCAACGCCAGCGTGCGCGGCGCTTCGGCGAAGCTGTATTCGTCGTGCGCGCGCACCCAGTCGAAGAAAGGCTTCCACGCTTGCTCGGCCTGGGCCTGCGTCAGGCCCTGGAACACCATGCTGATCGACAGCGTGTTGTCCGGCGCGAAGATCATCTGCTCGCCCCAGTGCCGGTTGAACAGCGCCTCGCGGTAGAACGCCATCGCCTGCGCCACCAGCGCCCGGTAGGCCTCGTCGGAGGACGCCTGGATGGTGCCGAACACCGCGCCAAAGAATGGCGGCAGCTCGAACGTGCGCAGGGTCAGCCGGGTCACCACGCCCAGGCTGCCGCCACCGCCGCCCTTGAGGCCCCAGAACAATTCCGGATGCGTATGCTCGCTGACGGTCAGCACCGCCCCATCGGCCGTGACCACCTCAGCCTCCAGCAGGTTGGACGCAGCCGTGCCGAAGCCCTTGGAGAAACTGCCGAAGCCGCCGCTCTGTACCAGCCCGGCCACGCCGACCGTGGTGCAACCACCGCCCTGCACATAGCGCCCGCCGAGCGTGGTCACCGCGTGGTACACGTCGATCCACATCGCGCCGGCCCCCACGCTGACCGCCGGCAGCGGCGCCACCTTGCCTTCGCCGCCGCTGGGCACGAAGCCCTCGTGCAGGGTGACCTTGTTCATGCGCCGCGGCCAGACCAGCAGCGAGTCGGGCGCCTCGGAGGTGCCCTGGTAGCTGTGCCCGCCGCCCTTGACCACCAGCCTCAGCCGGTGCTGCCGCGCGAAGGTCACCGCCGCCGCCACGTCGGCCGCCGACTCGGCCGCCACCGCGTAGGCGCTGGGCCGCGAGGTCCAGGCGTCGGCCCAGCCGCTGGTCTGGGTGAGCGCCGGATCGTCGCCCAGCGCGAACGGGTTCTTCAGTTGCTTCACCGCCTCGGCATAGGCGGCCGTGCCCGGGCCGCCGGCGAACGGCGATACCGGCTTGAGCAGGCGGCCGCCCACGTCCCGCTTGAGCGCCTCCCACTCGGCCGGCGCCGGCCAGCCCGGCTGGCCCGGCCGCAGCCGCGCACGCACGGCGCCGGCCAGCGTGGCCGGCAGCGCCTGGGCGTTGCGCAGCAGGGCGGGCAGCAGCGGCAGGGCCAGCGCAGCCTTGAGCAGTTCGCGTCGTTTCATGGGCGATCCTCCGTGGCGGTCGGGGCAACTTACGCCACGGTGCGGCCGGTGGCGTGGGCCAGGTGCCCGGCGGCGGGTGGGTTGGGATGAATGGCGGGGTCGCGGGACGAGTCGCGGGGCGCGCAACACCTGTCGCGGCGCAACCCGCCTTGAAGGGGAGGGCCGGTACGAGCACGGGTGTCGGTCACGCTCGCCCGCGCCCCACTAGAATCGCCCGATGCCTCCCACCCCCACCCTCGAATACCGCGACTTCCACCGCTGGCGCCGTCCGGCCGAGGTCGCCTTCTGGGTAGGCCTGGCCATCCTCAACACCGTGTTCAACAGCATGGTGGCGCAGATCGACCACGCCCGCGTCGCGGCCTGGGAACCGTGGGTGTGGGAGTGGACCAGCTCGCTGGTGATCCTGGTACTGGTACCCGCCATCCTGGCGGCGGAGCGGCGCTGGCCGTTCCGCTTCGACACCTGGCGCACCAGCCTGCCCTGGCACCTGCTCGCCACCGTGCCGTTCAGCCTGGTGCATGTGACCGGCATGGTGGCGCTGCGCGTGCTGGCCTACCGCTTGGCAGGCATCCGCTACGACTTCGGCCGTTGGGAGCCGGGCTTCGGCTATGAGTACCTGAAGGACTTCCGGACCTACTTCATCATCATCGCCCTGATCAGCCTGTCGCGGTTGTGGCTGGTGCGCTGGCAGGGCGAGGCGCGACTGCTCGCGGCGCCCGACGAGGGCCCGCCGGTCGAACCGGTGGAGCGGCCCGAGCGCTTCCTGGTGCGCAAGCTGGGCAGGGAGTTCCTGGTCAACGCGCGCGAGATCGAATGGCTGCAGGCCGCCGGCAACTACGTGAACCTGCGCGTGCGCGGGCGCGACTATCCGCTGCGCTCCACCATGGCGGCGATCGAGGAGCGGCTCGACCCCACGCGCTTCGTGCGAGTGCACCGCAGCTACGTAGCCAACCTCGACTTCCTGGCCGAGATCGAGCCGCTGGATACCGGCGATGCGCGCCTGAAGTTGCGCGACGGCGCGATCATCCCCTGCAGCCGGCGCTACCGCGCGCAGCTGCGCGAGCGGTTTGGCGAGGCGGCTGCGGTCTAGGCGGGGCATGGTCTGCGCTTGCACCGTGCGCCTGCGCGTCCCACGCTAGGGCTTTCCCCTTGCCCGGAGAGCACCCGATGAAGCTGCCCTTCCATCCGTCCGTGGCCGTGCTGTGCGGCGTGCTGGCCCTGGCCGGCTGCAATTCGCAGGACCAGGAGCAGGCGGCCAGCGCGCCGGCGGCCTCGGCGCAGAACGATGACGCCGCGCGCAAGCTCGACACTTACCGCCAGCTCGTGCGCATCCACAACGACGAGATGACGGTGACCATGGGCCACGACATCCTCGACCGTTACCCCGACAGCGCCGCGGCCAAGGAAGTGCAGCAGACGCTGCCCGGCATCGAGAAGCGCTGGAAGGAAGAAAGCGAGAAGCGCCGGCTCGACGCGCTGTGGCAGTACCAGGTCTCGCCGATGCAGGGCGGAACGCAGTCCACCGCGACCACGTACTCCAGCCAGGGCGCCGGCAACGATCGCGTACGGCTGGTGCTGCGCCGGCACACCGACTGGGGCCAGAACGTGTTCCTGTACGGCGGCGGGCACGGCTTCGTCTGCCGCGGCAACTGCACCATCCACGCCACCTTCGACGGCAAGGAACACGGCATCAGGGCGTTCGCGCCGTCCACCGGCGAACCCGCCCTGATGATCCGCGACGACGACGACTTCATCGCGCGGATGAAGAAGGCGAAGAAGATCACCATGGACGTGACCCTGGTCGACGGCGAGAAAAAGGAAACCCTGGTCTACAAGGTCGGCGGCTTCGACCCGGCCAAGTGGAAGGCGCTGCCGAAAAAGAAATGAGCGTGCACCGGCCTGCCGCCGATGCGTTATCGGTCAGGCGGGTCGACCCGAAAGGAGCAGCGCCATGTCATTGAAACCTATCCTGCTGGCCGGTGCCGCGATGGTGGCCCTGGCCGGCTGTTCCAGCATTCCCTACGCGCAACGCCAGGCCGCCTATGCGGCGGCCGCCGGCGCGCCGGTCAGGAGCTTTCGCTTCTTCATGCCGATGTGGTCGTGGGAATCTTTGGGCAGCGACCAGGTGGTGATCTACACCAAGCCGAAGGAAGCCTGGCTGCTCGACGTGCCCGGCTGCACCGAGTTGCCGTTCGCCAACACGATCGGGATCACGTCCAACCTCAACCAGGTGACGATCAACTTCGACAAGGTGATCACGGGGCGCAACCAGTTGCCCTGCGCGATCCACCAGATCCGTCCGGTCGACGTGGGCAAGCTCAAGGCGTTGCAGCAGGAGCAGCGGCAAGTCACGCCGGAGCCGCGCCGGTCCTGAGATGTTCGCGTAGGTGGCTGAAGCCCTAGGTGGCCGGGCGTCAGTTGAGGAACAACCTCTCCGCCAACTTCGCCAGCGGCTTCTCCAGCGCGCCCTGCAGCCGCGGCGGAAAATCCAGCGGCTTGAGCAGCATCTTCACCGTCATCTCCGCTGGGATATGCCGGCGCAGCAAATCCTGCGCCTTGCCGGCGATCCGGCGAAAAGCCTCGCGATCGCCCTTGTGCTGCGGATAGCACTGCTCGAACACGTGGCGCAGCGCGATGTCGCTGTCCTCGCTGCGGATCTCGTTGACCCGCTTGAGCACCGCGCGGAAGACCTTGTAGCGACCCAGCCCCTCGTTCTCGCGGTAGCGGCGGAAGTGCTGGTAGAAGTACTTGAAGTGCCGCACCTCGTCGCTCTTGATGTGGCCGGTCAGCTGCTTGAGCACCGGCTCGTCGGTGATCTCGTGCAGCGCGCGGTACAGGCTGGCGGTGCCGGTCTCGACCACGCAGCGCGCGGCCAGCTCCAGTCCGCGGCTGTCCTCCAGTTCCTCGGCGGTGCAGACCGCGCCGTATTCGGTCCAGAAGGCGGCGAAGCCCTTGTCCCAGTCGAACTCCGGCCATACCGCGCGCACGTAGGCGGCCAGCGCGCGGCCGTGCTGCAGTTCCTCGTGTTCCCAGTGCTGGCTTAGCCAGGTCTGCAGCTCCTCGTCGCCGTTGAAGTGGGCGACCAGGTTGTGCGTGTAGAGGTCCGAACCGCTCTCGACGAAGGACGAACTGCACAGCAGGAAGAACAATTCCTCGTTGTGGCGGACGCGCGTGCGGTCGATGCACGACAGGTCGAGGCTTTCCAGCGTCCAGGGCAGGGCAGGGGCATAGCTCACGCGGGTGTCCTGTGAGGGCGCGGCTTGGAGCGCGCGTGACGGGCGAATGACACACAGCATACGGACTCGTGACGCGGGCGGATTAACCCAGCCCCACCCCGCGAACGTCGGCTGCTACGGCACTACCGTCACCGGCACGTGCGCGCGCGCCAGCACGTCGCTGGAGACCGAACCGAGCAGCCAGCGCGCCAGCGCGCCGCGCTCGGTGTGGCCGATCACGATGTGGTCGACGCCCCGCTGCTCCACCTGGCCGAGCAGCACGTCGCCGGGGCTGCCGTGGGTGACTTCCACGTCGATCATGTCGCGCGCATCCGGCGCCATCGCCACCAGCTCGTCGAGTAGTTCCTGCGCGCGCTGGGCGCTGGAGTCGGCCATCATCAGCGCGCACGCGTCGGCGCCGCCCTCGGTCACCTGCAGCACCGACACCACCCGCACCCGGCCCTGGCCGCATCGCGCCAGCGCGACCGCGGTCTGGAAGGCACGTTGCGAGGAGGGCGAACCGTCGTAGCCGACCAGCGAGTACCTGAACATGGCGCGTCTCCGTGCGTGTGGTTCCGATTATGCCGTGGGCGTCACTGGTCGCACGGTGCTACCACCTCGGCATGTTCATTGGGCCGGATCGGCACCCCGCGGACCTCGGCCACGTTCTGGGTGAGCTCGGCGCCCAGCAGCAGGATCAGCACCGAGTAGTACACCCACACCAGCAGCACCACCACGCTGCCGGCCGGGCCATAGGCGCCGCCCACGTCGCTGTGCGCGAGATAGAGGCTGATGCCGAACTTGCCGATGGCAAAGAGGATCGCCGTGAAGGCGCCGCCCAGGAGCGTGTCCCGCCAGTCGATCTGCGCATCGGGCAGGACCTTGTAGATGGAGGCGAACACCAACCCGAACAGCAGCAGCGCCACGATCGCTTCCAGCGCGTCCCACACCGCCGTGTCGCCGCGTGCGAACAGCGCGATCGCTGTGCTTGCCACCAGCGACACGATCAGCAGGAAGGCCAGCGTCAGCAGAAGCCCGAACGCATGCATGCGGGTCAGTACCCAGCTGAAGAGCGCGTTGCGCGGCGCCGCCTTGAGGTTCCACACGCGGTTGATCGCCAGTTGCAGCTGCGCGAACACGGTCGAGGCGCCGATCAGCGTCACCGCCATGCCGATGATGCCGGCCCAGTGTCCCAGCTGGGGGCGGTCCTCGGCATTGTTGATCACCAGCTTCACCGCGTCGGAAGCGCGTGCACCGACCAGGTTGTTGATCGAGCCCACCAACTGCTCCTGCCAGGCTGGCTGGAGCGAGGCGACCAGCCACAGCAACAGCACCAGCATCGGCGCGAAGGACAGCGCCGAGTAGAACGCCACCGCCGCCGCGTGCGTCATCAGGTCGTCCGCGGCCGCGCCCTTGGCGGTGCGCTTGACGATCTCCACGGTCGATTGCCACAACGAGCGCATTGAGGTGTCTCCTGAACCTGCGAGCAGGCCAAGCATGGCGAGGCCTCTGCGCGGCGATCGTGAACGCGCGCCGCCGCTCCTGCTGGCGCTTCCTTCACCCGCCCGGGGGCAGACTCGACCGCAGCCCCAACACGCCCCGCACGGGGAAGGAGACCTGCGATGAATCTGCGTACCACTGCACTGGCGAGCCTGCTCGTGGCCGGCACGATGACGCTGGCCGCCTGGCCCGTCGCGCCTGCCCGGGCTTCCGAACCCATGGTCAAGTGCGAGCTCAGCTACAACCTGGAGGGCTGGTCGATCATCTACAAGCATGCCGAAGGCGCCGGCACGGTGACCTGCAACAACGGCGAGAGCGCGCCGGTGAAGATCAGCGTGGTCGGCGGCGGGCTCACCGCGGGCAAGTTCCGCGTCACCGACGGCAAGGGCGAGATCAGCAAGGTGTCCGGCATCGCCGAAGTGTTCGGCGACTACGTGCAGGCCGGCGCCGAAGCGGGCGTGGTCAAGAGCGCCCAGGCGCAGGTGCTGACCAAGGGCACCACGTCGCTGGCGTTGTCGGGCACCGGCCAGGGCATCAACCTCGGCGTATCGGTGGGCAAGTTCACCATCTCGCGCCCGTAAGCCGGATCGCGCAGGTGGGCTTCAGCCCTCCGGCTCCCCGCGGAGCGGGGGCTGGAGACCACCGTGTGCAGCTCAGCGCGTAGACTTCGGCGGATGCCTTTTTCCCTGGAGTCCGCCATGCGCCGCCCGTCGATCTCGCCCGCCCGCCACGCGGAGGCTTCCTCCTGATGGCCGTCGGCGCCGCGCCCGTGTCGCGCTTCGGCCTCTGGCGGGTGGCCGCATGGATCGTGCTGCTGCTGGCCGCCTTCGGCGGCGTGCAGTACCTGCGTCATGGCGACTGGCCTTACCTGGCCGGATCCCTTGTCGTGATCGTGGTCTGCGCCGGCGCAATCCTGCGCCAGCCTTGGGCCCGCCAGGCGATGCGCACCGTGGCCTTGCTGCTGGCGCTGTGGGCGTTGGTCACCGGCGGCCTGATGCTGGCGCAATGGGGCCAGTTCGATGCTGCCCGCGCGCACGCCATGACCCAGGCGCAATCCGAACTGCTGTTGCTGGTGATCGAGCAGGCGCGCCGCAGCTTCCTGCTGGGCTTGGTGTTCAAGGCGCTGCTGGTTCCGCTGTTGCTGTGGATGGCCTGGCACCTGGGCCGGCCATCGGTGCGTGCGCAGTTCGTTGCGCGCCGCTGAGGTCGGGCGCAGACTTCCCCGGACCGACCTGGGGAGGCTTGGGGATGAAGCGCTTGCTGTTGGGGATGGCGGGTTTGCTGCTGGCCGGCATGGCGTTGGCCGCTGGGCCGCGTGCGACCCGCGAGAAGGTCGAGGCCAGCATGGTGGTCACCGGCTCGATCGGCGTGACGCCACAGGGAACGGTCCTTGGCTACACGCTGGACCATCCGGAAAAGCTGCCGCCGCTGGTCGCCGACCTGATCGGCAAGGCGGTTCCAGGCTGGACCTTCCAGCCGGTGCTGCGCGACGGCAAGCCAGTGGCCGCCAAGGCGCGCATGAGCCTGCGCGTGGTCGCGCAGCCGATCGGTGACGGCAAGTTCCGGGTCGGCGTGCGCAGCGCGTGGTTCGGGGATCCGGGCCGGGGCATCAGCAAGGACAAGGGCACGCCGCCGCGCTACCCGATGCAGGCCATCCGTGGTCGGGTCGAAGGGACGGTCTACGTCGCCTTGCGCCTGGATCGCGAGGGCCGGGTGTCCGACGCCGCCGCCGAACAGGTCAACCTCCGCGTGATCGCCAGCGACAACGAGATGAAACACTGGCGCGAGGTGTTCGCCAAGGCCACCTTGAACGCGGCGCGGCTATGGACGTTCAGTCCGGCCGATCCCTCCGACCACGCGCCCTACCGCGACGTCACGGTGCCGGTGGCCTACGAACTGCACGTCGGTCCCGCCCCGACCGCACCCAGCCCCGAATCGAAGTACGGCCAATGGCAGACCTACGTCCCCGGACCGCTCGAGCCGGTGCCGTGGAGCGATGCCGACCGCATGCTCACCGGCGGCGTGGATGCGTTGCCTGACGACGGCGTCTTCGGTGCGTCGAGCCTGTCGCTGCTCACGCCACTGGATCGGGGCTGAGCGGCCAGTTCAGGCGCCGTTGACGCACGGGCGGGTATCGCTGAGGTCCCTTTCCGGGACGACACCGATGCGCCTGCGGCTCCTGTTTGCCAGCTTGATCCTTGCCACCGCCCTGCCGGTCCTGCACGCGCAGGACCTGGGCGATACCTGCCACGCCAGCAGCAGTTACGACCTGACGGTGAAGCCGGACAGCCTGCTGTTCGATCGCGCGCAGCCGGCGCCTTTCCACGTGCAGGTCGCCGATGGTGTCCTGAGCACCGACGGCCAGCCGGTACGCCTGCATGCCGAAGCGCAGGACCGGCTGGTGTTGTTCGAGCGCGAGCTGCGCGCGCTGGTCCCGCGCGTGCGGGCGGTGGCCGATTCGGGTGTGGACCTGGCGGTGCGCGCCGTGCACGAGGAGGCCGCCGGCATGCAACTGGCGCCCGCCACCCTGGCCGAGCTCGACCGGCGATTGGCCGCGCATGCGACGCAGCTCAAGCAGCGCATCGCCCAGAGCAACAGCACCCATGACTGGCAGGGCGATGCCGCCCAACAGCTTGCCGACCGCATCGTCGGCGACCTGGCGCCGCTGGTTGCCGCCGACCTCGGCCAGCAGGCCCTGGCCGCCGCCATGAACGGCGATCTGGCCGAGGCCGCGCGCCTGCGCGACGAGGCGGCGGACCTGACCACGCAGCTGCAGCCGCGGCTGCAGCGCCGCATGCAGGGCTTGCGCCCGCAGGTCCAAGCGCTGTGTCCTTCGATCCAGCGGCTGGCCGATCTGCAGCAGGGCGTGCGCGGAGCCGATGGGCAGCCGTTGAACCTGGTGCGGGTCGGACCCTAGCCCCGCCCCGAGGCGTTCCCTGCAGGGGTACGGCCCGTGCGCAGGCGTGAACCCGAACGCCGCCTGACGGGCGATGCACAGCGAGCCCCGCCGCCGGCGCGAGTTAATCCGCGGCTAAGTGCGCAAGGCCGACCATGGTCGCCCACCTCGATACCCCAAGGAGCCGCTCGCCGTGGCCCCACGCCCCCAAACGCTGTTCAACGCGCTGATCCGCCAGGGCATCGACCTGCGCGCGATGTACCGCGACGCTTCGGACCAGGCCAGCGAGCCGGGCCTGCGCGTGGTGCTGGGCGAGAACGCGAGCGCGCTGGACCAGGTGATCGCCGACCTGCAGGGCCAGGTCAGCCACCTGGGCGGTACGCCGGCCCGGCGCGGTCGGCTGGGGGGATCCGCGCGGCGCCAGTTGATCGAATGGCTGCTGCCGGACACGCCGCGCCGCGATACCGCCTGGATCGCCCGGCTGGCGCACGGCGAAGCCGCCCTCGTGCACGCCTTCGAAGAAGGCCTGCAGCGCGCCACGCCGGAGGCCGCGCTGGTGCTGCGCCGCCAGCTGCCGCGGCTGCAGGGCATCCACCTGGACATGCATAGCCTGGCCCGCGCCCGGCGCTGCTAAGCTCCGCCCACCCGGGGCGGGCCCAGGGAGAATCGGCATGACCGCAACCGCGCAGGATGTACTGGATTTCTGGTTCGCCGACGAGAATACGGTGCGCTGGTTCGTGCGCGATCCCGGGTTCGACGAGGTCGTCCGTGCACGCTTCGGTCCCACGTGGGAAGCGGCCACCACGGGCGCGCTGGACCTGTGGGCCATCACCCCGCACGGCTGGCTCGCACTGCTGATCGTGCTCGATCAATTCAGCCGCAACATCCATCGCGGCGACGCGCGCGCCTTCGCCCAGGACAACCGGGCCCAGTCACTGGCGCTGGAAGGCCTGGAACGGCGCGACGATGAAGCGCTGGCGCCGCTGGAGCGCGTGTTCGCCTATCTGCCGCTCGAGCACGCCGAGGATCTCGCGTTGCAGTGGCGTTCGGTGACGCTGTTCCGCGCGCTCGCCCTACAGGCCTCGCCCAACGCGCGCGGGCAATATGAGAATTTCCTCGACTACGCGCGCCGGCACTGCGAAGTGGTCACGCGCTATGGCCGCTTCCCGCATCGCAATGCGTTGCTGGACCGGCCCAGCACGCCGGACGAAGAGGCCTATCTCGCGGAGGGTGGCGGCTTCTAGCGTGCGTCGTCGATTCCACGGAGGGAACGACATGCGCACCATCCTGATCGGCAGCCTGTGGCTGCTCGCCTTTGCCGCAACCGCGTCCGACACCTTGCGCGTGGGCAGCCACCTGCTGGTGGCCGGCGACAGTGCCACGCAGGTGCGCGAACTGCTGGGCCGGCCCACACGGGTGACCCACCAGCGCGCGCGACGCCTCGGCCGCGGCGTCGTGGTGGTGACGCCCGCCAGCGAAAGCTGGGTCTATCGCGACGATGGGCGCGAGATCACCGTGACGCTGGTCGACGGTGTGGTGTCTGACATCGAGCAGCATCCGTGAGCTTTCGGGCATGACCGATGGCACGGCATGACGCCTGGCCCATGTCTGCGGCTCGGTGCCGCGGGAAGCTGGCGCCATCGTCACCGGGGAGCCGTCCCATGCGCACGCTGATCCTTTCCCTCGCAATCGCCACCGGCCTGGTGCTGGGCGCGCCGGCGCAGGCGGGCGGCCTGCACGTCAACCACGAACAATGCAGCTTCGGCACCGACTACGACGAGCTGGTCAAGCCCGAGGGCATCACCTTCGAGCGCCAGGATGGCAAGCCCGGCAGCGTGTTCATGCATGAGGGCGCACTGCGCATCGACGGTCGTGACGTGGCCGTGTCGGCCGCCGACGCGAGCCGCCTGCGCGAGTACGAAAGCCAGGTGCGCAGCCTGTTGCCCGAAGTCACCTCGATCGCCCGCGAGGGCGTGGACATCGGCTTCGACGCGCTCACCACGGTGGTCGCCAGCTTCGCCGACGACCCGGCCGAGCGCACGCGGCTGACGACCGAGCTCAACGAGCAGCACAGGCAGGCCCTGACCAAGATCGACAGCGGCCTGGGTCATGGCGAGTGGCGCCAGCACAGCGTCGAGGACCTGATGGAAAACCAGGTCGGCCATGCGGTCGAGTCGCTGGTCAGCACGGTCACCGCCAAGGCGGTGAAAGCCGCGCTGAGCGGCGACCAGAGCCAGGCGGCCGCGCTGGAAGCGCGCGCCGACTCGCTGGACCGCAGCATCGACCAGCAGGTGGATGCACGTGCGGACAAGCTCAGCGAACGCGCCGAGGCGCTCTGTCCGCGCATGGCCCGGCTCGATGAGTTGCAGCAGCAGTTCGAATTCCGCCTGAAGGACGGCTCGCGCCTGGCGCTGGTCGACCATCAGCCGGAGCATGACAACGAGGCTTCCGCCAAGACGAAGCCCCAGACCCGCTAGCCGTCCCACGGCCTGCGGGCCGGCCGCTCCTCCACACCACACCCCAAGTGCGGCCATCCGCCGCGCCGGTTTCCCCAGACCGGCGCGGTGTTTTTTTTTGCTCTCACGACTCGCGGGAGCCCACCTGTGGCCATGCCCGTCGTCGTGACCCGGGCCACAGGCATCACCTCCGGGCAGGCTCTTGCAGAAGCATCGTCTCGAATGCCCCTGTTAGGCTTCGCGGCTGGTTCGTACGCGGAGTGACGCCATGCCCGACCTGCTTGCCCGGATCCATTTTTCCGAGAACGCCACGCAGCTGGGGATCAACATCCTCATCGCCCTGCTGATCCTGCTGATCGGCAGCTGGCTGGCGGCGCGCATCGCCAACCTCGTCCAGCGGGCGATGCACCGCGCGAGCGTGGACGAAACCCTGATCGGCTTCCTGCGCAACCTGATCTATGGCGTGCTGGTGGCGGTGCTGGTGGTCAGCGCGCTGATCACCGCGGGCGTGCCCTCGGCGCCGCTGGTCGCCGCGCTGGGCGCCAGCGGCCTGGCCATCGGGCTGGCCTTGCAGGGTTCGCTCAGCAACCTGGCCTGGGGCGTGCTGCTGATCGTGTTCCGGCCGTTTCGCGCGGGCGACTTCATCCATGCCGGCGGCGTGGAAGGCACGGTGGAGACGGTCAACCTGATGTACACGCAGCTGGTGCTGCCGGACAACCGCGAGGCGATCGTGCCCAACGCCAAGATCGGCGGCGACGCGATCATCAACGCCAACCGGCGGGGTACGCGCCGGTTCGAGCTGAAGGTGGGCATCGGCTACAAGGACGACATCGGCCAGGCGATCGGGGAGATCGACAAGCTGTTCGCTGCCGACCCGCGCATCCTCAAGGAACCGCCGCCGAGCGTGGTGACCGGCATGCTGGCCGAAAGCTCGGTGGAACTCATCATCCGCGCCTACACGCGCAGCACGGACCTGTGGGCGGCGCAGACCGAGCTCTTGCGCAAGATCAAGGAGCGTTTCGACGAGGCGGGCATCAGCATCCCGTTCCCGCAGCGCGAGCTGACCGTGGTGCAGGGCACGTTGCCGGACGGGAGCAGAAAGGCGGGTTGAGCGGCCGTAGGGTGGGCTCTAGCCCACCGCACGTCCGCGCAAGCATGCGGTGGGCTGAAGCCCATCCTGTGATGCTTATTGCACCGTCACCGGCCGCCGGTTGTCGCCTGACACGCGGTCGATCAATTCGTTGAACGGGTCGATGCCCGCCTCGGCGGGCGTCCCGTCCACGGTCACGGTGAGGGTGCTGTCGCCCGCCGGCAGCAGGCGCTTTTGCAGGTACAGCGGCTTGCCGTCGCGGCCCCTGACCGGCGAGGCGGCGAACACGCCGATGTCCACAGGCACGTCCGGTTCGGCCGGGGTCTCCTTGCCGGTACCGTCGACGTGGACCTTGCCCGCGTGCACCTTCAGGGTCACCGCGTAGCGACCGTCGGGCAGCTTTTTCGCGGTGGCCTCGCCGGTGCGGTTGTCGAACAGCGTGATCTTCCAGAACAGGTCGTCCAGCAGCCCCTTCCACTTCGGGTCCAGCGCCCGGGCGAGCGTGTCCATGAAATCCTGCGAGCTGGGGTAGGGCGGGCCGCGGAACTGCCAGTCGAGCAGGAACTGTTTCAGCGCCCGGTCGAACACGTCCTCGCCGACATAGTCCTGCAGCGCGTAGAACACCAGCGAGCCCTTGTTGTAGTGGATGTACTGCTGGTTCTCGACCTTTGCCAGCGGCTCCTCGGCGACCTTCTCGGTGGCGCGGCTCATCAGATACCTGTCCAGCTCGTACTTGAGGAACTTGCGCATCTGGTCGGCGCCGTACCTGTGCTTCATCACCATCAGCGCCGAGTACTGCGCCAGCGATTCGCTGAGCATGGTCGAACCCTGCATGTGCGCGCCGATCACCTGGTGGGCCCACCACTGGTGAGCGACCTCGTGCGCGGTCACGTAGTAGACGTAGTCGACCTTGGACCGGTCGCGCAGGTCGGCGATGAAACCCACGCCTTCGGAATAGGGAATCGTGTTGGCGAAGGACTGTGCGAAGTGCGCGTAGTTGGGGGACTCCAGGATCCGCACCTGGCGGTACTGGTAGGGCGTGAAATGGGCCTGGTAGTAGGCCAGCGCGTCCCGGGTCGCCTGGATCATGCGCTCCACGTTCCAGGCGTGTGCGGGGTTGTAGTAGACCTCGATGGCGATGCCGTCGTAGCTGGCCTTCTTCACTGCGTAGCGCGCGGACAGCCAGGCGAAGAAGTCCAGCATCGGCCGGTCGGCGGCATAGGTGAAATAGCGGCGACCGTTGGCGGTCCAGCTTCGGGTGAGGTAGCCCGGCGCCAGCGCGATCTGGTCGGCGGCGGTGGAGACGGTGGTCTCGAAGTCGATCCAGTCGGCGTCGTTGCTGACGTAATTGTCGCCCAGCGCCCTGGTGTCGCCCAGCTTCGGCATGCGCGGCACGTCGGGCGGCAGGCCGTACTTGCGCCGATCGCCGCGGTCGGTCAGCTGCGCCTCGCTCTGGTAGCCGAAGCGCGGCAGCACCTGGCTGTTGAAGAAGCTGCCGTTGGCGACCAGGAACTGGCCGGATGGCTCGTTGGTGAAACCGCGCGGGGCGTACTCGATGTCGAAATCGAAATCCATCGAGGCACCCGGCGGTAGCGGCCGCTCCAGGCGGTAGATCGCGTAGCCCAGGCGCGTGTCGTGGCTGATCGTCTCGTGCGGCGCGAACTTGAGCGACTTCAAGGCGAAGTGGGTATCGAAGTTCACGTGCAGCCTGTCGATCGGCCTGCCGCTTCGGTTGACCAGCGTGTAGTGCCCGCGGATTTCGAGCCGCCGCTGGTAGGGATAGATGTCCACGTCGGTCTTGACCGCCGTGATGCGCGGCTGTGGCAGGCCGTCGTATTTCGAATACTTCTTCTCGTAATCGGCGCGCTGGCGCGTCTCGTCGTCGCTGCTGGAGTAGTGGTTGAGCACGTTCGTGTTGTAGAAGATCCAGGCGCCGGTCGCGACGAAGCCGGCCAGCGCCAACCCCAGCGCGACCGCGGCCGGACGGCGCAGCCGCGCTCGGGCCTCCTGCAGACGTTCGCGCCAGGTGGTGCCGGTGCCGCGCACGTTGAACAGTGCCGCGACCACCAGCATCGCCGCCGCCGCAAATCCCCAGTAGAGGTCGAACCACAAGGCGGCGGCCAGGAAATGGCCGAAGCCGTTCATGTCCGAATACGGCACCGACGAAGCGTGGCCGAAAACGTACAGGTTGTGCTCCCAGTGCAGCAGCGGGAAGCCGATCAGCGAGGCGACCAGCCACACGATGCCCAGCAGGTAGCCCATGAACTTGCTGCCGGCCAGCGTCTGGAACAGCAGCATCAGCACTGACAGCAGCACGAACGGTGCCGCATCCAGCCCCAGCATGGCCAGGTACAGGCCCGGTTCCAGTCGCGTGTAGCCGTGGGCGAGCTGCCAGGCGATGCCGACCAGGTCGCCGACCAGCAGGTACACCAGCACCACGGCGACCAGTGCGAGCAGGCGCGCGGTGAGCGGCAACCAGTCCGGCAGCGGGAACGCATCGACCACCTCGGCGGTGCGCCGGTCGCGCTCGCGCCAGACCAGCTCGCCCGCGTAGAAGGTCACGATGATCGCCAGCAGCCACTGGAAGCTGCCCTGGATCGTCTCCAGCACCGTGTGCGTGACCGGGTAGACCGGTGTGCCGTAGAAGTCGCCGGCGAAGGCCAGCGCGAACAGCAGGTTGACCAGCCCGAACACCAGCATGACCAGGAACGGCACGCCGCGCAGCACCTGCCCGACGTCGAACGCCAGCAGCTCACGCAGCTGTGCGAGATGGGCGCGCAGGTCGTGCGCTAGCCGCACGGCCGGCAGGCCGCTGCGCACCGCGCCGGGCATCGGGCGCAGCAGCGGCGGCTCGGCGCGGGGCTTGCGCCCGGGCATGCGCAGCCCCTCGCGGTCGGTACGGAAGAGCGCGAACGCGGTGCCGGCCAACAGCACCGAGACGCCCAGCCAGAGCAGCCGGTTCCACAGCAGCAGCCCTTCCAGCGGCGGCAGGCGATGGTTGAGCTCGTCGGCGGACCAGTAGCGCGTGACGATGCCCAGCGTGCGGCCCCCGAAGGGATCGAGCATGGCCGCCACGATGTGATGGTTGACGTCCCGGGTCAGCAGTCCCGACAGCGACAGCAGCACGATGAAGGCGATGATGCCGATGTAGGTGGCCAGTAGCGAGCGGGTCACCGTCGCCAGCAGGAACAGCAGCGAGGTCACGAACAGCATGTCCGGCAACACCATCACGCCGAATGCCCAGGCGTAGCCGTGCCATCCGGGCGGACCCAGCCGCGTCGGGTCGACCCACGGCATCGCCCCGCCCAGCGCCACGCCCAGCGCCACCGCCAGCATGATCGCCACCGCCGCCGCGTAGCCGGCGGCCAGCCGGCCGCCGAGGTAGGCGCCGCGGCTGACCGGCGTGGCGAACACCAGTTCGGCGGTGTCGTGGTCGAAATCGCGCAGCGCGGCGCCGGCGACGAACACGCCGCCGGCCAGCATGCCGAAGATCGTGAAGGCACTGACCAGCCGCGCGATCACCATCGGCGCGTTGCGCAGCACGTTGCCGCTGGCGCCGCCCATCACGACCGCGTCGGTGCTGGCCACCGCGAAGGCGAGCCCGCCGAAGGCCAGCGCCATGATCCAGAACAGCGGCGCGCGCCATTGCTGGCGCCATTCGAAGCGGAAGACCTCCCCCAGCATGGCGTCAGGCTGCCCGCGCCGTGGCCTGGGCGCGCAGGTGGCCGAAATAGACGTCCTCCAGGTCCGGCGACACCGCCTCGAAACCGGGTTCCGGCAATGCGTCGGCCAGCACGTGCAGCAGCGTGCGCCCGCCGGCCAGGCGGGTGGACAGGATGGTCATGCGGGCGCGGTAGTTGTCCAGCTCCGCCTTGTCGATCGTGCGCCGCCACACGCGCCCGTCCAGGCTGCGGATCGCCTCGCGCGGCTCGCCGGTCAACAACACCTGGCCCTGGCCGATGATCGCCATCCGCGGGCACAGGTCGGTCACGTCGGCCACGATGTGGGTGGAGAGGATCACCACCACCTTCTCGCCGATCTCCGCCAGCAGGTTGAGGAAGCGGTTGCGCTCCTCCGGATCCAGGCCCGCGGTCGGTTCGTCCACGATCACCAGCTTCGGGTTGCCGATCAGCGCCTGGGCGATGCCGAAGCGCTGGCGCATGCCGCCGGAAAAGCTGCCGAGCTTGCGCTTGCGCACGTCCCACAGGTTGACCTGGCGCAGCAGCGCCTCGATGAGGTCGCGCCGCTCGCCGCGGGCGGTGACGCCCTTGAGCACGGCGAAGTGCTCCAGCATGGCCTCGGCCGATACTTTCGGGTACACCCCGAATTCCTGCGGCAGGTAGCCGAGCAGGCGGCGGGTGGCCGGCTTGTCCGCCAGCAGGTCCATGCCGTCGAGCTCGATGCTGCCCTGGTCCGGGTCCTGCAGCGTCGCAATCGTCCGCATCAGCGAGGACTTGCCCGCCCCGTTGGGTCCCAGCAGGCCGAACATGCCCTGCGGGATGTCCAGATCGATCCCGCGCAGCGCATGCACGCCGTTGGCATAGGTCTTGGACAGGTGGCGGATGGTCAGCATGCAGGCTACTCCGCGCCGCCCCGCGCGGCGCCGGGAACCAGCATAGGCAGCGGGGCCGGCGGGCACATCGGCACAAGGTCATGCATGCCGGGTGGCCCATGACCGGCCGCCCCTGTGCGGCGGGCGGCCGTTCGCTATCATGGGAGGCCTTGCGCGGCCGTCATCCCCGGGCGCTGCGCGCTTGCCATCGCAGGAGACCCCATGGCCGACCCCAAAGAAGCACGCGTCCCCGACATCGGCGGCCACGACAACGTGCCGGTGATCGAAGTGCTGGTGAAGGCCGGCGACCGCGTGGAGAAGGAACAGAGCCTGATCACGCTGGAATCGGACAAGGCGACCATGGAGGTGCCCTCGCCGTTTGCCGGCGTGGTGAAGGAAATCAAGCTCAAGGTCGGCGACGAGGTGTCCGAGGGCGCGTTGATCGCGGTCATCGAGGCCGAGGGGGCCGCACCTGCGCCGGCGAAGGCGCCCGCCGCCGCGCCGCTTTCCAGCGCGCAGGCCAGGGCGGCCGAGCCGGGTACCGGCAAGGGCGCCATCGACGAGGCGCCGCCAACCCCGCCACCGGCCGCGCCCCCCGCGACGGGCGGCGTGCGCGAGGCGCGCGTGCCGGACATCGGCGGTCACGACAACGTGCCGGTGATCGAGGTACTGGTGAAGGTCGGTGACACGGTCGCCAAGGACCAGAGCCTGATCACGCTCGAATCGGACAAGGCCACCATGGAAGTCCCGGCGCCGTTCGAAGGCGTGGTCAAGGAACTGAAGCTCAAGGTGGGCGACGAGGTATCGGAAGGCGCGGTGATCGCCCTGATCGAGACCGGCGCCGCCGCCCCGGCAACGGCCGCGCCATCGCCCGCAGCCTCGCCCGATGCGCAATCCGCCACCGGCCTTCCGATCAGCAGCGGCGGCCCCAAGGCGCCCGGGCAGCCGGCCGGCGGCCGGGGCGTGCTTCCGGGCAACGTACCCGAAGGCGATGTCGCACCCCGCGCCCGTCCGCCGATGGACGCCCAGGTGATCATGCCGGGCGATGCTCCCTATGCCAGTCCGGCGATCCGCGCCTTCGCGCGCGAACTCGGCGTCGACATCGCGCAGGTCAAGGGCTCCGGCCGCGCCGGGCGCATCCAGCGCGAGGACGTCAGCGCCTACGTGAAACACGCGCTGGCCTCCGGCGCGCGTCCGGTGCAGGGCGCGCCGGTGGCCGCCGGCGGCGGTCTCAACCTGCTGCCGTGGCCGAAGGTCGACTTCGCCAAGTTCGGCCCGGTCGAGGAGAAGCCGCTCACCCGCATCCAGAAAATTTCCGGCGCGAACCTGTCGCGCAACTGGGCGATGATCCCGCACGTCACCCAGCACGAGGACGCGGACATCACCGAGCTGGAGGCGTTCCGCAAGAAGCTCGGCGAGGAAAACAAGGACCTGAAGGTCACTCCGCTGGTATTCCAGATCAAGGCGGTGGTCGCGGCGCTCAAGCAGTTCCCGCAGTTCAACGCCTCGCTGGACGAGACCGGCGAGAAGCTGATCCTCAAGAAGTACTTCCACATCGGCATCGCGGTGGACACGCCCGATGGCCTGGTGGTGCCGGTGCTCCGCGACTGCGACCAGAAGGGCCTGCTGGACCTGGCCCGCGAGCTGGGCGAGATCTCCAAGAAGGCGCGCGAGAAGAGGCTCGGCCCGGCCGAGATGTCCGGCGGCTGCTTCTCGATCTCCTCGCTGGGCGGCATCGGCGGCACCGCGTTCACGCCGATCGTCAATGCGCCGGAGGTGGCGATCCTGGGTGTCTCCAAGGCGTCCATGAAGCCGGTGTGGAACGGCAAGGAATTCGCGCCGCGGCTGATGCTGCCGCTGTCGCTTTCCTACGACCACCGCGTGATCGACGGTGCACTCGCCGCGCGCTTCGCCGCCTTCCTCGCCACCCAGCTCGGCGACATCCGCCGCCTGCTGCTCTGACGGGAGGCCAAGGCCATGGCGAACACGATCGAAGTGAAAGTCCCCGACATCGGCCACGACAACGTGCCGGTGATCGAGGTTCTGGTGAAAGCCGGCGACCGCGTGGAGAAGGAACAGAGCCTGATCACGCTGGAGTCGGACAAGGCCACGATGGAAGTGCCTTCCAGCGCCGCTGGCGTGGTCAGGGACGTCAAGGTGAAGGTGGGCGACGAGGTGTCCGAGGGCGCGGTGATCCTCACGCTCGAAGCCGAGGCTTCTGCTCCCTCTGCCCCGGATGGAAACAAGGCGGGGGAAGAGGGCCAGGGTAAGGGGGCGCCCTCGCGACAGCCCGGCAACGAAGCGAACGCACCTACCGCCGCTCCCGCAAGCCCCGCCCCCTCACCGCAATCCCCTCCCCGCCGGGGAGAGGAAGCGAAGGTGCCGCACGCGGCAGCGGCATCGTCCAGAACACCTGACCTCGAATGCAAGCTCGTCGTCCTCGGCTCGGGCCCCGGCGGCTACACCGCCGCGTTCCGCGCCGCGGACCTGGGCGTCGACACCGTGCTGGTCGAACGCTACGCGAGCCTGGGCGGCGTCTGCCTCAACGTCGGTTGCATCCCGTCGAAGGCACTGCTGCACGCCGCGGCCGTGATCGACGAGGCCGACGCGATGGCCGCCCACGGCGTCACCTTCGGCAAGCCCAAGATCGAGCTCGACAAGCTGCGCAAGTTCAAGGATCAGGTGGTCGGCAAGCTCACCGGCGGGCTGGCCGGCATGGCCAAACAACGCAAGGTGCGCACCGTGCAGGGCACGGGCAGCTTTGTCTCTCCGCACGAGCTGGAAGTAAAGACGGCCGAGGGCACCAGGCTGATCCGATTCGAGCACGCCATCATCGCCGCCGGCTCGCAGGCCGTGCGCCTGCCGATGTTCCCGTGGGACGACGAGCGCGTGATGGATTCCACCGGCGCGCTGGAGCTGAAGGACATTCCGAAGCAGCTGCTGGTCGTCGGCGGCGGCATCATCGGCCTGGAGATGGCCACGGTGTATGCGGGCCTGGGCAGCGAAGTGACCGTGGTCGAGTTCATGGACCAGCTGATCCCCGGCGCCGACGTGGACCTGGTCAAGCCGCTGGCCAAGCGCCTCGGCGGCAAGCTCAAGGGCGTGCACCTGAAAACCAAGGTGGTCGAGGCCAAGGCCACCAAGAAGGGTATCGAAGTCCGCTACGAAGGCGACAGCATTCCCGACACCACCGTGTTCGACCGCGTGCTGGTCGCCGTGGGCCGCTCCGCAAACGGCAACAAGATCGGTGCCGACAAGGCGGGCGTGGCGGTGACCGATCGCGGCTTCATCAACGTCGACACGCAGCTGCGCACCAATGTGCCGCACATCTTCGCCATCGGCGACCTGGTCGGCCAGCCGATGCTGGCGCACAAGGCGACCCACGAGGCGCGCGTCGCCGCCGAAGTGGTGGCCGGCATGAAGAGTCATTTCGACGCCCGCGTGATCCCGTCGGTCGCCTACACCGACCCGGAAATTGCCTGGGTCGGCGTGACCGAGCGCGAGGCGAAGGAAAAGGGTCTCAAGGTCGGCGTGGGCAAGTTCCCCTGGGCCGCCTCCGGCCGCGCGATCGGCATCGACCGCACCGAAGGCTTCACCAAGCTGCTGTTCGACGAGGAAACCCACCGCGTGGTCGGCGCGGGCATCGTCGGCCCGCACGCCGGCGACCTGATCTCCGAGCTGGCCCTGGCCATCGAGATGGGTGCCGAGGCGGCCGACATCGCCCTGACCATCCACCCGCACCCGACCTTGAGCGAGTCGATCGCGATGGCGGCGGAGGTCTACGAGGGCACCATCACGGACCTGTACATCCCGAAGAAGAAATAGCGCCGCTCAAGCGAACAGGAAGCCAGTCGCGACCGGGCGGCTGGCTTTTTTTTTGCCCCGTGGCGCATCCGTCGGTTGCTTCGAAAGCGGTGGACCGGCAGATCGCCTAGTGCGCCTGTGCCTCGGCCAGCGCCGCCTGCAAGCGGTCCTGCAAGGTCACCAGATTGTTCTTGGCCTGGTCCAGCATCAAGGTCATCTGTCCGATCACGTGCAGGAATTCACGCGGTTGCACGGTGCCGATGCGCATGTCGGTCATCGCATCGACCATGCGCGGACCGTTCATCACCAGCGCCAGGTTCGCGCTCAGTGTCGTGACCATGTCCCGTTGCCCGGCATAGGCCGCCGCATAGCGGCGCATGTGGGCGTCGTCGATCCAGCTGGCCGACTGGTTGGCTACGGCCACGTCCCAGGCTTCCTGGCGCAGGCTGGGCCAGCGCAGGTTGAGGTTGAAACCTTCCAGCGCGACCAGCGATTGCACGTGCCGGGCTACGGCATCGTCCGGCGCCCGTGCCTTGAAGTCCTCCACGAGCGCATTGCGGATCTTGGCCAGCGCCCGGGCTTGCCGCTCGTCCTGGGCGAGCGAGGACTTTACTTCCGCCAGGTTGGCGCGAATCTCGGCTTCGATCTGCGCGCGCGCCGTCTCGGCCGCGTGCGCATGGTGCGTATGCTCGATCCACGCCTCCAGCCCCAGCGCGGTGAGGATACTCAGCACGATCATCAGGTAATGCTTGAGGAAGTCCTTCAGCGATTCCACGCGAGCCTTGGGCAGTTCCAGGTGCATAGGTTGTCCTTGTTGGGGGTCAGTCGCGCGGCGCGGCAGTTTCGAACAAGTCGCGCTGCGCGGCAAAGTGGTCGCGGTCGACGAAGCCGGCCAGTCCCACGCCGACCAGCCGGTAGCGGGTGCCGGCGGGGTGCTCGACCCGAGCCCGCAACGCGCAGGCGAGCTCGGCCAGCTCGTGCGCGGTGACGGGCAGGGTGGCGGGCGAGAAGCTGCGGGTCAGCGTGCGGAAGTCGGCGGTCTTGAGCTTGAGCACGATCGTGCGCGCGATGCGCCCTTGCTCGCGCTGGTGGCCGGCCCAGGTTTTCTCGGCCAGGCGGCGGATGTGCGGTTCCAGCTCGTCCAGCGTGAGGTCGTTTTCGAAGGTGTCCTCGGCGGACACCTGCAGGGTGAGCCGGTCCGGCTGCACCGGATGCTCGTCGATACCCCACGAAAGCTGGTGCAGGCGCCGGCCCCAGCGGCCGAAGCGCTGCTCGAGCCCGGCCTCGCCCACCCGCCGAAGGTCGGCCGCGGTGGCCACGCCCATCGCGGCGAGCTTGCCCTCCATGACCTTGCCCACCCCGGGCAGGCGTCCGACGGCGAGCGGCGCCAGGAAGGCCTCGACCTGGTGCGGACGGATCACGAACAATCCATCGGGCTTGCGCCAGTCCGAGGCGATCTTGGCCAGGAACTTGTTCGGCGCCACGCCGGCCGAAGCGGTCAGATTCGTTTCCTCGCGGATCGCCGCGCGGATCGCCTCGGCCGTCGCCGTGGCAGACGCCAGCCCGTTCCTGCTGGAGGTCACGTCCAGGTAGGCCTCGTCCAGCGACAGCGGTTCGATGAGTTCGGTGTGCCGCGCGAAGATCGCCCGCACCTGCCGCGACACTGCCTTGTAGCGGGTGAAATCCGGCGGTACGAAGATCGCCTGCGGGCACAGCCGTTCCGCCCGCACCGCCGGCATCGCCGAACGCACGCCGAACACCCGCGCCTCGTAGCTTGCCGCGCAGACCACCGAGCGCGCCCCGCGCCACGCCACCACCACGGGCCTGCCGCGCAACGACGGATCGTCGCGCTGCTCCACCGACGCGTAGAACGCGTCCATGTCGATATGCAGGATCTTGCGCGGCGTGGAGGACACGATGGAAACCGGGGATGACTGGTGGCGATTCTAGGGGACCGGCGCGACCGCGCGGCAATCGGCCCGGCCACGCGGTTGCACGGCTTGACATGCGATTGATAGCGCCGGGGCTACCGTGGCGTCGCATCCCGGAGGCTCGCCATGACCGATTACGCCGAGCAACGCCAGCGCATGGTCGAGCGCCAGCTGGCCGGGCGCGGCATCACGGATGCGCGCGTGCTCGAAGCGATGGGCACGATCCCGCGCGAGGCGTTCGTGGCCGGGAGCATGCACGAGTTCGCGTACGAGGACTCGCCGCTGCCGATCGAAGCCGGACAGACCATCTCCCAGCCATTCATCGTCGCGCGCATGCTGCAGGCGGCCGAACTGCACGAGGGCGACAGCGTGCTGGAGATCGGTGCGGGCTCGGGCTATGCCGCGGCGGTGATGGCGGCGCTGGCTGCCCGCGTGCACGCGGTCGAACGCCACGCCCAGCTCGTCGACCTCGCGCAACAGCGCTTCGATACGCTGGGCTACCGCAACATCCGCTTGCGCCTGGGCGACGGCAGCGGTGGCTGGCCGGAAGCGGCGCCCTTCGACGCGATCATCGCCGCGGCCGGCGGTCCGGCGGTGCCGGATGTGCTGCGCCGGCAGCTGGCGATCGGCGGACGGCTGGTAATGCCGGTCGGTGAGACGCTCAACCGCCAGCGGCTGGTAAAGGTGACCCGCCTGGCGGAGGACCGCTTCGAGGAGGAGCCGCTGGACGAAGTGCGTTTCGTGCCGCTGGTGGGCAGTTACGGCTGGAGCGAGCAGGAAGCCATCGCGCCGCCGCGGATGGAACCCGTCGCCGTCCGCGCGCCGGGCGATGGCGGCACGTTGCCGGCCATGATCCGCGCCGCGGCCGAGGCCTTGCCTGAATTCGACGACCCGGCGTTTGGACGGCTGTACGACCGCTACGGCGATGCGCGTGTCGTGCTCCTGGGCGAAGCGAGCCATGGCACCAGCGAGTTCTACCGCGCCCGCGCGGCGATCACCCGCCGGCTGATCGAGGCGCACGGCTTCACCATCGTGGCGGTGGAAGGCGACTGGCCCGATGCGGCGGTGCTGGACCGCTACGTGCGCGGCCGTCCCGCCACGCACGAGGAGCCGATCTTCCAGCGCTTCCCGACGTGGATGTGGCGCAACCGGGACGTCGCCCGCTTCATCGACTGGCTGCGTGACTACAACCGCGACAAGCCCGCCCCCAGGCAGGCCGGCTTCTACGGCCTGGACCTGTACAGCCTGGACAGCTCGATCCGCGCGGTGATCGATTACCTGGACAAGGTCGACCCGGAAACCGCGCAGGTGGCGCGGCACCGCTACGGCTGCCTGATGCCCTGGAGCAAGGAGCCGGCGCAGTACGGCCGCATGGCCCTGAATGCCGGTTACCCGCTGTGCGAGAAAGCGGTGGTGCAGATGTTGCGCGAGCTGCTTTCCCGCCGGATGGAGTACGCCCACGCCGACGGCGAGCACTTCCTGGACGCGGCGCAGAACGCACGCCTGGTCAGCAACGCCGAGGCCTACTACCGCGCGATGTACTACGGCTCCGCCGAGTCGTGGAACCTGCGCGACAGCCACATGTTCGAGACGCTGGAAAACCTGCTCGCCGCCGCCGGTCCGCGGTCGAAGGCGGTGGTCTGGGCGCACAACTCGCACATCGGCGACGCGCGCCACACCGAAATGGGCCAGGTGCGCGAGGAACTCAACCTCGGGCAGCTTTGCCGCCAGCGCTTCGGCACCGATGCGGTGCTGCTGGGCTTCGGCACGCACACCGGCACGGTCGCCGCGGCGGACGACTGGGACGAACCGATGAAAGTGATGGGCGTGCTGCCCTCGCGCAACGACAGCTACGAGCGCCTGTTCCATGACGCCGGGCGGCCTCGCTGCCTGCTGGACCTGCGCGAGGGTGCGAACCGCGAGCTGTGCGGGCGTCTGGCCACCGGCCGCCTGGAGCGCTTCATCGGCGTGATCTACCGACCGGACACCGAGCGCTGGAGCCACTACGTCGAATGCTCGATGCCCCGCCAGTTCGACGGCTATACCTGGTTCGACGAAACCCACGCGGTCGAACCGCTGGGCGAGGAGCCGCGCAGCGGCGCCGCCGACACCTGGCCGTTCGGCCTCTGAACGTTGCGACGCTAGCGGCGCCCCTGCGCCAGCATGCGCACCGCCAGGGTGGCCAGCACCGTGCCCATCAGCCAGCGTTGGAGCGCCTGCCATAGCGGGCGTCCGCCCAGGAATGCGGCAATCGAACCGGCCGCCAGCACGATCATTGCGTTGACCGAGAGGCTGATGGCGATCTGCGTGAAACCGAGCGCCACCGACTGCGCAAGCACGCTGCCGCGACCGGGCACGACGAACTGCGGCAGCAGCGAGAGATAGAGCATCGCCGCCTTCGGGTTGAGCAGGTTGGTGAGCAGGCCCATGGCGAACAGGCGACGCGGGCTGTCCGGCGTCAGCTCGCGCAGCTGGAACGGCGAGCGGCCACCGGGCCTAAGCGCCTGCCAGGCCAGGTACAGCAGGTACACGGCCCCGCCGATGCGCAGTGCGTCATAGGCGTAGGGCACCGCGAACACCAGCGCGGTGATGCCGAAGGCCGCGCACAGCATGTAGGCGATGAAGCCCAGACCCACCCCTGCCAGCGACACCAGCCCCGCCGCGCGCCCCTGGCAGATCGAGCGCGAGATCAGGTAGATCATGTTCGGCCCCGGCGTGAGCACCAGGCCCAGCGCGATCAGGGCGAAAGCGAGCAGGTGGCTGGCATCCGGCATGGCGCGGCTCCGCGGCGAAAGCGCGCAGGATACGGCCGGGCCCGAGGCGGCGGCATGTGCCGCGGTCAGGCATGCGGTGCGGGGGGTGCGTTGCGCCGGCGCGCCTCGAACGCGGCCAGCGACAGCGCCGCCACGACGAATGGCAGCAGGTTGTAGACCAGCCGGTAGCAGAGCAGGCCGGCCAGCACGTCGGCGCGCGCCTGGGCGGGGAAGGCGCCGAGCAGGATCGCTTCGAACACGCCCAGGCCGCCGGGGGCATGGCTGACGATGCCGGCCAGCAACGCGGTCAGGTAGACCGGCACGAAATCGGCAAACGGCGGCGCGATTTCCGGAGGCAGCAGCAGGTACATCGCGCCGATCGCGGCGCTCATCTCCACGCCACCGACCAGCATCTGCAGCAGCGCGGCGCCCGAGCCCGGCAAGGCGATCGTCCAGCGACCCACGCGCAGGCTGCGTGGCCGCGCAAGCCACAACGCCAGGCTGGCCAGCAGCAGCACGATGACCACGCCAGCGGTGCGCCCCCAGCCGAGGGCGATCGCCGGTTCCATCAGCAGGCCGGCCGCGCCCAGCACGGCGTAGCCCAGCCCCACGCCCAACGTCGCCAGCCCGACCACGCGCGCAATGTCGCCTGCGCCCAGACCCGCGGTGGCGTAGATGCGGTAGCGCACCGCGCCACCGGTCACGGCGTGGAATCCGAGCGTGTTGGACAACGCGTGCGCCGCGAAGCCCGCGAAGGCTGCCAACCCGGTCGATGCGCGCGCCGGGGCCACGCGGCGCGCGGCCAGCACGTCGAACGTGGCCAGCATGGCGAAGCTGATCGCCGTTGCCACCACGGCGCCGGCCACGTGCGTGCGCGGCAGTTGCGCCAGCGCCGTCGCCACGTCGCGCCAGCGCATCGCGCCCAGATAACGGTGCAGGAGCCACGCCGCCAGGGCGAGCAGCAACGCCGACGCGAACCAGGACAACCCGCGCAGCCAGCGGCGCGTACCGGGGTCGGCAAGAGGGGAGGGAAGTGCGGACATCGGCCCAACCTTACGGCGCATGCGCAAGGGGCCGCGGGTGCGGGATCGTCATGTCGCCAAGGGTAGCGGGTTCCGCCCCCTGGCTTGTAGGAGCGCACCCGTGCGCGACCGCGCGGAGCGCCCACTTCGCGCTGCCCGTGGCTCGCGGTCGCGCACCGTGCGCTCCTGCGGGAATGGGGATGCATCGTGCGCCAGTGGCTGAACCCCACCGCCAACTCACGCTATCGTTGCCGCTCCCGCCGCCGACGATGCCTTCTCCACGCATGAGCACCGAATCGAATACCTACCTGCGCCGCCTGGGTACCTGGGACGCGGCGATGATCGTCATCGGCGGCGTGATCGGCGCCGGCATCTTCAGTACCCCGGCCACGCTGGCCCAGCGCACCGGTTCGGGCTGGGAGTTGCTGGCGCTGTGGGTGGTCGGCGGCCTGCTGACCCTGACCGGCGTGCTGAGCTATGCCGAGCTCGGCGCACGGCGTCCGCAGGCGGGCGGCAGCTACATCTACCTGCGCGAGGCGTTCGGCCAGCTGCCCGCGTTCCTGTTCGGCTGGACGATGGCGTTGATCAACTACCCGGGCAGCGTCGCCGCTGTAGCGACGATTTTCGCGCAGTACTTCTGCGCGGCGCTTGGCCTGTCGTTGCTGTACATCAAGCCCGTGGCCGCCGGCGCGATCGCCTTCATCGTCGGCGTGAACCTGTTCGGCATCCGCGCCGGCGCCTGGGTGCAGAACATCTTCACCGTGCTCAAGCTCGCCGCCATCGCGCTGCTGGTCGTGGCCGGCGTGGTGCTGGCCGATGGCCACCTGGGCGTGACGCTCGCCGCCGATCCCGGGCGGGACGTCCCCGCGGGCGCGCTGTTCGGCGCGCTGCTGCCGGTGCTGTTCACTTATGGCGGATTCCACTACCTCAACGACCTGGCCGGCGAAGTGCGCAACCCGCAACGCACGCTGCCGATCGCGCTGGGGCTGGGCATGGCCGGCGTGATGATCGCCTATGTGCTGGCCAACTTTGCCTACCTGGCCGGTCTGGGCCATGCGGGCCTGGCCTTCAGCACCGCGCCGGCCGCCGACCTGTTGCGCCGGCTGCTCGGCGACCGCGGCGCCACGCTGATGGCGCTGGGCATCGCCTGCTCCACCTTCGGCTACTGCAACATCGCCATCGCCGGCGGCGCGCGCGTGCTGCAGACGATGGGCGCCGACGGCATGTTCTTCTCCGCCGTGGGGCGCATCGAGCCGCAGAGCCGCGCGCCGCAGGTGGCGCTGGCCACGCTGGGCGCATGGGCGATCGTGCTGGCGGTGTCCGGCAGCTTCAACCAGCTGCTGGACTACACCACCGTCGGCGAGTGGCTGGCGCACGCCTGCAGCATCGCCACGCTGTTCTGGTACCGCCGTTACCTCACCGAGCCCTCGCCCTACCGCGTGCCGTTCTATCCGTGGCTGCCGATGATCTTCGTGGTGACCGTGCTGTGCGTGATCGGCGCCACGGCGATCCACAACCCAAGCGATGCCGGCATGAGCCTGGTCATCATTGCCTGCGGCATTCCCGCCTATTACGGCTGGCGCTGGCTCGAACGCAGCGGGGCGTGAGCGCTCCTGCACGTCCCGTGCGGAGCGGTGAGCGACACTGGTGGCCATGAGGACGAGCGCTGCACTGGTCTGCCTGATCCTGTCGATTGCATGCCGGGCGGAGGCGCCCGCCGGTGCGGCCGGATTGCAGGTTGGTCTGGCCCATGTCCGGGCCGGCGCGGAGGAGCAGATCGCCGGCGAAACGATGCGCCGGTACACCTTCGAGCCGTCCGCGCAGCCGAGCGTGCGTTTCAGCCCGGCGCGCCCGTGGCTTGGCGAGGGCGAACTGCGCGTCAGCGTGCAGAACGCGATGCCATGGGCGGTCACCCTGTCGATCGACATCGAAGGCACGGCGGGCGCCCACCTGAAGGCGACGGTGGGCCTGCCCGCCGGCCCGGCGCAGACCCTCATCGTTCCCTTGCACGCGACCTCGCCGCGCGCCTTCGGCATGCAGGCCGGCCCGCCGATGCCGGTGCAACTCGGTGGCCAGCGTGTCCTGCTGGCCACCACGGTGGAGGGCGCGCCGTCGCTCCAGGCCATACGCGCCGTGCAGCTCTCCATTCCCGCGCCGCAGGCCGCGCAGGTGCTGCTCGTCGGTACGCCGGGCGCAGCCGCTGGCGACACGCTCCACGACGTCTACGCCGGGATCGTCGACCGCTACGGCCAGTACACGCGGGGACAGTGGCCGGAGAAGGTCCACAGCGATGCCGCGCTACGCAGCGCGCATGTGCGCGAACGTGCGCAGCTGGGCGGCATGCCCGGTGATCGAGGCGATGGACGGCCCGATGGCCGAACCTCGGCCGCTGGCTGGTTCCACACGCGCAAGCTTCATGGCCGCTGGCAGCTGGTGGCACCGGACGGCCACCCGTTCTTCTCGCTGGGCGTGAACGCGGTAGCGCCCGATGGCGGGCGCAGTTACGTGCAAGGCCGCGAGTGGATGTTCACCGGCCGGCCGCCGGCCACGGGCGCCTGGCAGGCGTTCTACGGCGAGGACGACAGCCGCCGCGACACCGGCGCGGCCGGCGGCCTTACCTACAACCATGGCCGCTGGTTCGACTTCTATGCGGCCAACCTCTACCGCGTGGACGGCGTGCGATGGCGTGAAGCGTGGCGTGAACGCACGCGCCAGCGGCTGCTTGCCTGGGGCTTCAACACGCTGGGCGACTGGAGCGATGAAACCATCGCGCGCGGCCACAGCCTGGCCTACACCCGCTCGATCAACATCACCGGCGACTACGCCAACGTCGCCACCGGCTACGACTGGTGGGGCCGCATGCCCGATCCGTTCGATCCGCACTTTGCGGCGGCCACCGAACGAGCCGTCGCCAAGGCCGCCGAAGGCGTGCGCGAGGATCGCTGGCTGCTCGGCTACTTCGCCGACAACGAACTGGCCTGGGCGTCCCCCGGTGCGCAGGGCCGCTGGGCGCTGGCGCTGGGCACTCTGCGCGGCGAGCCGCGCAGTCCAGCGAAGCAGGCGTTCATCGCCATGCTCATGCGCAAGTACGGCGATGCCCTTCGCTTAGGGGTGGCCTGGGGCGTCGGCGTGACCCGCTGGGAGGCGCTGGAACAGGCCGGTTTCCAGGCGCCCCTGCCAAGCGAGGCCCACCAGGCCATCGCCCAGGACTACAGCGCCTGGCTGCGCGCCTATGCCGACCGCTACTTCCGCACGGTTGCGCAGGCACTGCGCCGGCATGACCCTCATCACCTGTTTCTCGGTGGTCGCTTCGCGGTGCGCACGCCCGAGGCCGTGGCCGCCTGCGCGCAGTGGTGCGACGTGGTGAGCATCAACGTCTACGCCGACCTGCCACAGCATGGAATGGATCTGGCCGCGCTGCACCAACTCGACAAGCCGGTGCTGGTCAGCGAGTTCTCGTTCGGCTCGATCGACCGCGGCCCCTTCGGCGCAGGCCCGGTGGCGGTATGGAACGAGGCCCGGCGCGGCGAGGCGTATGCGCGCTTCCTGGCCGCAGCGGCCACCGATCCGGCGATCGTGGGTGCGCACTGGTTCCAGTACGCTGACGAACCGGTGAGCGGGCGCCTGCTCGACGGCGAGAACGCCCACTTCGGATTGGTCGGCATCACCGACATCCCTTTCGCCGCCTTCGTGAGGACGGTGCGAAACGCGAACGCGAGCGTGCGGAAAACTCCCTAGCGCCGGGTCCCCGAACCGGCGTTTCCCTGGGTGAGCCTACGGCCACGGAAGCTTGCCGGCCGCTTCACGGCACCGGTCGATACTGGATGCGGCCAAGCGGCCTCGACGGGCGTCGGGCGCCTGCACGGAGCTTGCCGCTCCGCCATTGGCCATCGGCTTGCAAGGGAGGAACCCAGGCATGAACGCCGTATTCGCGATCACCCCCCACAACGAACCCAAATGGGGACGGCTGTCGGCTCCCGTGGACCCGGAAGAGACCCGGATCTGCATGCGTGCGCAGTCGATCCTTTCCGGTGGCGATATCGGGCAATGCCCGCCACTGGACCTCAGACAGGCCCGCGACGTGCTGGCCTGGTACAAGCCCCGGCATTGATGCGGGCGCCGACGGGGTGGAGGCCACCCCGTCGGGTTTCTCCGTCGACTAGCGGCCGATCTCGCGCAGCCGCTTGCCGTGCATCAGGTTGCGCTCGATCTGCTCCAGCGTGACACCCTTGGTCTCGGGGACCAGCCACACGGTAAGCACGAGAAAGACGACGTTGAGCGCCGCGTAGAGCCAGAACGTGGCCGCGTTGCCGATGCCGTTGAGCAGGCTGAGGAAGGTGAAACCCACGATCATGTTGCAGACCCAGTTGGTGATCGTGGAGCAGCCGATGCCGAAGTCGCGGCCCTTGAGCGGCTGGATTTCCGAGCACAGCGTCCACACCAGCGGGCCGGCGGACATCGCGAAGCCGACGATGAACACCAGTAGCATCGCCACGGTGAAGATCTGCGCCGCATGGGTGGCGATGCCGCCGTGCATCATCGTGCCGACCACGCCCAGGCCAATCGCCATTACCGCGAAGCCGGCGTAGAGGATCGGCTTGCGGCCCACCCGGTCGATCAGCGCGATGGCGATGAAGGTCGCCAGCACGTTGGTCAGGCCGACCAGCGCGGTGAACCACATCTGCGCGGCCGTGTCGTAGCCCATTGTCTGGAAGATGCGCGGCGCGTAGTACATCACCACGTTCATGCCGGTGAACTGCTGCATCAGCTGCAGCAGCACGCCCAGCCCGACCGAGCGGCGGAAGTTGCGGTTCTCCAGGAACAGATGCCAGCCGCGCTGCGGAGTCTTGAGCTGTTCCTCGATGTCGGCCGCCTCGCGCTCGACGATGGCCGCGTCGCCGCGCAGCCGGTTCAGCACGCCGATGGCCTCCTCGCGACGGCCGCGCATCATCAGCCAACGCGGGCTGTCGGGCAGCAGCAGAACGCCGAGCAGGAACAGGAAGCCGGGGATCGCGATCACGCCGAGCATCCAGCGCCACGAGCCGGTGTAGCTGAAGGCGGTGTCGGAAAGGAACGCGACCAGGATGCCGATGGTGATCATCAGCTGGTAGGTCGAGATCATCGCGCCGCGGATGTGCTCAGGCGCCACCTCCGCCAGGTACAGCGGCGCGGCGAAGGTGGCCAGGCCGATCGCCAGGCCCAGCACCACGCGCGCGGCGATCAGCGTGGCAGGCGACCAGGCCATGCCGCACAGCAGCGATCCGATCACGAACAACACCGCGCCCAGGATCAGCGAGCGCTTGCGGCCCAGGTGCACCGACAGCCAGCCCGCGCCAAGTGCGCCCACCGCGGCGCCGAACATCATCGCGCTCACGATCCATTCCAGGGCGCGGTCGCTGATGCCGAAATCGCTCTGGATGAACTGCTGCGCGCCGGAGATGACGCCGATGTCCAGGCCGAACATCAATCCGGCCAGCGCCGCAAGAATGCAGGTGAAGAGCGCCGCCGTCCGGGGCTGCGCAAGAGGTGTGGCAAGGGCGTTGCTGTTCATGGGTGTGCTTCCCCGGAAGCGAGGTGGAGGGCGCCGGCTGCGGTACCTGGGTGCACCGATACCCGCGGCGGCGTGCCGGCGAAACGCGGTTCCGGCAGGCCGGTGGTGCCCGCCGGTGCCGCGAACAGCGCACCGGCGGACGGTTGCGAGGCGAGCGCTGCGGCGTCCAGGCCGTCGCGCGCGCTGGTGACGTAGAGCACCGCAAGATCCGGTCCGCCGAAGGCGGGACGGGTCGGCTGCGAGGCGGGTATGTCGATGCAGTGATCGAGGCGGCCGCCAGCCGTGTAGCACGCCACACGGCCCAGGCCCCACTGCGCGTTCCACAGGTTGCCGGCCGCATCCACCGCCGAACCGTCCGGTTCTCCGCGTGGATCATCGAGGCGCGCGAAGGTGCGCGGCGAACCGCAACGGTCGCCATAGTCGCAGCACTGGATGGCGCGGGCAGGCGAATCGCAGTAGTAGAGCGTGCGTCCGTCCGGGCTGAACGCGACGCTGTTGCTGATCGCCACGCCGGGCAGGTCAAGGCGTTCAAGGGAGAGGTCCGCATTCAGGCGCCAGAAGCTGCCCACGGGCTCGCGGGCACCTCCGGCTGGCGGTTCGTGCAGCGTGCCGAACACGAACCGTCCCTGGCGGTCGCAGGCGCCGTCGTTGAGGCGCGTCGGCAGGCCGCCTTCCACGGGCGTGATCGGTGCGAGCGTCCCGCTGGCGGGGTGGAAGAACGCCAGCCGCGAGGCGAGCCCGAGCAGCAGCCAGCCCTCGGCCTCGCACAGCGCGATGCAGGCCAGCCGCTCGGGCATCGTCCATTGATCGGCACGCGCATCGCGCGGCCGGAAGCGCCAGAGGGTCGCCGCCTGGATGTCGGTCCAGTACAGCGCCTGCTCGCGGCTGCACCACACGATGCCTTCGCCGAGCGTGTTGCCGGCGTGGAGCGCGACCACCGCCGACGCGTTCATACCCAGCCGCCGTCCACGATGAAGTCCTGTCCGGTGCACATGCGGCTGTCGTCGGCGGCCAGGAACAGCGCCGCGCGGGCCAGGTCGTCGGCCATCAGGTAGCCGGGCAGGCACTGCACACGGGCGATTTCGGCCTCGCCTTCGGCGTCGAGCCAGAGCCGGCGCTGCTTCTCGGTGATCACCCAGCCGGGCACCAGCGCGTTGATGCGGATGCGGTCGTGGCCGAGCTCGCGCGCCAGGCCGTTGACCAGCCCGCGTACCGCGGCCTTGGCCATGGCGTACATCGGGTAGCCGGCGTTCTTCTTCATCCAGCCGGTCGAGCCCAGGCAGATCACCGAGCCGCCGCCCAGGCGACGCATGTCCTCGCGCACCGCCTGGGTGGCGAAATACTGGTGGCGCAGGTTGACCGCCACGTTGCGGTCGAAGTCCTCGCCCGTGGTGTCGCCGAATGCGTGCCGCACATCGTTGGCGGCGTTGTTCACCAGCACGCCGATCGGCCCCATCGCGGCGCGCGCCTGCGCGATCGCCGCGCCGAGCGCGTCCAGGTCGGTGACGTCGCAGGGCAGGAACAGTGGCCGGTGGCGGGCATCGGCCAGCTCCTCGCAGAGCGCCTCGCCGTGCGCACGGTCGAGGTCGATGAAGGCGACGCGACTGCCCTGCCGCGCGAAGTGCCCGACGAACGACGCGCCGATGCCGGTCGCGCCTCCGCTGACGAATACCGTGCGGTCGATCAGGCTGGGATAGGTGGCGAAGGCCATGCTCACCACTCCGCCACGCTGCCGTCGGCGTGGCGCCATACCGGATTGCGCCAGCGATGGCCGGCCGACGCGCGCTCGGCCACGTAGTCCTCGTTCACCGCGATGCCGAGGCCGGGGCCGCCTGGAATGGCGACGAAGCCGTCCTGGTAGGCGAACACGCTGCGGTCGCTGACGTAGTCGAGCAGGTCGTTGCCCGCGTTGTAGTGGATGCCCAGGCTCTGCTCCTGGATGAAGGCGTTGTGGCAGACCGCGTCCAGCTGCAGGTTGGCGGCCAGCGCAATCGGACCGAGCGGACAGTGCAGCGCGATCGCCACGTCGTAGGCCTCGGCCATCGAGGCGATCTTGCGCGTCTCGGTGATGCCGCCGGCATGCGACGGATCGGGCTGCAGGATGTCGACGCCGCCGATCGCCAGCACGCGCTTGAAGTCGTAGCGCGAGTACAGCCGCTCGCCCAAGGCGATCGGCGCGGGCGAAATCGCGGCCAGTTCCGGCAGAGCTTCGAGATGCTCGGACAACACCGGCTCCTCGATGAACATCAGCTTGTACGGCGCCAGCTCGCGCATCAGCACCTTGGCCATCGGCTTGTGCACCCGGCCGTGGAAATCGAGGCCCAGGCCGACGTGCGGGCCGACCGCGTCGCGCACCGCCTGCACGTTGGCGAGCACCTGCTCGACCTTGTCGTGGGTGTCGACATACTGCATTTCCTCGGTGGCGTTCATCTTGACCGCGGTGAAGCCGCGCGCCACCGCATCCTTCGCCGCGCGCGCGGTGTCGGCCGGGCGGTCGCCGCCGATCCACGAATACACGCGGATGCGATCGCGCACCGGGCCGCCGAGCAGCGCGTGCACCGGCTGGCCCAGGTGCTTGCCCTTGATGTCCCACAGCGCCTGGTCGATGCCCGCGATCGCGCTCATCAGCACAGGGCCCCCGCGGTAGAAGCCGCCGCGGTACATCACGGCCCACAGGTCTTCGATGTTGCGCGGGTCCCTGCCGATCAGATAGTCGGACAGCTCGTCCACCGCGGCGGCGATGGTGTGCGCGCGGCCTTCGACGATCGGCTCGCCCCAGCCGCAGATCCCCGCATCGGTATCGATGCGCAGGAACAGCCAGCGAGGCGGCACGACGAAGGTGGTGAGGCGGGTGATCTTCATGCGTTGGACCTTTGCGAATCGAGGTGGCGCCGCCAGGCCTGTGCGAAGGCCCGCGCGCGCGCGCCGACGTCGTCGGCCGCGCGAGCCGGCGCGTAGAGCGAGGAGCCGATGCCGAAGCCGGCCGCGCCGGCTGCGAGCCACGGACCCATGGTGTCGGGCGCGACGCCGCCGACCGGCAGCACCGCGGTGCCCGGCGGCAGGATCGCGCGCCAAGCCTTGAGCACGGCCGGCGAGGCCTGCTCGGCGGGGAAGAGTTTCAGCGCGTCGGCGCCGGCGGCGAGCGCGGCAAACGCCTCGGTCGGCGTGGCGACGCCCGGCACGCAATAGAGCCCGGCCTGTTTGGCGGCGCGGATCACCGCCACGTCGGCGTGCGGCATCACCACGATGCGTCCGCCCGCGTCCGCGATGTCGCGCACCGACGCCGGATCGAGGACGGTACCGGCGCCGACCAGCCGCTCGGCGCCGTAGCGCTCGGCCATGCGGCGGATGCTTTCCAGCGGCTGTGGCGAATTGAGCGGTACTTCCAGGATGCGGAAGCCGGCCTCGGCCAGCGCGTCGCCCACCGTCGGCACCTCGTCGGGGCGCAGGCCGCGCAGGATGGCGACCAGCGGCAGCGGTTCGAGCCAGGTCTTGAAGTCGTTCATGCGTGGATGCGTCCGTGGAGCAGGCCGGCCGCCGTCGCGACCCGCCAGAGGCCCGCCGCGGCGAGTGAGCCGGAGGTGGGTTGCAGAATCAGGCCGAACGCCGGGGCGGCCTGGCGGTAGCGGGCGCAGAGCGCGTCCTCGCCGACCAGTTGCACCGGCGCGTCGGGCATCGCCCAGCCGGCGGCCAGCGCCATGCGCAGCTCATCGCCGATCAGCAGCCCGGAAAGGAAGTCCGCGACCGACGCCGGCGCCAGGGCGCCTTCGAGCATCAGGGCGCGCGCGGAGAACAACCGCGAGAGGCCGCCGGCCGCGCCGGACGTCCGTGCGGCGGCGACGCCGAGCGCGAACGCCTCCTCGTCTGCGCCGCCGTCGGGCAGCCCGGCGCCGAGGACGGAATGCCCGCGCAGCAGCGCGAACAGCTCGCCGGTCATCACGGTGGTGAAACCGGTGACGGCTCCATCGCTCACGTGCACCCACTTGCTGTGCGTGCCGGGCATCAGCAGCCGCACGCCGCCGATGGGCAGCGATGCCTGCGCCAGCACGCCTGCGATCTGGGTCTCCTCGCCGCGCATCACGTCCGGCCCGGCCGGATCGCGCAGGCCCGGCACGATGTGCACGGTGCGTCCGTCGGGTGCGTCCACCGCGGTCAGCGCGCCGCCCAGCGCATCGAGCCGGCAGGGCGTATCCAGATAGGGCACCTCGCGCCAGCCGCCGCGGCTGCCGACCATGCCGCAGGCCAGCACCGGTGCGCGTGGCCAGCCTTCGACCGCTTGCGCGAAGGCTTCGACGAAACCACCTGCCGGCAGTTGTCGGCTGCCCCAGGGCAGCGCGCGCGTTTCGGCCACCTGGCCCGCCTCGTCGAAGCGGTACGCGCGCAGCCGCGTGCTGCCCCAGTCCAGGCCGACCAGCGGCGTGCTCACGCCTTGGCCTTTTTGCGGGCGCGGCCGCGGCTGTGCTGCAGGTTCGCCTGCGAGTCGGCGATCATCGCGTGCATCGCCTTGCGCGCCACCTCCGGCTGCTTGCGGCGGATCGCCTCGAGCACTTTCTGGTGATGCGGCAGCGAATACTTGAAGTCGCCCGCGGTGCGCGCGGACAGGGTGAAGAACGTGCCCAGCGCCGTCTCGATCACCGAGAACAGCGACTGCAGGAGTTCGTTGCCCGTGGCGTGCAGCACCGCGTCGTGGAACTGCAGGTCGGCGGCGGTCCACGCATCGAGCGTCTGCGCGGCGTCCATCGCGCGGAAGGCCGCATCGATCGCGGCGAGCTGCTCGGCGGTGCGTCGGCGCGCGGCGGCCGCGGCGGCGGCCGGTTCAATCACCTCGCGCATCTCCACCAGCTTGTCGACGAAATCGTCGGTGGGCATCGAGGCGCAGCGCCAGGCGAGCACGTCCGCATCGAGCTGGTTCCAGTGGCGCGGGTCGAGCACGCGCGCGCCGACGCCGGTGCGCGACTCGATCAGGCCCTTGGCCGAAAGCACCTTGAGCGCCTCGCGCAACGCGGTGCGGCTTACTTGCAGGCTTTCGGCGAGCGTCTCCTCGCGCGGCAGCACTTCGCCGGGCTTCACCTTGCCGCCCACGATGCGCTGCCCGAGCTCGTGCATGACGTGCCCGTAGAGGCTGCGGACTGCGCTCGTCTTCCTCATGAACTGCGGCTCCAGGATGGAATGGTTCGACGCTTACGGGCGGGCGCTTCCGGCGCCCGGACTGTTTGTCATACAAATCGACTATAAGCACTGGATGCGCGTCCTGCCAAGGTGCGACAGCGCATTTTTTTCGAGCTTCGTCGGCAGGTTGCGAAAGCGTCGATGACGCGATGCGGAAATTGCCACAAAGCCAGCAATCGCCCGGATGACCGATGTCGTCGCCGCAGGTGGCTACGCCATGCGAAAGCGCCTGACCGGAAGGCTCTGCGCGCACGCAATGCCGCGCTGCACAAAGAAAATTTTCGTACGTCCGAACACTTGCACGATAATCATACAATGTGCTTGCATGCCTCCACTTCGAACACCGTGGAAGGGGCTTTGGGGACATGCGACGTGCAGGGTGGATCGGTTCGATGCTCGGCCTCGTGGCGCTGTCGATGACGGCGCATGCAGGCACGACGGCCACGCGCGAAACCTTCGGCACGATGCCGGACGGCAAGCCGGTGGAGGCGGTCGTGCTGACCAACGCGCACGGCCTCAAGGCGCGGGTGATCGCGTACGGCGCGAGCCTGCAGTCGCTCAGCGTGCCCGATCGCGATGGGCACTTCGCGAACATCGCGCTCGGCTACGCCTCGTTCAAGGATTACCTGGACCAGCCGCAGTACTTCGGCGCGACGGTGGGCCGCTATGCCAACCGCATCGCCAAGGGCCGCTTCGCGCTCGACGGCAAGACCTACCAGGTGCCGGTGAACAACGGCGCCAATTCGCTGCACGGCGGTACCCGCGGTTTCGACAAGGTGCTCTGGACGGTCGATGCCGTGAACCACGACACCGACAAGGCGAGCGTCACGCTGACCTACGTCAGCCCCGACGGCGACATGGGCTATCCCGGCAAGCTCGAGGTGTCGGCCGTCTACACGCTGGACGACAAGGACCGGCTCTCGATCGAGTACCGCGCGACCACCGACCGGCCAACCATCGTCAACCTGAGCAATCACGCTTACTGGAACCTGTCGGGCGAAGGCTCGGGCAGCGTGATGGACGAGCGTCTGACCATTCCGGGCGACGCCTACCTGCCGGTCGATGCCGGCTCCATCCCCACCGGCGAGATCCGCAAGGTTGCCGGCACGCCGTTCGATTTCCGCCACGCCAAGCCGATCGGCCGCGACATCCGCACCCATGATCCGCAATTGCTCAATGGTCATGGCTACGACCACAACTGGGTGATCAGCCGAGAGGCTGCCGCTGCGCCGCGCATGGTCGCGCGCGTGGAGGATCCGAAGTCCGGCCGCGTGCTGACCCTAAGCTCGGCGCAGCCGGGCCTGCAGTTCTACTCGGGCAATTTCCTGGACGGCACGACCGTGGGCACCGGCGGGCACGTGTACCGCCAGGGCGATGCCTTCGTGCTCGAACCGCAGTTGTATCCGGACACGCCCAACCAGCCGGCCTTCGGCTCGGCGCGGCTGGCGCCGGGGCAGACCTACCGCAACCTGATCGTGTACCGCTTCACCACCGAGCCGGCGCGCGGCGCGCGCTGACCCGGCCCATCACGTCCCGAGGGTGCCGCGAGCCGGTGCCCACGGGGAGCGTTTGCCTGCAAGGCGCCCGGCGCCACGAGGAGTTCGCATGAAACACGCACTGTTGGCCCTGGCATTCGGCGCGGCGGCACTCATCGCCCCGCGCGCGCCGGCCGCCGATGCCCCTGCGCGCTGGACAAGCGCCAAGGCGCACACCTGGTACGAGCACCAGCGCTGGCCGTTGGGCAGCAACTACGTGCCCGCCAACGCGATCAACGAGCTGGAGATGTGGCAGGGCGAAACCTTCGATCCGGCACGCATCGACAAGGAGCTTGGCTGGGCGCAGCAGCTGGGCATGAACACCATGCGCGTGTTCCTGCACGACCTGCTGTGGAAGCAGGACCCGCAAGGCTTCAAGCGCCGCATCGACCAGTTCCTGGCGATCGCCGACAAGCACGGCATCAAGCCGATCTTCGTGCTGTTCGACTCGTGCTGGGACCCGGAGCCGAAACTCGGTCCGCAGCATCCGCCGATCCCCGGCGTGCACAACTCCGGCTGGGTGCAGAGCCCCGGCGTGGCGATGACCGATCCCGGCCAGTACCCGCGGCTGGAGCAGTACGTGAAGGACATCGTCGGGAGCTTCGCGAAGGACAACCGCGTGCTCGCCTGGGACGTCTGGAACGAGCCTGACAACCCCGGCGGCGGCAACTACGACGCGCGCGAGCCCAAGGACAAGGTCGCGCTGGTCGCCAAGCTGCTGCCGCAGGTGTTCGCCTGGGCGCGCAGCGTCGCGCCGACGCAGCCGCTCACCAGCGGCGTGTGGCATGACGAGGACTGGTCGGACCTTTCCAAACTCAACGCGGTCGAGCGCACGCAGCTCGAACAGTCCGACGTGATCACTTTCCACAGCTACGGCTGGCCGGAGGAATTCGCCAGCCGCGTGCGCCAGCTCGCCGGTTACGGCCGTCCGCTGATCTGCACCGAGTACATGGCGCGCGGCGCGGGATCGACCATCGACGGCGTGCTGCCGCTGGCCAAGAAGCTCGACGTGGGCATGGTCAACTGGGGCTTCGTCGAAGGGCGCAGCCAGACCATCATGCCGTGGGATTCCTGGCAGCGTCCCTACACGCTGCAGCCGCCGACGATCTGGTTCCACGACCTGTTGCACGGCGACGGCACGCCTTACCGCCAGCGCGAGGCCGACATCCTGCGCGCGCTTTCCCACGCTCCGCGCGGCGTGGTGCCCGAGGCGGCGCTGATGGTTCCCGCGTCCGCCGCCGCGACGACGCGATGACCGCTCCTCTCTCCACCGTCCTTCCCGCGGCACGGCGTTTCAGCCCGCTGCGCATCCAGACCCAGCACGGCGCCGCGGTTGCGGCCGCCGCGATCTTCTGACCGGAGGTTCCACCATGTACCGCAACCGCATTTCCGTGACGATTCTTGCGGCCGCGATCGCCGCGGCGTTCGCTTCGGCGCACGCGCAGGATGCGCCGGCCCCCGATGCCACCGGCGCCCAGGCTTCCAGCGACGCCACCCAGAACGCGCAGGCCGGCAAGCCCAGGAGCGGCACCGCGCAATCCGACGACAAGAAGAAGGTCGTCAACCTCTCGCAGGTGACCGTCACGCCGTTGCGCCAGAGCCTGGAGAGCGCGCAGTCGCTCAAGCAGGACTCGCGCATGGTGGTCGATTCGATCGTGGCCGAGGACATCGGCAAGCTGCCGGACAACAGCGTGGCCGACGCCATGCAGCGCATCACCGGCGTACAGGTGGCGCAGGGGTTCCAGGGTGAGACCAGCTCGGTGGTGATCCGCGGCCTGCCGAACGTGATCACCACGCTCAACGGCCGCGAGATCTTCAGCGGTGTGGGGCGCGGCTTCGCCTTCCAGAACCTGCCGGCCACCGCGGTCAAGACGGTCTCGGTCTACAAGAGCTCCGAGGCGAGCCTGCCCGACGGCGGCATCGCCGGCGTCGTCGACATGCAGCTCTACCGTCCGTTCGATTTCGACGGCGCCAAGGTGGCGGCGACCTATACCGCCACGCACAGCAAGTACGGCGGCCGCACCGATCCCAACTTCAGCGTGCTGGCCAGCGACCGCTGGCAGACCGGCATCGGCGAGGTCGGCGCGCTGGTCAACGCCAGCTTCATGGCGCAGCACTACCAGTACAACGCGGTGTGGGGCGATTTCCCGAAGGTGCTGACCGACGGCACCGGCACGCCGATCCGCACCGACGCGGGCAACCTGATCGCGGCGCCCAACGGCTTCGGCGCCGACTACAACATCGGCTACCGCCAGCGCCCCGAACTCAACTACGCGCTGCAGTGGAAGCCCAACGACAGCACCGAGGTGTACGCCGAGGGCCTGTACGACTGGATGTCGGACGACTACAACCAGCCGTTCTACTTCTCCTTCCCGGTCGGCGGCGTCACCCCGACCAACCTGACCGTCACCGACAACTGCTACGCCAACCAGCTCACCGGGTCGCCGTTCGAAGGCCAGACCATCTGCGACGCCGCCAGCGGCACCTGGACCGGCAACACCTACGCCGCCACCAGCACCCAGGCGCACGTGCAGCACGGCCACGACATGCAGCATGCGGTCGGCGTGAAGTGGCACGGCGACCGGCTGCGCCTGAGCACGGACCTGTCCTACGGACAGACCTCGTTCAACGACAACACCTTCATCGTCGACACCTTCCTCAAGGGACCGGTGACCACGGTGTGGAACGGCACCGCCGGCAACCAGCAGAACTGGTCGCTGGGCAACAACCAGCAGCTGGATCCGAACAACTACTACCTCAACGGCCTGTTCCAGACCTGGCACACCGAGCGCGGCAAGCAGTGGGCCTGGCGCGGTGACGGCAACCTGGATATCGCCGGCGATTTCTTCAGCTACCTCGACTTCGGCCTGCGCTACGCCGACCACAAGGCGCAGTACACCGGCAGCGTGGAAATCTCGACCCCGCCGCCGGGCGGCGCCGGCACCGGCAACATCGTCGAGACCCCGAACCCGGCCAACCAGGTCACCGCGCGCTTCCCGGACGGCTATTTCTGCTCGATGCCGACCACCTCGGCGATTCCCGTGTCGTGGCTGACCGGCTGCTTCAACTACCTCACCACCAACGCCGACGCGATCCGCGGCCTGTACGGCCTGCCGGCCGGCACGGCGCCGGTGAACCCCGGCCGCTACTACAACATCGACGAGAAGACCCTCGCCGGCTACCTGCAGGCGGGGTATGACACCACGCTGTTCGGCCTGCCGGTGGACGGCCTGATGGGCATGCGCGTCGAGCGCGTCAAGCGCAACCTCGATGCCTACTCGTTCAATGCCGCCACCGGCATCTACTCGCCGCTGTCGGTGGACACCAACGAGCCGGTGTACCTGCCCAACCTGAGCTTCAACCTGCACTTCACCGATGCGCTGCAATTGCGCCTGGTCGCGGCCAAGACCATCACCTACCCGGGCTTCGGCCAGCTCAACCCGTCGATCTCGCTCAACCCCGGCACGATCAACCGCGCCGGCGCGGCCGCCAGCGGCAACCCGAACCTCAAGCCGATCAAGTCGAACAACTACGACGCGTCGCTGGAATGGTACTTCGCACCGTCCGGGTACGTCAGCGGCGGGGTGTTCTACCGCGACATCAACGGCTACATCCAGAACTACGTGACCGACGTGACGATCAACGGCGAGGCCTACCAGCTGTCCTCGCCGCAGAGCGCCGGCAGCGGCCACCTGGATGGTGCCGAAGTCGCCTACCAGCAGTTCTTCGACTTCCTGCCGGGTGCCTTGAGCGGCCTGGGCGTGCAACTCAACTTCACCTACATCGACGGCTCGACCCGCTCGCCGCAGTTCCTGGGCGGCCCGGAAGTGGCCTCGCCGCTGCAGAACGTGTCCAAGCGCAACGGCAACGCCGTGCTGATGTACGAGAAGTACGGCTTCTCGGCCCGACTGGCCTACAACTACCGCAGCCGCTTCATCGACTTCTTCACCCAGCCGACGGTGGCCGGCAACCACGACGAGATCGAGCCGGCGAACCAGCTGGACCTGTCGGTCGGCTACGACGTCAATCCCAACACCACCGTGGTGCTGTCGGCGACCAACCTGACCGGCGAAGACCTGCACCAGTACTGGGGCGACGGCACCACGCGGCCGCGTGACATCCGCTACCAGGACCGCACCGTGGGTCTGGGCGTTCGCTTCAAGCTTTGAGCGGGCAGGGCAACGACGCCGGCAGTCGCTCCCCGCCCGCCGGCGTCGCCCGCTCATTTCTCTCTGGCGCGGCGTGCCTGCCGTGCCACCGATGTGGAGGTCATCCATGAAGCGCTTGCTTCCCCTCTCCCTGGCGTTCGCCCTGGCCTGCGTGGGGACGGCCACCGCCGCTTCGGCGCCGCCGGGCACGCGCGGCCAGGTGCTGGGCGATGGCGTGGGCTACGTGTCGGTGGTGCGCCTCGAACACCAACCCGATGCCGCCGCGAACGGCCACATGCTGATGGTGTTCGAGCGCGACGGCATGGCCGGCATCCCGCTGTACGAGAGCGATGACGGCGGCGCGCACTGGCGCTTCCTGTCGAACGTGACCGACCAGGCGCACGGCAAGGACCCACGCTGGCAACTGCGCTGGCAGCCGCACCTGTCCGAGCTGGCCAAGCCCAGCGCCGACCTGCCGGCCGGTACGTTGCTGCTCGGCGCCAACGCCACCGGCGACGATGCCACGGGGCGCCTGGTCGCCGAAGACCTGCAGATGTACGCCTCCACCGACGGTGGCCGCAGCTGGCGCTACCGCGGCTCGATCGTCAAAGGCGGCGGCAATCCCAGCGACAAGGACAACCACGGCGTGTGGGAGCCCAACATCCACCGCCTCGATGACGGGCGCCTGGTCGCGTACTACTCCAGCGAGGATCACAAGGACGCCGGCTTCAACCAGCTGGTCGCGCACAAGGTCTCGACCGACGGCGGCCGTACCTGGGGCGAGGAGAAGGTGGACGTGGCCATTCCCGGCGGCGTCGAGCGTCCCGGCATGGCCGTTGTCGACCGCCTGCCGGACGGCCGCTACGTGATGACCTACGAGGACATCGACGGCCCGAACAACGGACAGGTCTACCTCAAGATCAGTGCCGGCGGCCTGGACTGGGGCGATCCCGCCGACCGCGGTACGCCGGTGCGCACCGCCGCCGGCGCGTGGCCGGCCGCCTCGCCGATCGTGCGCTGGCTGCCGTGGGGCAACAGCCCCGGCGTGATCGCGGTGGTGGCCGAGCGCGCCGGTGGCGACGGCGATCCGTCCGGCCGCAGCCTCTACTGGAACAACGACGGCGGCCGCGGACCCTGGTGGGAAGCCGAGGCGCCGGTCCAGAAACTCACCGGCAACATCCACGCGGGCTGGACGCAGGCGTTGCTCGCGATGCCGGGCGGGCGCCTATGGCATGCGACCACCTCGTCCACGGCGGCCGAGCCGGAGGACGCACGCAAGAACATCGTGATGTACGCCGACGCACCAGCCCGCTTCGACCGCTACGAGGCCGAGGACGCGGTGCGCCGCTGGTCCGTGCGTATCGGCGACAGGACGGCGTCGAACGACGCCAAGGCGCGCATGGCTTCCGCGCCTGGTGGTCAGCTCACGTTCCCCGTGCATGTGCCGACCGGCGGCAACTATCGGGCCACGGTCCGCTGGCAGGACCTGGGCTTCACGCCGGCCGTACCGGTACTGCGTGTCAACGGCGCGGTGTGGAAGACCACCGACCACACGGACCGCGACGGCTGGCACGTGGCCACTGCCAGCGGCAGCCTGCGTGAGGGCGACAACACCGTGGTGCTCGAGGGCGCCCGGCGACCGGCCGACATTGATTACGTGCAGCTCGACCCGGCGTCCGGTCGATAGCTGGCGATAGCGCGCACGCAACGCCATCGGGAACTTTCCATGCCTTTGATTCGCTCGATGCTCACCGGCCTGGTGCTGCTGCTCGCAGCCGGCATGGCACAGGCGGCCGGCAACCAAAACTATGCCAAGCCGCTCCTTCCGTCGGGGCCGGATCCGTGGGTAGTCCAGCGCGACGGCGTCTACTACTACACCGCAACCTCCGGCAACCGCATCGAACTGCGCAAGACCGGCGACCTGCGTCAATTGGCGCACGCCCGGCCCGTGGTCGTGTGGCGGCCGCCGGCGCAAGGGCCGGGCTCGACCGCCGTCTGGGCACCCGAGCTGCACTTTGTCGAGGGCAAGTGGTACCTCTACTTCACCGCCGCCGAGGCCGGCCACAACGACGACGACCACCGCCACGTGTTCGTGCTGGAGAACGCCTCGCCCGATCCGACCCGTGGACGCTGGATCGCGCGGGGCATGCTCAAGACCGCCCACACCGGCATCGACGGCACGGTGTTCAAGCACGGCGGGCGCTGGTACTTCGTCTACTCGGCGTACGTCGGCGACCACAGCGACCTGGTGATCGCGCCGATGGTCAACCCGTGGACGCTCGGCTCGCCGCAGGTGGACATCGCCGCACCCACCTACGCGTGGGAGAAGCAGGGCGGGCGCAAGATCCTCGAAGGGCCGGAGTTCCTTCCGGGACCGGACGGCAAGGTGTTCCTGAGCTACTCGGCAAGCGCCTGCTGGTCGGACGACTACGCGCTGGGCCTGCTGCAGGCGGACGGCGACGCCGATCTGCTGGATCCGGCCGCCTGGCGCAAGTCTCCGCGGCCGGTGTTCGCCAGTTCGCCGGCGCACGGCATCTATGCGCCGGGGCACAACGGCTTCTTCAAGGACACGCAAGGCCGCGACTGGATCATCTACCACGCCAACGGCGGTCCGGACTGGAAGTGCACCGCGCGCCGCGCGCCACGCATCCAGCCGATCGGCTGGACGACTGATGGTCGGCCGAACTTCGGCGAGCCCGGCGCACCACCACTCAAGAAGCCGTAGGCGGAAGCCGTTTACGCCAGGCTGGTGGCGATGCCGAACACCACCGCGGTGATTGCCGCCATCGCCATGCAGGCGCTGGTGGGACGGATGCGACGTGCATCCACGCGCGGGGTGAGACGCCACAGCAACAAAGCGCCGACAAGCATGTCGACGACCAGTGCCAGACGCAGCGGCAGCGAGGCGAGCAAGGGCCCGTACGGCGGCCTCACGTTGCCTTCGTGCGCCGCCACCAGCCCGACCAGCAACAGGCCGAGCAGGCTCCACAACAGGCAGGCGAAATACACGCGGTTGAACACTACGTTGGTGCGCTCGCTCCAGCGCAGCACCGGCCAGGCGATCAGGCTGGCGAACAGGGCGACGATCGAGCCGTACAGCACCCACCAGAGCAGGGTGCTGAGCAGGGTAAGCAGGGTTTGCATCTAGTCGTGGGCCTTGAAGCCGAGCCGGCGCAGGAACTTTTCCATCAGCCAGGCGGGACCGACCAGCAGGTAGGAGAGGTCGGTGAGGAAACTGGGTCGATGGCCCTCGAACTTGTGGCCGACGAACTGGCCGATCCAGGCCACCACGAACACGGCGATGGCGACCCAGCGCAGGCGCACCGGCCCGAGCAGATCGAACAACCACGAGGTGATGAGCGCGAGCACGACGAAGGCGACCAGCAGTGCGCCGCCGAGCCGGTGCGAGTGCTTCCAGTACCACGCGAACGCCAGCACCATCGCGAATACCGCCCACGCACCGGGCTTGAGGAAGGCACTGGGCACCGGCACGGTCCACAGCAGCGCGACCACGGTCCACACGATCGGCGGCACGCAGATCCAGTGGATCACCTGGTTGACCGGGTTGCGGTGGTCGGCGCTGTAGCCGTCGAGCCAGCTCTGCATGCTGCGCATGGCGTTGCTCCGTCAGCCGAGGCGGATGCCGGCAAGGCGCTCGAGTGCCTCGGCATACTTCGCGCGGGTGCGCTCGATGACCTCGGCGGGCACGTTCGGTCCGGGCGCCTTCTTGTTCCAGTCCAGCGTTTCCAGGTAGTCGCGCACGAACTGCTTGTCGTAGCTGGGCGGGCTGATCCCGGTGCGGTATTCGTCGGCCGGCCAGAAGCGCGAGGAGTCGGGCGTGAGCATCTCGTCCATCACGTACAGCCGGCCGTCGGCGTCGGTGCCGAACTCGAACTTGGTGTCGGCGATGATGATGCCGCGCTCGGCCGCATAGGCGGCAGCCCAGCGATAGATCGCCAGCGTCGCCTCGCGCACCTTGTCGGCCAGTTCGCGGCCCACGGCATCGACCACCGTGTCGAAGCTCACGTTCTCGTCGTGGTCGCCCACCGCGGCCTTGGTCGAGGGCGTGAAGATCGGCTCGGGCAACTGCTGCGCCTGCTTCAGGCCCGGCGGCAGCGCGATGCCGCAGATCCCGCCGGTGGCCTGGTAGTCCTTCCAGCCCGAGCCGATGATGTAGCCACGCGCGATCGCCTCGACCGGCACGGGTTTCAGGCGCCGCGTCACCACCGCGCGGCCGGCGTAGAGCGCGAGGTCCGTGCCCTCGGGCAGCACGTCGGCCAGCGGCACGTCGAGCAGGTGGTTGGGGATGATGTGCGCGGTCTTGCCGAACCAGAAGTTGGAGATCTGCGTGAGCATCTCGCCCTTGCCCGGGATCGGATCGGGCAGCACCACGTCGAAGGCGGACAAGCGGTCGGTGGCGACGATCAGCAGCCGGTCGTCGGACAGCGCATAGACGTCGCGAACCTTGCCGCGGTGGATCAGGTCCAGGCCGGGCAGGTTCGATTGCAGCAGGGTGGTGGGCACGGGGCGATCCGCCGTCGAGAGGGGGAAGCGGCCTATTCTAGCGAGTCGTCGCAACGCGGGCCTCGGCTGCGCAGGGCTGGCGGCGCAGCGCTGCTAGAATCGGGCCTTCCGGGAATCCATCTCGCCCCACCCCTTGCCGATGCGACTCGTCCTGTTCGCGGCGCTCATGGCCGCCGCCCTGCCAGCCTTTGCCGCCGGTCCCGCCCGTCCGGCCCGCCTGGGCCTGTGCGCCGCCTGCCACGGCGAGACCGGCATCGCCCAGATGTCCGGCGCGCCCAACCTGGCGGGGCAGCGGCTGGATTACCTGCGCAGCGCGCTGGCGCAGTACCGCGACGGCCGTCGCGACGTGGCGGTGATGCGCGCGGCGATCGGTCCGGTCAGCGACGCCGAGCTGGATGCCCTGGCGCGCTGGTACAGCGCACAGGCGCCGGCGGCGCAGGTGCAGCCATGAATTTCTCTTCCACGCTGATCCTGGCGTTCGTCGGCCTGATCCTCGGCCACGGCCTGCCAGGCGCCATCGTCGGTGCGGTGATCGGCTTCGTCATCGACAGCCTGCGCCAGAGCCAGCGGTACCGCGCGGCGCCGCAGATGGACGGCTTGTACGGCCCGCTGTTTGCGCTGCTCGGGGCGGTCGCCAAGTCGGACGGGCGCGTGTCGGAGGCCGAGATCGCGGTGGCCGAGCGGATGATGACCCGCATGGGGCTGATCGACGAGCAGCGCCGGCAGGCCATCGCGAGTTTCAACCGCGGCAAGCAGCCGGAGTTCGACGTCACCCCGGCGATCGACGGCCTGCGCCAGTGGGTCGGCATGCGTCGCGACCACGCCTTTCCGGTGCTCGACGTGGTGATCGAGACGGTGCTGGCCGAAGGCAACCCGCCGCCGGAAAAGATGGCGATCCTGCGCCAGCTCGCCTTCGCCCTGCGCATCAGCGACATGGAGCTGATGGCCTTGATGGCGATGAAGGGCTACGCCTGGAACGCCGCCGCGGGCGACCGCCGGCGCGGGCCGGGCGGTGGCGGCTACGTCCCGCCGCATCGCAATACCCACGGCCCGGACCCTTATACCGTGCTCGGCATTACTCGCGCGGCCGACGAGCGCGCCGTCAAGCGCGCCTACCGCAAGCTGATTTCCGAACATCACCCCGACCGCCTGGGCGATCTGCCCGAGGACATGCGCAAGCGCGCCGAGGCGCGTGCGAGCGAGATCAACGCCGCGTACGAGCGGATCAAGGCCGAGAAGGGTTTCAAATAATCGATGTGTAGGAGCGCACGCTGTGCGCGAACATCCTACGAAGCGGCAATGCGGCACGTTCCGGTCGCGCACGGCGTGCGCTCCTGCAGGAAAGGCACACATGAGCAAACAGACTCCCATCATCGCCCCCTCCATCCTCTCTGCCGACTTCGCCCGCCTGGGCGAAGACACCGCCAAGGTGCTTGCCGCCGGTGGCGACTGGGTGCACTTCGACGTGATGGACAACCACTACGTGCCCAACCTGACCATGGGCCCGATGGTGCTCAAGGCGTTGCGCGACTACGGCGTCAGCGCACCGATCGACGTGCACCTGATGGTCAAGCCGGTCGACCGGATCGCGCCGGACTTCGCCAAGGCCGGCGCCAGCCTGATCAGCTTCCACCCGGAGGCCAGCGAGCACGTCGACCGCACCCTGGGCGTGATCCGTGACGCCGGCTGCCAGGCCGGCCTGGTATTCAATCCCGCCACGCCGCTCAACTGGCTCGACCACGTGCTCGACAAGCTGGATTTGGTGCTGATCATGTCGGTCAACCCCGGCTTCGGCGGCCAGAAGTTCATCCCCGAGGCGCTTGCCAAGCTGCGCGAGGTGCGCCGGCGCATCGACGAGAGCGGCCGCCCCATCCGGCTGGAGATCGACGGCGGTGTCAGCGCCGCCAATATCGGGGAAATCGCGCAGGCGGGAGCGGACACGTTCGTGGCGGGCTCGGCCATTTTCGGCGCGCCGGACTACGCGCAGGTCATCGCCGCGATGCGCCAGGCGATCGGCTGAGCCCAAAGAAAAATCCCGGTGCATGCCTGCACCGGGATAAAAGCGTCGTCGGAAAGGGACGCGTTGAGGAGTCCACCAGAGCGGGCGCCTGGACGCCACCGCCGGACGGCGGCGGCGTATCCACGGCAATGGACGACGCCCGCCACTACAGCAAGACCGGCCCGTCGACGGTTGGTTCCGCGCCCGAAGCAAATATTTTCGATCCGCGCGCCTTGGGGCCGGGCGCACATTTCGTTCACACTGGGCTGGGGAGGGTGCAGCCGCAGGAGACACGGATGATGTCGGGACGGAACGTGATTGCTTTCCTGGTGCTTGGACTGGCCGCCCTGGCCGCGCACGCCGATGGCGTAACGGACCCGCCCGCGAGGGCGGGCGACACGCCGCCGATCACCCTGGCCGAGCTCGGCAAACTCGGTTGCGCGCCTGGGCTGGAACGCTTCCTGCCCGGTATCTATTACTACTGCGTGGGCGCCCGCGAACTGGCCAACCATCGCGATGGCCGCGGTGTGGACATGCTGAAGCTGGCGGCCGCCTGGGGCAGCAAGCCGGCGCAGTTCACGCTCGGCGTGGGCTATTTCAACGGCGACATCGTCGCCCGGGACCGGGCGCGCGGGCTGGCCTGGCTCGGGCTGGCCGCCGAGCGCCGCGATCCCAGCTACCAGGCAGTGCTGCGCTCGGCGTGGCAGCAAGCCACGCCGGGTGAACAGGCACGGGCCAACGTGTTGTGGAATGCCATGTTGCCCACGTACGGCGACGCCCGCGCCGCCAGGCGCGCCGAGCGGCGCTACCGGCACGAGCGCGACCAGCTGCTTGGGGGCGTCACGCTCGGCCGGCGCGTCTGCATCGCCGGCCTCACCCAGCGCGACATGGTGGCGATACCGCCGCCTATGCGCTCGAGCACCCCGGCACTTCACGGAGGCGACGGACTGTCGGATTTCCAGTTGTCGGTCGGCTGCCCCGGCGGCGCCCCCGCCAGCTTCGTCCTCCAGCGTCTCGACGGTTTTGCGGGAAGCTTGTTCGACGGCTTGGAGGGGCACGTCACCGTCGGGCCGCTTTCGCCGGTCCGGGACCAAGCCAGGCCCTAGCCCAAAAAAAACCCCTCGCGAGGAGGGGGAAGGAACGGTTGGCTAACGGAGGGTGTTGCGCTGCCGTGTCAGAGCGGCTGCCATTCGGGATCCGGCTGCCTGTCCGCACCCGCCGCGCCTCCCTGTGCGACGGGTGCTTCCACGCCTTCCACGGCAAACGGGTCGACATATTCGGCGTTCATGAGCTGATCTCCTCTAGTGGATACCCATCACCAGCCCCAGCAGCAGGGCGCCCAGGGCCAGCGCTACGCGCAGTGGCTCGAACTGGCGAAGTTCAGCGTTGGGGTCGGGCCTGGCGGTGATATTGCTCATGCATCTCTCCGGTGACGGCTCCATGGAACCGCCCGCCCGGGCGCGCGCGGCGGCGGCGCGCGGGCGAAGCGCGGGCCGGATCGGGCAAAACGCGGGCAGACGCACTGTGTGCCTTGCGCCGTGGCGATGCGCATAGCACGCTGCGCGCCACCACAGGGAGACTTCATTGCCATGGGCCGCAGCATCGCCATCGTCGAGGACGAACCGCTCATCCGCGCCAACTACGTCGAGGCGCTCACCCGTTTCGGCTACGACACGCGCGGCTATGGTTCGCGTCAGGAGGCGTCCACCGCCTTCGGCATGAAGTTGCCGGAGCTGGTGATCATCGACATCGGGCTGGGCGACGAGCCCGAAGGCGGTTTCGACCTGTGCCGCGAGCTGCGCGCGAAATCGGCCACGCTGCCGATCATCTTCCTGACCGCGCGCGACTCGGATTTCGACGTGATCTCCGGCCTGCGCCTGGGTGCCGACGATTACCTGTCCAAGGACACCAGCCTGCACCAGCTGGCGGCGCGCATCGCGGCGCTGTTCCGGCGCATCGAATCGCTGAAGGCGCCCGCGTCCAGTGAAACGGTGATCGCGCACGGCCCGCTCAAGCTCGAGTCCGAGCGCATGCGCATCACCTGGAACGATGCGGAGATCCCGCTGACCGTCACCGAGTTCTGGATGGTGCACACGCTGGTGCGCTTCCCCGGCCACGTGAAGAACCGTGACCAGCTGATGCGCGAGGCCGAGCTGGTGGTGGACGATGCCACCATCACCTCCCACATCAAGCGCATCCGCAAGAAGTTCGTGGCGGTGGCGCCCGACTTCGACGCGATCGAGACCGTGCACGGTGTCGGCTACCGGTGGAAGCCGTGAGGCGGCTGCTCGGCCTCCTGCTGCTGGTCCTCGCCGGCGCCGCCGCTGCCGCCGACGCACCGAACGAGGCGATCGCGACGGGCAAGCGCGACGGCGACATCCCCGGTTGGACCGTGGCCGCGCCCACGCCCGCGGGCTGGACCGCCGATTGCTGCACCTACGCGCGCGCCATCGGCGTCGACGAGGTGATCTACCGCGGCGAGTGGACCGGCGAGCCCTATGGCGTGATGGTGCTCAACGTGTGGCCGCGCAAGCTGGCAACCCTGGGCGCAGAACTTGATGCCGACCGCAAGCATTACCTGCAGCGCGACCCGGCTGCGAAGGTCGATCGCTTTACCGTGCGCCATCGCGGCATGCCGTGCGAGGCGCTGGTGTTCCAGGGCAGCGACCAGGTCGATGATGCCGTGGTGTTCTGCGATCCGGGCAAGGCGTCGGGCGTCCGCCTGAGCTGGTCGATGAGTTTCAAGGATGCCGATCCGCAGCGTGCCGCGTCGCTCGATGCGTTCATGCGCGTGGTCGTCGGCACGCGCTACCGAACCGGGGTGTCGCGCTAGCCCGTGACATCGGTCTAGGCTCGCCCGATGAACCTGCGCCGCAAGCTGCTGCTGGTCGCCCTGTGCACGCTGGCCCTGCCGGTGGCCGGGTGGCTGTACGTGCGGCAGATGGAAACCCTGCTGCGCGAAGGCCAGGCGCAGGCGCTTGCCGCCTCCGCGCGGGCGGTGGCGCGCAGCCTGGTGGCGACCGGCGCCACGCTGCCGCGCGAGGCGCAGGGCTGGTACGTCGAGCAGGTCACTACGCCGATCACGATCGACGGCTACGGCGACGACTGGGCGCCGCTGACGCCATGGAGCCAGCCGCTGGGTCCGCGCGGCAGCGTGCTGCTGGCCGAGGATGCGGACGGGCTCTACCTCTACGTGCAGCAGCGCGGCACCCGGCGCGTGCGTGCCGACGCGGACGACCCCGGCGCGCTGCATGCCGATCACCTGGTCCTCGAACTCGATCGCGGCGACACGCGCCTGCGCTATCTGCTGGCCAGCGCCGCGCCCGGTACGTTCACTGCGCGCCTGCTCGACCCGCCGGTCGCCGACTGGCCCGACCGCCTGGTTGGGCAGTGGCAGGAGGATGGCGGCGGCTGGCGCCTCGAAGTGCGGCTGCCTCGCCCGCTGATCGTGGACCGGCTCGGCCTGGGCTTGTACGAGGCCTCGGCCGGCGGCGACCCGCTGGCGGTCGAGGCGCGCCCGCTGTGGCACTACTCGCCGACGCTGGCGGAGGAACTCTCGCGCCTGGCGCCGGAGGACACCCGCGCCCGCGTGCTGGCGCCGACCGGCTGGCTGCTGGCGCAAAGCGGTCGCCTGCAGGCCGCCGGCCCTCAGCCGGGATGGTTCGCCGCACTGGTCTACCGTGCGCTGCTGGCCAATCCAGTCGAGGACGCCGCACCCTGGGCGCAGGACGCGCCGCGCCTGGAGCTGCCGGAAATCGTCCGCGCCCGCGACGGTGAACCGGCGATCGCCTGGCGCGATGGCGAAACCCGCGCCAGCGTGGTGCTTGCCGCCGCGGTGCCGATCGGCGCGCCGGGCCACGTGCGCGGCGTGCTGCTGCTCGAACAAGCCAGCACCACCGTGCCGCTGCTGGCCAACCGCGCGCTGCTCACGCTGCTGCTGACCAGCTTCGGTGTGATGCTGGTGGCCGGCGGCATCCTGCTGTGGTTCGCCACGCGGCTGAGCCTGCGGCTGGGACGCCTGCGCGATGCGGCCGAGCGTGCGCAGCTGGCGGATGGACGTCTGGACGGCCTTTTCGCCCAGGGCCGCTTCCCGCTCACCGCCGCACCGGACGAGATCGGCGACCTCGCGCGCAGCTTCGAGCGGCTGTTCGAGGCGGTCGGCGGCTACACCGACTACCTGCGGACGCTTGCCTCCAAGCTCTCGCACGAGCTCAACACGCCGCTGGCCATCGTGAAGAGTTCGCTGGACAACCTGGAGCACGCGCTGGAGGCCCACGCCGCGCTGCCGCCGGAAGCGAAGCCCTACCTTGCGCGGGCCCGTGACGGCGTGGCGCGGCTGGGAACGCTGGTGCGCGCGATGAGCGAGGCCAGCCGCATGGAGCGCGCGATCGCCGCTGCCGAAGCCGAGGACGTCGACTTGCGCGAAGTGGTGCGCGGTTGCGCCGAGGCCTACCGTCCGCTGATCGGCACCCGCACGCTGGCCTGCGAGCTGCCGCAGTCGCCGCTACCGATGCACTGCGCCCCCGAGCTGATCGCCCAGGCGCTGGACAAGCTGCTCGACAACGCGCTCTCGTTTGCCCCGGCCGATGGCTGGCTGCGCCTGGTGCTCGCCTCGTGCGACGGCGGCGCCGAAATCACCCTCGCCAACCAGGGCCCGCCGCTGCCCGCGGCCATGCAGGCGCGCCTGTTCGATTCGCTGGTCAGCCTGCGCGACAAGGCGACCCCGGGCGACGCACCGCATCTGGGTCTCGGCCTCTACGTGGTGCGCCTGGTCGCCGAACGCCACGGCGGCCACGCCAGCGCCCGCAACCTGGACGACGGCAGCGGGGTGGCCTTCACCCTGCGCCTGCGCAACATGCCGCGCCTGCGGATCGGCGGAGGCTGACCGGCAAGTGCGTGGCTAGCGACAACCGGCCGGCAGGTAGCGCGGGTCGATGTCCGGGCTCTCGCAGGCCCAGGTGATCACGCCATCGCGGCCTTCGGCGATCAATGCCAGCTGCTTGCCGCGAAGGGCCACGGGCGCGTTGCCGGCGAAGGTGGCCACCAGCACCGTGCCTTCACCGATCGGCTGCACTTCGAAACCGGCCAGGTTGCTGCTGGCATAGGCGCCGGCTTCCTTGAGGCCGGCCTGGCCGTTGTCCTGCGGCCACGCGTGGTTGCGCCCGATCGCGTCCAGCACCTGCTGCTTGAGCGGTTCGGCCTGCGCCAGCGCGCTGGCCACCTGCGCGCGCACCACGTACATCTGGTAGGCGGGCAGCGCCACGGCCGCCACGATGAGCGCGAACGGCACGACCATGACGACCCAGAACACCGCCTTGGGCGGCTTGGCCAGGGTCTGGCCGGTCTGCTGCCATCGTGCCAGCCAGGTCAGCTGGCCCTGCAGGTACAGCGTGTTGAAGAAGAACAGGGTGATGCCGCCGATCCGCATCGGAACCCGGTAGCCCGCCATCACCCGGCGGATCGTTCCGGCCATCGCGAAATAGGCACCGAGGAACAGCACCACGTAGACCAGCTCCAGCAGCCAGCCCAGGCGCTCCATGGTGGTCGTGGGCGATGCCTCGTCGGCCGGGGCGCCGGCCGCGGCGAGGAAATACCCGACGAAATAGCAGGCCAGCGCGGCGCCCAGCATGGGCGTCGCGCGGCTTTCCGGATCGATCTTGCGCACCCAGTTGGCCTGGATGAACGGCCAGACGATCGCGAAGATGCCGAGGGTGACGATGCTGAGCAGGAACACCCAGCCCCAGTGCAGCGAGGGCGGCGTCGGCAGGGCGGCGCGGTCGGCCACCTCCCTGTGCCACTGCCCGGCGTCCCGCTCCATGAGCCCGGGCATCGTATCGGTACGTTCCATGTTTTTTCCCCTTGTCCCGGCGCGCAGATTAAGCGGGCGTCTCGCGCGGTCGCAAGCGACGGTGCCCGCCGGCGAATGGACTGCTATCGTGATGGGCCGCCATATCGATGCTTGAGCCCGTGATCTCCCGAGACCAATTCGACGCGCTGGCCGCCCAGGGCCATACGCGCATCCCGCTGGTGCGCGAGGTGTTCTCCGACCTCGACACGCCGCTGTCGGTGTACCTGAAGCTCGCCGACGGGCCCTACACCTTCTTGTTCGAATCGGTCGAGGGCGGCGCCACCTGGGGGCGCTATTCGATCATCGGCCTGCCGGCCAGGCGCGTGTACCGCCTGCGCGGGCACGAGCTGGAAGTGGAGGATGCCGGCGAGGTCATCGAGCGCCGCCACCTCGAGGACCCGCTGGGCGAAATCGAAACGCTGCGCGCGCAGTACTCGGTGCCGCGCCTGCCCGAACTGCCCGCCTTCACCGGCGGCCTGGTCGGCTACTTCGGCTTCGAGACGATCGGCTACATCGAACCGCGCCTGGCGCAGTGGGACCGGCCGGACGAGCTGGGCACCCCCGACGTGCTGCTGATGCTGGCCGAGGAAGTGGCCGTGTTCGACAACCTCAAAGGCCGCCTGTACCTCATCGTGCACGCCGACCCCGCGCAGCCGCAGGCCTACGCGAAGGCGCAGCGGCGGCTCGACGCGCTGGTCTACCGCCTGCGCCAGGGCGGCGCGGCCTATCCGCAGCTGACCCAGTCCACCGCGCTGGACGAGAGCGACTTCAAGTCGTCCTTCACCAAGGCCGAGTTCGAGGCGATGGTGGAGAAGGCCAAGGAATACATTCGCGCCGGCGATATCTTCCAGGTGGTGCCTTCGCAGCGCCTGAGCGTGGGCTTCAACGCGCGGCCGGTCGATGTCTACCGCGCGCTGCGTGCGTTGAATCCTTCACCGTACATGTATTTCGTCGATCTGGGGAACACGCAGATCGTCGGCTCCTCGCCGGAAATCCTGGCGCGCTTGAAGGACGGCAAGGTCGTCGTGCGGCCGCTTGCCGGCACGCGCAAGCGTGGCGCCACGGAAGCGGAAGACGCGGCGCTGGAGGCCGAGCTGCTGGCCGATCCCAAGGAGCGCGCCGAGCACGTGATGCTGATCGACCTGGGCCGCAACGACATCGGCCGCATCAGCGACACCGGCACGGTCGAGGTGAGCGAATCGTTCGTGATCGAGCGCTACTCGCACGTCATGCACATCGTCTCCCAGGTGCAGGGCACGGCACGCCCGGGCCTGTCCTACATGGACGTGCTCAAGGCGACCTTTCCCGCCGGCACGCTCTCTGGCGCGCCGAAAATCCGTGCGCTGGAAATCATCCAGGAGCTCGAACCCTACAAGCGCAACATCTACGCCGGCGCGATCGGCTGGATCGGCTGGTGGGGCGACGCGGACACCGCGATCGCCATCCGCACCGCGGTGATCCAGGACGGCCGCCTGCACGTGCAGGCCGGCGCCGGCATCGTCTACGACTCCGATCCCGCGGCCGAGTGGGAGGAGACGATGAACAAGGGGCGTGCGCTGTTCCGAGCGGTGGCGCAGGCGGCCAGAGGGCTCTGAGGGCACGTCACCGTCCCCGACTCAGCGGACGTGCCGACGATCGAGCTCCCTCTCCCCTTGGGGGAGAGGGTTGGGTGAGGGTCCGGTGCTCGCCCGACTGTCGAAACGAAGCATGCTCTGCTTTCCCGCGCGGCTCAGGGCGCGTCACGACGCAAGAACTTTCGCTCCCGCCCATGACTTTCGGCAGGGAGGATGCCGGTTGCAACGTTATATCGTTTCGGCCCTCGTTTCCCGCCGAAACCGCATCGCATGATCAAGCCGTCCACTGCCGTGCTGGCCTCGCTCCTGTTGGCCGGATGCACAGTGGGCCCGGACTTCCAGCGTCCGGCGGCGCCGACCGTCCGCGGTTACACCGCCGCACCGGTGAGCGCGACGGTCGCGAGCGCCGGTATTCCCGGCGGCGCCTCCCAGCACTTCGACCGGGGCGGTGACATTCCTGCACAGTGGTGGCAGCTCTTCCACTCCAAGCCGCTTGACGCGTTGATCAAGCAGGCGCTGGCCAACAATCCCGACCTCAAGGCCGCACAGGCCGCGCTGCTGGCGGCGAGGGAAAACGCGTTGGCCGGGCGGGGCGCGTACTACCCGAGCGTGGGCGTGGGTCTCTCCGCCAACCGCCAGCAGGATCCACCGGGCGCGCTGGCGCCGGTGCCCAGTTCCAACGCCTCGCTGTACAACCTGCTGTCCGCGCAGGTCAGCGTTTCCTACATGCCCGACGTGTTCGGCCTGAACCGGCGTACGGTCGAATCGCTCGACGCGCAGGCACAGGCCGCGCGCTACGAGATGATCGCCACCGACATGGCGCTGGCGGCGAACGTGGCGGTGACGGCGATCCAGGCCGCGTCGTTGCGCGACCAGGTACAGGCCACGCAGGCGCTGGCCGGCATCGACGCACACGTGCTCTCGATCATGCGCTACCAGTTGGCCAAGGGGTACATCGGCCGGCTCGACGTGGCCGCGCAGGAAACCCAGCTGGCTCAGGTCAACGCCTCGCTGCCGTCGCTGCGCACCCAGCTCGCGCAGCAGCAGCACCGGCTGGCGGTACTGGCCGGCCAGTTTCCGGGCGAAGGCGCAGGCGCGACGTTCGCGTTGGCCGACCTGACGCTACCCGAGGAACTGCCGCTCAGCCTGCCCTCCGCGCTGGTCGCGCAGCGGCCGGACGTGCTGCAGGCGCAGGCCAACCTGCACGCGGCCAGTGCGCAGGTCGGCATCGCCATCGCCAACCGGCTGCCCAACCTCACGCTGAGCGCCGATGCCGGCAGCACGGCGCTGGCGATCGGACGGGTGTTCCAGTCCGGCACCGGTTTCTGGGGGCTGGGCGCCGCGCTCGCCGCACCCGTGTTCGAGGGTGGCTCGCTCCGGCACCAGGAGCGCGCCGCCAAGGCCGGCTATATGCAGGCGGCCGAGCAGTACCGCGGCGCTGTGCTTGCCGCCTTCGAGGACGTCGCCGACACGCTGACCGCGCTGCAGCAGGACGCGCAGGCGCTCCAGGCCGCCGCCGCGGCCGACCAGGCGGCCAAGGTGACACTGGATCTTTCGCAGCGGCAGTGGAAGGACGGCTACGCCGGCTATCTCGCCGTGCTCAATGCCGAACAGGCCGCGCTGCAGGCGCGCATCGGCCTGGTGCAGGCGCAGGGCAGCCGCTATGCCGACACCGTGGCGCTGTTCCAGGCGCTCGGTGGCGGTTGGTGGCACCGCTCCGACCTGACGCAGGGCGATGCGCCTCCCGCTTCCACCACGCTTTTGACCAAGGGTGACCATGAACATTGACGCTCGCGCGATGGCGCGCGTGCGGCTTGCCGCCACGACGCTGGCGCTGGCCGGCCTGCTCGCCGGCTGCGGCTCGCACGACTCCGCGCCGCCCGCTGCCGATACGCCGCACAACCCCACGCTGACCGCCGCGCAGCGCCAGCACATCACGCTCGACACGGTGGCCCTCGCACCCTTCCACAAGGCGGTCGAGGCGACCGGCGTGGTCGACTTCGACAACGACCAGGCGACCAGCGTGCTGGCGCCGTTCTCCGGTCCGGTCACGCAACTGTTGGTGAGCGCCGGCCAGCACGTCGCCAAGGGCCAGCCGCTGGCGCGCGTCGACTCGCCCGACTTCGCCGCCGCCGTGGGCGCCTACGGCAAGGCGCTGGTCGTCGCGCGCAACGCGCGCCGTCTCGCCGACGCGGACCGCGACCTGAGCGAACACGAAGGCCTGCCCCGACGCGAGCTCGAGCAGGCCCAGGCCGACGCCGCCAGCGCCGACGCCGACCGCGACGCCGCGCTGCAGGCGCTGCTCGCGCTGGGTGCCGATGCGCCCACGATCAAGGCGATCCAGGCCGGCCAGCCGCTGTCGCGCATCCAGGCGGTGATCCGCGCGCCGGTCGCGGGCACCGTGGCGGAGAAACTCATCACGCCCGGCCAACTGCTGCAGGCCGGCAGCACCGCCTGCTTCACCGTGGCCGACCTCTCGCGCATGTGGGTGATGGCGCAGGTGGCGCCGTCCGAGTCGGGCGGGGTCGCCGTGGGCAATCCCGCCGCCATCGACGCCGGCGGCGCCGGCACGCTGCAGGGCACGGTGGACAACATCGGCGCCGTGGTCGATCCGGACACGCGCGCGATCCCGGTGCGCGTGCTGGTGGACAACGCCAGCGGCCGGCTGAAGAAGCAGATGTACGTGCGCGTGCAGATCCAGTCGCGCCAGACGGAACGCGGTTTGCTGGTGCCGGCGTCGGCGATCCTGCGCGACGAACAGAACCTGCCGTTCGTCTACGTCGCGCAACCCGATGGCAGCTTCGCCCGCCGCGGCGTGACGCTTGGCTACCGCGCCGGCGACCGCTACCAGGTGTCCGAGGGACTCCACGCCGGCGACCGCGTGGTCGCCCAGGGTGGCCTGTTCGTCCAGTTCATGCAGAACCAATGAACGAGCACCTGCCCCCGATGCCGCCGCGCTCGGCGTCGCTGATGAACCGCCTCATCGGCGCATCACTGGCGCAGCGTTTCCTGGTCGCGCTGCTGGCGCTGGTGCTCGTCGGCGCGGGCATCCGCGCACTGCAACGCCTGCCGGTCGATGCGTACCCGGACCTCTCGCCGCCCAGCGTCGACATCGTCACGCAATGGCCCGGGCATACCGCCGAAGAGGTCGAGCGACTGATCACCGTGCCGGTCGAGCGCGGCATGACCGGCATCCCCAGGACCACCAGCACGCGCTCGGTCTCGCTGTACGGCCTGTCCGACGTCACCCTGAATTTCGCCAGCGGCAGCGACTACGCGCAGGACCGCCAGGAAGTCTTCAACCGCCTGGGCGACCTCGAGCTGCCCGACGGCACCGCGCCGTCGGTGTCGCCGATGTCCTCGCCTTCGGGGCTGATCTACCGCTACGTGCTGCAGAGCTCCGATCGCACGCCGACCGAACTGAAAACCTTCGAGGACTGGGTGGTCGAGCCGCAGTATCGCGCCGTGCCCGGCGTGGCGGACGATTCCGGCTTCGGCGGCGGCACCTTGCAGTATCAGGTATTGCTCGACCCGCTGAAGCTTGCCGGCGTGGGCCTGACCGCCACGCAGGTGCAGGCGGCGCTGGCGGCCAACAACGCCAACGCCGGCGGCGGCTTCTACGCGCAGGGCGGGCAGTTCTATTACGTGCGCGGCGAAGGCCGCCTGCGCTCGCTGGAGGACATCGGCAACGTGGTGCTGGCCGTGCACGACGGCAAGCCGGTGCTGGTCAGGGACGTCGGCCGCGTGACCACCGGCATCGCACCGCGGCTGGGCGAGTTCGGCTACGAGAACCAGGACGACGCGGTCGAGGGCGTGATCTCCCTGCGCACCGGCGAGAAGACCCAGGACGTGCTCGAGCGCGTCGAGGCGAAGACGAAGGAACTCAACGAACGCATCCTGCCGCCGGACATCAAGGTCCATGCCTTCTACGACCGCAGCGACCTGGTCGCGCTGACCGTGCAGATCGTGCGCGAGAACCTCGTGCGCGGCATGCTGCTGGTGGTCGTGGTGCTGATCTTCTTCCTCTACGACGTGCGCGCCGGCCTGATCGTCGCCACCACCATCCCGCTGGCGCTGCTGTTCGCCTTCGCCTGCCTGGACCTGCAGGGCGCCTCGGCCAACCTGCTGTCGATCGGCGCGGTGGACTTCGGCATCCTGGTCGACGCGGCGGTGGTGATGGTGGAGAACATCTACCGCCAGATCGCCGACCGCGAGGGCGGCGACTTCGATGTCATCGAGGTCATCCGCGACGCCGCCGCCGAGGTGGACCGCCCGCTGTTCTACGCGGTGGCGGTGATCGTGGTCAGCTTCCTGCCGATCTACGTGCTGTCCGGTCCCTCCGGCACGCTCTTCAAGCCGATGGCCGACACCATGGTGTTCGCCCTGGCCGGCTCGCTGATCGTCACGCTGACGCTGCTGCCGGTGTTGTGCTCGTGGTTCATGCGCAAGGGCGTGCGCGAGCGGCGCAACGCGATCTTCGAGGCGATCAAACGCTCCTACGCGAAAGGCCTGGACGTCTGTCTCGCGCACGCGCGCGGCACCATCATCGCTTCGGTGCTTCTGCTGGGCGCCTCGCTGTTGCTGATTCCCGCGATCGGCGCGGAGTTCATGCCGCACCTGGACGAAGGCGCGCTGTGGGTGCGCGCGACCATGCCCTACACCATCTCGTTCGACGAGTCGGCCAAGATCACGCCGCAGATCCGCGACATCCTGCACTCGTTCCCCGAGGTCACCACGGTGGCCTCCGAGCTCGGACGCCCGGATGACGGCACCGACGCCACCGGCTTCTTCAACGTCGAGTTCTACGTGGCGCTCAAGCCGTACGACCAATGGCACGGCGCCTACCGCACCAAGGCCGAACTGACGGCGGCGATCAACAAGAAGCTGGCCGCTTTCCCCGGCATCATCTTCAACTACACCCAGCCGGCCGAGGATGCGGTCGACGAGGCCGAGACGGGCCTCAAGAGCGCGCTGGCGGTGAAGGTGTTCGGCCCGGACCTCGGCACGCTGGAAACCAAGGGCAAGGCGATCAAGCACGTGCTCGAGCATGTCCGCGGGATCCATGACGTGACGCTGGTGCAGGAGCTCGGCCAACCGTCGCTGAGCATCGTCGTCGACCGCGCCGCGATCGCCCGCTACGGGCTCAACGTGGACGACATCAACGGGCTGATCCAGACCGCCATCGGCGGCGACGTCGCCACGCAGGTGATCCAGGGCGAGAAGCAGTTCGACCTGGTCGTGCGGCTGGACAAGCCCTACCGCGACGGTCCCGAGGCGATCGGCAACATCCTGGTCGCCACGCCAGGCGGACAGCAGATCCCGCTCAGGACGCTGGCGCACATCCAGGTGACCGACGGCGCCGCCTTCATCTACCGCGAGAACGACTCGCGCTACATCGGCGTCCAGTTCTCGGTGGAAGGCCGCGATCTGGCCGGTGCGGTGGAGGACACCATCGCCCAGGTGAACAGGCAGGTCAAGCTGCCGCAGGGCTACCGCGCCGACTGGGGCGGCGAGTATTCGGAGTACACCGCCTCGCGCGCGCAGCTCAACGTGATCGTGCCGCTGACCCTGGCGCTGATCTTCCTGCTGCTGTTCACCCTTTATGGCAACTTCAAGTTCCCGCTCATCACCGTGGCCGGCGTGCTCCTGTCGGCACCGGTCGGCGGACTGCTGGCGCTGTGGCTGACCGGGACGCCGTTCTCGGTGTCCTCGGGGATCGGCTTCCTCGCACTGTTCGGCGTCTCGGTGCAGACCGCGGTGGTGTACATCTCCTACGTCAACGAGCTGCGGCGCAACGGCACGCCGCTGGCGGAGGCGGTCCGCGAAGGCGCGATCCTGCGCCTGCGCCCGATCATGATGACCGCGCTGGTCGCCGCGCTCGGCCTCCTGCCGGCGGCGCTCGCCACCGGCGTGGGCACCGACACGCAGCGGCCGTTCGCGCTGGTGATCGTCAGCGGCCTGTTCACGCGCCTGCTGATCAGCGTGTTCCTGATGCCGGCGCTGTACGCGGTGGTGGCGCGGCCGCAGGATCGGCTGGAGGTGTAGCGGGTCTCGCTACACTTCCGGTCCGGCCGTTCACGGGAAGACACATGCAGCGCGACAAGCCACGGCACAGGGTTCCCAGGCTGTCGGGCACGCGATGCCTGGCCGTCCTGTTGCTCGGCATGCTGATGCCGGCCGCCACCCTGGCAGGCGACTGGCCGGACACGCCACTCGCGCGAACCGAGGCGTTGGCGTTGTTGCAGACGCTCAACGCGGACCTGCTCAGCCATCCGAGCGCCACCCTCACGCTGGAACGCTGGTGCGGCGCGCACCGGTTGGCGGCCGCGCCGACGGTGATTGCCCGGCGCGACCGCAAGGCGGACAGGCCGCTGCCCGAGGACCTGCGGCGCGCACTCGGTATCGGTGCGGGCACGCCGGTGCGCTACCGTCGCGTGCAGCTCGCCTGCGGCGGCCGCGTGCTGTCCGAGGCGGACAACTGGTACCTGCCAGGTCGCCTCACCGCCGCGATGAACCATGCGCTCGAACACGGCGACACACCGTTTGGCAAGGTGGTCGCGCCGTTGCACTTCCGCCGCCACACGCTTTCCGCGCAACTGCTGTGGTCGCCGCTGCCGCAGGGCTGGGAGATGCACGGCCTTCCGGCGGCCACCGAACAGCCGCTTGCCCTGCCGCACCACCTCCTGCAACACCGCGCCCTGCTGGAGGATGCGCAAGGCCGCCCGTTCAGTGCGCTGGTGGAGACCTATACCGAACAGGTGCTCGCCTTCCCGCCGCCCGCGGCGAGACAGGACGCCGACTGAGCATTCAGGCCGTCGCGGGTCGCAGGGCATGCGACCTTGGGCGGCTATCATCGGCGCATGGCAGCACTTCCCCTCGACGACCTCACCCGTGGCCTGGCCGTGATCCGTGCCAGCCGCCTGGAAGCGCTGCTCGATCCGCTGGTGCAGTTGCTCGACGCGGTGCCGCCGGCCAACGTGCTGGCGCCGCAGACGGTGATCGCGGCGCATCCTGGCATGCGCCAGTGGCTCTCCGCGGCGCTGGCCCGCGCCCGCGGGCCGGGTGGGATCGTGGCCAACCTCGACATCCGCCTGCCCAGCGCGTGGCTGGACGACCTGGCGCGCATGCTGCTGGGCGAATCGGCCGTGGCCCTCGCGCCGTATCGCCGCGAGCGGCTGCGCTGGCGCATCCACGCCATGCTGGACGCGATCGACGATGCGCAGCTGCGCGGCTACCTCGCCGGCGGCGATCCGGCGCGCCGCCGCTACCAGCTCGCCGACCGCCTCGCCCGGCTCTACTCGCAATACCTGGTCTACCGGCCGGACTGGCTGCGTGCCTGGCAGGCCGGCCGCGACGACGTGCCCGAGCGCAGCTTCCTCGCGCCACTGTGGCGCGCGTTGCGCCGGGCGATCGACAAGCCGCACCGCGCCGAAGTGCTGGGCGAACTGCTGCAGAAGCTGCAGCGCGACGCGCCCGCCAGCCTGCCGCGCGAACCGCTGCACGTGTTCGGCATCAGCCACCTCGCGCCGGCGGAACTGGCCGTGCTCGCCGCGGTGGCACGGCACCGGCTGGTGGTGCTCTACGTGCCCGATCCCTGCCGCGAGTATTGGGCCGGCCTGCGCGGCGAACGCGCGCAGCTGCGCGAGCTCGCCCGCCGCCTGGACGAGGGCGAACGCGAGGAGGGCTGGTTCCTCGAGCGCATGGGCCACCCGCTGCTCGCCGACTGGGGACGCCTGGGCCAGCACTTCATGCTGGCCCTCTCGGGCCAGGCCGAGATCCGCCTGGACGTGCGCCACTGGCAGGACGAGGACGCGCACGCGCCAGCCCGGCTCTCGCTGCTGCACCGCCTGCAGGAAAGCATCCGCCGCCTGGACCCCGCGCTGCTGCAGCCGGGGCATGGCGATGCGATGCACGACCGCTCGCTGCGCGTGCACCTGTGCCACACCCGCCTGCGCGAACTGGAAGTGCTGCGCGACGTGCTGCTCGACGCCCTGGCCCGCGACCCCACGTTGCAGCCGGCCGACATCGTGGTGATGGCGCCCGACATCGGCGCGTACGTGCCGCTGCTGCCGGCGGTGTTCGGCGAACCCGGCCGCGCGCACGGGCCGCTGCCCTACCACCTGGCCGACGTCGCGGTGGCGCGCGTGCATCCGCTTCTCGCCGCGTTCGATCGCCTGCTCGACACGCCGCAGTCGCGCCTCACCGCGCCGCAGGTGCTGGACTTCCTGCAGACGCCGCCGATCGCCGCCGCGCTCGGCCTGGACGAAAGCGCGGTGGACCTGCTCGGCCAGTGGCTGGGCGAGGCGCGCGTGGCCTGGGGCCTGGACGGCGACTGGCGCGAGGCCTTCGGCGTGCCCGGCATCGAGGAATACACCTTCGCCTGGGGCATGGACCGCCTGCTGGCCGGCTACGTGATGGGCGAGGACGCGATCGCGGCCTTGCCCGATGGCGAGCTGTCGCCGGTCGCCGGCGCGCACGGTCCGCAAGCGGCTGCGCTCGGCGCGCTTGACCGCCTGCTGCAGGAATTGGCCGCACTGCATCGCGATGCCGCCCAGCCTCGCAGCGCCTCGGCGTGGGCCACGCGGCTGGAGTCGCTGCTCGACGGGCTGTTCCGGGTCGACGCGGGCGACCATGCCGGCCATGAGGCGATGGGCCTGCTGCGCCGCATGATCCGCGCGACCGTCGCGGAAACCGAAGACAGCGGCCTGGACCCGGAGCTGGACTTCACCGTGATGCGCGAGGTGCTGCGCGAACGGCTCGCGGCCACGCCCGAGCGCCAACGCTTCCTGCTCGGCGGCATCACCTTCTGCGGCATGGTGCCCCAGCGTGCGATCCCGTTCCGCGTGATCGCCGTGGTCGGCCTGAACGACGGCGAGTTCCCGCGCAGCGCCAGCGACGCCGGCCTGGACCTCATGCTGCGCCATCCGCGGCTGGGCGATCGCGACGTGCGCAGCGACGACCGCTACCTGTTCCTGGAAACGGTGATGGCCGCGCGCGATGCGCTGCACCTGTCCTACCTGGGCGAGGGCGTGCGCGACGGCAAGCCGCGCAATCCGGCCGCGCCGCTGGCCGAACTGCTCGCCCTGCTCGACGCGCAGGCGGGGCTGGCCGACGTGCCTACCGACGCCGACGACAAGGCGCGCGCCGAGGACCCTGCCGCGCCGGTGCGCCGTCCCTGGCGCGTGCGCCATCCGCTGCAGCCGTTCGACGCGCGCTATTTCGACGGCAGCGATCCGCGGCTGTTTTCCTACCAGTCCGCGTTCGCCGCGATGGTGCCGGGCGACCGACGCGCCGGCTTCCTGGTCGGCACTGACACGCTCGACGTGCTGCCGCTGGAAGCACCGGTCCCGCTGCGCGAGCTGCTGGCCTGGTACCGCGATCCGGCCCGGCAACTGCTGCGCGGGCGTCTGGACGTCCGCCTGGATGCGCTGGACGAGGACCGCCTGCGCGAGAGCGAGCCGCTGGAACCAAAGTTCGAGGCACTGGACCGGGTCGGCCGGCGCCTGCTGCTCGATGCGCTGGAGGCCGGGCTGGTGCTGCCGGCCGAACCGCCCGAATGGCTGCGCCTGACCGGCTTGCTGCCGCCGGGTCGCAGCGGGATCGCCGCGTGGACCACCGAACGCGAGCGCGCGCAGGCGCTGCTGGAAGTGGCCCGCCAGCATCCGCTGTTTGCCGACGGCCTGCCGCCCCACCTGCCTGTCGCGCTTGAGCTGGACGTCGGCGGCGCGCGCGTCGAGGGCGAGCTCGGGCGCGTCCACCAGCACGCGGGCACGCGCTGGGTGTTCGAGCTCTTCGTCGGCCGGAAGGAGGGCGAGCTGGGTTTCCGCGAGCGCCTGCCGCTGTTCATCGAATGGGCACTGCTGCGCCTGGTCACGCCGGCCGACACGCCGGTGCGCCTGTGCCTGCTCGCCGAGGGCGAACATCCCTGGCAGGAACACATCAACGCGTGGGACGCGGCGCTGGTCGGTGCCTCGCCCGACGAACAGGGCACGCTGCGCGCGGATCTGGAATCGCGTCTGGCTGTGTTGCTCGACCTGTGGCGCGAGGCCCAGCGCCAGCCCGCGCGCTACTTCCCGCGCACCAGCTGGGCCGTGGCGCAGTGCCTGAGTGGCGACAAGCCGCCGAACTTCACCTCCTGGCTGGGCAACGACCGCAGCCACGGCGAGTGCGACTACGCGCCGGGCTACGCGCGCCTGCTCGCCGGCGACGTGCGCTTCGAACCCGGCCAGCCCGAATACGTGGCGCTGCTGGATACCGCCGCGCGGCTGTCGCGGCTGATCGAACTGGGCGTGCCCGCATGAGCGCGCCGCTGCGCGTGCATGACTGGCGCGAGCTGCCGTTGGCGCACGCGCCGCGGCAGGGTGGCCGCTGCCTGATCGAGGCGAGCGCGGGCACCGGCAAGACCTGGACCATCGCGGTGCTGTACCTGCGGCTGCTGCTGGAGCAGTCGCTGAGCCCGCGCCAGATCGTGGTGACCACCTTTACCGACGCGGCAGCCCAGGAGTTGCGCGAACGCCTGCGCGCGAAGCTGCGCGCCGCGGAGCGGCTGGCGCAGTCGCCCGGCGCGCCGGCCGATGGCGCGGACGCGGCGTGGCTGCAGGCGCGCTGGGCCGACGATCCGTCGCGCGCCGCCGCCGACGCCTTGCGCCTGCGGCTGGCGCAGGCCGACCTCGATCTCGCGCCGGTCGGCACGCTGCACGGGCTGTGCCGGCGCATCCTCACCGACTTCCCGTTCGAATGCGGCAGCGCCTTCCGGCTGGGCGAGCTGGTGCCCGGCCGCGCGCTGGACGACGAACTGATCGACGACCTGTGGCGGCGGCTCGGCCAGTCCGCCGGCGAACTCGCGCCGGGTGACCTCGCCTGGTGGCGGCAGGGTTTGGACAAGCTGCGCCGCACGCTGCGCGCGGTGATGCGGCCCGGCGTGCGCGTGCGAGTCGAAGCCGGCGGCGAGACCGCCGAACTGATGCAGCCGGAGCAGGCGCAGGCGATCCGCGACTTCATCGGTGACGGCACGCCGTTCAAGCGAAGCAACAGCGCGCTGCTGACCGCGCTGCGCAAGCTCGCCGAGTACCTCGAGGCTGGCGACCACTCGACTCCCTTGCCGGATCTGTCCGATGCACTCGGCAAGCCGCTGGACACGCAACTCAAGCCGGCCTTCGTGGAGGCGGCGCAAGGAAGCGAGGTGCTCGCCTTCGCCCGGCGTGCCGCCGCCGTGCTCGCCGATCCGGACCTGCCCGCGCGCAGCGCCGCTCTTGCCCACTATCGCGAAGACCTGCTCGCGCGCCGCGACGCACACCTGCGCGAGCGCGGCCAGCTCACCTTCGACGAGCTGATCGCCCAGGTACACCATGCGCTGGCCACCCGCGGCGGCGTGCTCGCCGACCGGTTGTTCCGCGAATGGCCGGTGGCGCTGGTGGACGAATTCCAGGACACCGACCAGCAGCAGTACGCGATCCTCGACCGCATCTACCGCGACGACGAAGGCGCCACGCGCGGGCGGCTGGTGATGATCGGCGACCCGAAGCAGGCGATCTACCGCTTCCGCGGCGGCGACATCCATGCCTACCTGTCCGCCCGCCAGGACGTCGACGCCGAGCTGCGCCTGGACCGCAACTTCCGCTCTTCCGGAGCCTTGGTCGAAGGCTTCAACGAGCTGTATGCACTGGCCGGGCCCGCGCTTTCGCAACGCGCCGAGGACGCCATTGCCTACGAGCCGGTCAGCGCGGGACGCCCGGCACGCGTGCTGCGCCATCGTGGCGAGGTGGTTGCGCACCCGCTCGCGCTGCACCTGTGCGCCGAGCTGCCGGTCAACAAGGACGCGCGCATCGCCTTCGCCCTGGATGCCTGCGCCAACCACGTCGCGCAACTGCTCGCGGACGACTGGCAGATCGACGACAAGCCGCTGCGGCCGGGCGACATCGCGGTGCTGCTGCCGACCAACGATCACGTTGCCAGCCTGCGAGAGCGCCTTCGCGAGCGGCACGTGCCGTGCGTCGGTGCGGGACGCAGCAGCGTGTTCGCCACGGCGCTGGCGCGCGAGCTGCAGGTCGTGCTCTACGCGGTCGACCAGCCGGGCGACGAGGGCGCGTTGCGCGCGGCGCTGGCCACGCGCCTGCTCGGCGTCGGGCTGGCGGAACTGGCCGCGCTGCGCGACCGGCCCGACGACTGGGCGCGCCACGAACAACGCTTTGCGCTTTGGCACCGGCAGTGGCGCGAAGAAGGCGTGCTGGCGGTGGTGCAGTCGCTGCTCCACCACGCCGCACCGGCCCTGCTGGCCACGCCCGCGGGCGAGCGCGCGCTGACCGACCTTCGCCACCTGGGCGAACTCCTGCAGCAGGCCGAGGACGAACATCCCGGCCGCGAGCAGCTGCTCGCGTGGCTGGCCCAGCAACGCGGCGGCGAGGGCGCGGCAAGCGACGACGCGGCGGAGGAGCAGCAGCTGCGCATCGAATCCGACGCACGCCGTGTGCGCCTGATGACGCTGCACGCCAGCAAGGGCCTGGAGTTCCCGCTGGTGCTGCTACCGCTGATGTGGGCGCAGGAGGGCCGCGAAGAAAAATTGCCGCTGCGCTACGACCCCGCTACCGGCGGGCGCGAGCTGGTGCTCGGCGGCCCCGGCCACGCCGATGCCTGTGGCGAAGTGGCGGCGGAGGACCAGGACGAACGCTTCCGCGTGTTCTACGTGGCGCTGACCCGCGCCGAGCTCGCCTGCCACGTGTACGTGCTGAACCCGGAGCGCCCGACCAATGGCAGCGTGAAGCGCCCGCCGGCCGACCCGGCGCGCTCCGCGCTGGACGCCACCGTCGAGCGCCTGCTCGCCGCGAACGTGGCCGCAGCGGCGCAGCACATGGCCTGGCTGGCCGATGATTGGCCCTGGCCCTATCCGGCGATCCCCGCCGCCGTTCCGGCGGCGACGCACGCGCGCCAGGCTCTCGCGCCGCCGCCGCCGCGCCCGATGCAGCAGTTGCACAGCTTCTCCACGCTGGCCCGGGTCGAAGCCGTCGGTGCCCTCGAAGAGCAGTCGGCGAGCGACGAGGCGGCCGCCACGGAGGCGCCGGACCTGACCGACGAAGCTGGCGCGGACATGCTGCCGGCGCCTGCGCCCGGCGAACCGGCATTGCTCGCGCTGGCACCCTGGCGCGGCGCCGAATTCGGCAACGCGATGCACGCGGTATTCGAGCACCGCGAGGTCGGCGTGCCGGTGATTCAGCAGCACGCACTGGTCGCGCGGTGCCTGCACGAAGCCGGCGTGAGACGCGGCGAGGAACCGGCCGAGGTGCTAGTGCGCCGGTTGGCGGCGCGGGTGCAGGCGACGCTCGATGCACCGCTTCTGCCCGGCCTGTCGCTGGGGGCGCTGCCGGTTTCGGCGCTGCGTGCGGAGATGGCGTTCCACTACCTGCTCGACGCGGTCTCGCTGGACGCGCTGCGCGAGGCGTGCGCGCGGCATGGCGAACCGGCGCTGGTACCGCGCGCCCCGTTCGGCGCCCTGCGCGGGCTGATGACCGGCAAGATCGACCTGGTGTTCGAGCATGCCGGGCGCTTCCACGTGCTCGACTACAAGAGCAACTGGCTGGGCGAGCGGCTGGATGCTTATGCACCCGAGCGCCTGCCGGCCGCGATGGACGCGCATTACTACCGCTTCCAGGCACTGCTCTACACGGTGGCGCTGGACCGCCTGCTGCGCCAGCGCCTGCCGACGTATCGGCGCGAGGCGCACCTGGGCGAAGCGATCTACCTGTTCGTGCGCGCGGTCGGCCTGGCCCCGGGCGCGGGCGTGTGGCGGCAGCGTTTCGACGATGCGCTGCTGGACGCCGTCGACGGCGTGCTGGCGGCACGCGTGGGAGAGCCGGCATGACGTGCGCTAGTCACCCAAACCGGCGGGACCTGCGCCCTCTCCCCGGAGGGGAGAGGGAGCTAGGCGCGAGGCGGAACCAGCCATGACCCACTTCGATTTCCGCCTCCGCGGCGATGAACCCATCGAGGCGGCCTGGCGCCCGCTCGACCGCACGCTGTGGCGCTGGGTACGCGCGCACGGCGGCTCACCACGGCTGGCGGCGCTGGCGGCGTGGGCCTCGTTCGCCGACGGCGCCGGCGACACCGCGTTACCGCTGCTGGGCGGGGAAGCCGGTCGTCATGGACTGGAGCCGCCCGCGCGGGACGAGGTCGAGGCGCTGCGCGACGAAGCGCTGGTGGGCGACGGTGCCGGGGTCACTCCCTTCGTGCTGGACGGAGCCGGTCGCCTGTACCTGCGGCGCAACTATGCCGACGAACTGGCGGTCGCCGCGCTGATCCACCAGCGCCTGCGCGACGGCCAGCCGGGCGTGGCCGATGACGACGCGCTGGACGTGCTGTTCCACGGCGAGCGTGGCGCCGCGGTGCAGCGCCAGCGCGAGGCCGTGCGCGGCGTCGCCGGGCGGCGCCTGTTCGTGTTGACTGGCGGACCGGGTACGGGCAAGACCACCACCGTGCTGCGCATGCTGCTGATGCTCCAGCGCCGGGCGGCGCAGCCGTTGCGCATGGCCGTCGCCGCGCCCACCGGCAAGGCCGCGCAGCGCCTGCTGCAGTCGCTGCGCGCGGGAAAGCAGGGACTGCTCGATCATCCACGCGCGCCGCTGCCGGGCGACTGGCAGCCGCTGCTGGAGCGCATTCCGGACACCGAGGCGCTGACCCTGCACCGCCTGCTCGGCTACAGCCCGCGCAGCCACCGCTTCGGCCGCGACCGCGAGCATCCGCTGGCGGCCGACGTAGTGGTGGTCGACGAGGCATCGATGGTCGATCTCGGCCTCCTGCGCGCCCTGCTCGACGCGGTGCGCCCGGACGCCACGCTGATCCTGGTCGGCGATGCCGACCAGCTCACGTCAGTCGCTGCCGGCTCAGTGCTGATGGATCTGGTCGCGGTGCTGGAAGCCGAGCGCTCCCCCGCGCTGGTGCGGCTGGAACACAGCTTCCGCGCGGAGCTGCCGCTGGTCTCGCTCAACCGTGCCGTGCGCGCCGGCGACACTGCGGCGCTGGAGGCCACTTTCGGCGATCAGGTGATACGGCAGCCGTTGGCCGGGGGATCGTCCCTGCGGCAGGCGATCGAGGCGTGGGCCGATGCGCTCGCGGCATTGCCGATCCATCCGGCGCTGCCGGTGGCGAACGGCGATGCGGTCGATCCCGCGCAGGTGACCACGGCGCTCGCGGCGCTGCGCGCGCTCGGCTCGCGTCAATTGCTGTGCGCGCTGCGCGAGGGGGAGTTCGGCGCGCTCGCTGCCAGCGCGCTGATCGAGCAGCGCCTCAAGCGCCGCTGGAACATGGCGGCCGACCGCGTTTGGTATCCGGGGCGTGCCGTGCTGATCACCCGCAACGACTACGCCAGCCGGCTGTTCAATGGTGACGTGGGCCTGTGCCTGGCCGACGCCGAAGGGCGGCTGCGCGTGTGGTTCGAAAGCGCAGGCAGCGACGGCCTGGCCGGCGTGCGCAGCTTCAGCCCCGGTGCGTTGCCGGCACATGAGAGCGCGTTCGCGATCACCATCCACAAGTCGCAGGGCTCCGAATACGCCCGCGTGGCGGTGCTGCTGCCGCCGGATCCCGCCCATCGCATCCTGTCGCGCCAGCTGCTTTACACCGGCGTGTCGCGTGCGCGGCAGGTGGTGGAGCTGTGGGCGGGCGAGGCGACGCTGCGCGCGGCGCTGGCATTGCCGGTCCGCCGCGCCGGCGGCCTGGCCGACCGGCTCGCGAGCGTGCCGTCCGGCGGCGAGCCGCAACAGCTGGCCTTGCTGTAGCTCTGCGCGCGGGCGTGCCTGCGCGTCAGTGCGCCAGGAACGGCTGCGCGATCTTCAGCGCCGTCTGGTACGGCTCCGGCTCGTTGCGGTTGCTGAGCAGGATGACGGTGAGGTGCTGCTTCGGCCAGCGCACGATCACATTGCGGAAGCCGATGCTCTCGCCCGAGTGCCACAACGTGTCGCCGGTGATGCGCCAGCCGTAGCCGTAGTCCGCTTCGTAGGGCTCGCCGGTGACCTTGGCGTGCGGGCTGAAGGCGGCCTTGCGCGAGGCGTCGCTGAGCAGGCGGTCGTCGTAGAGCGCGGCGTCCCATTTGGCGAGGTCGTCGATGTTCGAGTAGATGCCGCCGTCCCCGCGGGTGGCGGAGGTGAGGCTCTGGTCGGTGCGCAGCCAGCGCCCCTTGGTCCAGCTGTAGCCGTAGGCGCGGTTGGGTATGGCCTTGTCGTCGTGCACGTAGAGCAGCGTGTGGTCCATGTGCAGCGGCTGGAAGATGCGCTGCGCGAGGAAGTCCTGCAGGGTCTTGCCGGAGGCCTTTTCCACCACCAGTCCGAGCAGCACGTAACCGGAATTGCTGTAGCGATAGGCCGTGCCCGGCGCGAAGTAGCTGCGCGACGTGGCCGAAAGCAGCCGCAACACGTCCTGGTCGTTGAGCTGGGCGGTCTGATCGGGAGGCATGAGGTCCTCGTAGTCGATCAGGCCGCCGGTGTGGCTGAGCAACTGGCGCAAGGTGACCTTGTCGGTGCTCGCCGGCAGCGAGGGCAGCCAGTGACGGATCGAATCATCGAGCTTGAGCTTGCCGTCCTCGGCCAGCAGCAGGATCGCCGCGGCGGTGAACTGCTTGCTCACCGAAGCGAGGCGGAAATCGGTGTGCGGCGTGACCTGCGCATGCTGTTCGAGATCGGCCAGGCCATAGCCCTTGCGCAGGAGTGGGTTGCCGTCCTTGAGCACGAGCAGGGCGGCGCCGGGGACGTCGCCCCGGTAGTCGTGCATCAGGCGGTCGGCGTTCTGCACGGCATCGGTCGCGTTGACCGAGCCGGCAAAGAAGATCGAAGCGAACAGCAGGGCGATGCGCATGCGTTTCTCCGTGCGTTGAACTTGACCACCCTCCCGAGGGCAGAGGGGTTCAGCCGCGTGCCGCGGGAAGACCTACCTCACCGGCACGTCGTAGATCACGTGCGGTGTAGGCTCGCGGGCCCAGGTGTAGTGCCACCACTCCAGCGGGTAGTTCTTGAAGCCCTCGCGCTCCATCGCCGCGCGCAGGCGCAGCCGGTTGGCGTGCTGCGCGGGCGTGACGTCCGGGGCATCGGTGTGCGCGCGCACGTCGAAGAAGTCGAACGGCGTGCCCATGTCCAGTGCCTTGCAGCGGCTGCCGTGGTCGTCACACTGCTCCATCGTGAGGTCGGCCGTGCCGCCGCGACTGTGTCCCGACACCGGCGCGATGTAGTCGCCCAGCAGCACGGACTTGTCCAGCCGCGGATAGTGCGCAGCCTTGGTGTGCTGGTCGGACAGGTCGTGCGCCCAGCGCACGAAGTGCGCCACGGCCCGCGCGGGGCGGTAGCAGTCCCACAGCTTCAGGCGCTGGTGCGTCGCGCGCAATGCATGCTCGACGCGTGCCAGCGCCTCGGCCACGGGGCGCTTGAGCAGGCACTTGGGCGCGAGATAGCCGTCCACCGGCGAGCCGACGAAGTTGTCATGGCCGGCGTACTTGATGTCCTGGGCGATGTCGGGCACGAGGGTACGGATGTCGACCAGGTCGGCTGCGGCGGCGGTCGGGGCGGGGGAGAGCGTGACGGTGTCCTTGGCGGGCGCCGGCATCGACAGCACCCATGCGCATGCCAGTGCGATCCGACAGCAGGAGCGCACCCTGTGCGCGACCCGGCCATTCCGCTCTGCCCGGCCGCGCAGAGGGTGCGCTCCTGCAAGTGCGATGAGGCGTCTCATGGGCAATCTCCGATGCGCTCGAAGTGCAGATCCTCGTAGTCCGAGCTGAAGTCGCCCTCGGGATCGAGCTTGGCCATGGTGAGCGTGGGCGGCGAGCCGGCATGGGGGTCGAGCCAGGCATCCAGGTCCACGGCCGGGTCGTCCCAGTGCACCAGGTAGCGCGCGTCCAGGTGCTTGACCGTGCCGTGCATGTGCGGCGACTTGCGCGAGGCCCATTCGACGCGATCCCCGCGCGGGCACAGCGTGATCTCGCCGAACCACGGGTCGCGGTAGCGGCCACTCCAGGCGAAGCCGGTCGGCGCCACGGCAGTGGCCGCGTCGGTGTCGGGCGGACGCGCGGCGGCGGGACGCTGTGCCGCGTCGTGGTCGAGCGCGTCGGCGTACCACGCCACGCCGTGGCCGCCGTCGGGCGCGGTGAAGTGCTTGGTCAGCACCTCGCCCAGCACGGTGCGTGCGTCCTCGGCCTCGCCATTGATCATGAATACGAAGCCGCTCCGGCGATCGGGCAACAGCGCCAGCATCGAATACATGCCGCCCAGCGTGCCGGTGTGCCAGACCACCCAGGTTCCGTCCACGTCGGCCATGCGCCAGCCGTAGCCGTAGGCCATCACGTGGCTGTGGTCCCAGGCGCGGCGCTGGTTGGACACCGGGATCAGCATGTGCGGCGACTGCAGCACCTCGCGCTGGGTGGAAGAAAGCCACTTCAACTGCGCAGGCGTGGGCGTCAGCCAGTTCCGTGCCCAGCTCAGCATGTCGGTGAGATCGCAGCGGATGCCGCCTGCCGGGTCGGAGGTGATCGCGGGAATAACCGCGCCGTCCTGGCGCATGGGCAGGTTCTGGCCGTCCTTGCGGTAGTGCGGCTGGGCCACGTTGCCGACCTGCTCGCGGTTCCACGTGCCGACCTGGCAGCGGGACAATCCCAGCGGCTGGAACACCTCGCGGTGCATCAGCTCCTCGTAGGGCGCGCCGCCGGCGGCCGCGGCGACTTCGCCGGCCACCACGTAGAGCAGGTTGTCGTACTGGTACTGCGAGCGGAAGCTGTAGCCGGGCTTGATGTAGCGCAGCCCGTGAATGATGTCCTGGCGCGTGAAGGCGTTCGGCTCGGGCCACAGCATCAGGTCGCCGCCGCCTTCGGGCAGGCCGCTGGAGTGGGTGAGCAGGTCGCCCACGCGCATGTGCTTCGTGACCCACGGGTCGGACATGCGGAAGTCGGGCAGGTATTTCGTGACCGGGTCGTCCCAGGCGAGCTCGCCCTTGTCGACCAGCCGCCCGAGCAGCGCGGTGGTCATCGCCTTGCTGTTGGAGGCGATCTTGAAGAGCGTCCGCGGGGTGATCCTTTCGCCGGAGCCGGCGACGGTTTCGCCGCGGGTGGCGATGTAGGTGACCTGGCCGTTTTCGATCACGCCCACCGCAATGCCCGGCAGATGGTAGCGGGCGACGACCGCATCGACGACCGGGTCGAAAGTCCTTCCAGCCGGAGGCTGGATGGGCGAGGCCTGCGCGCTGCCCGCCAGGCAGGCCGTGACGAGCAGGGCGAGAGCGAGGCTTTTCGGTGCGCCAGGGCGCTCAGTGCCGCGCATCGCGCTCCACCTCGTGCCACACGCGCAGCAGGTTGCCGCCCCAGACCTTGGCGATGTCGGCGTCGCTGAATCCGGCACGGCGCAGCGCGGCGGCGACGTTGCGGGTCTCGCTGGCGTCCTTCCAGCCGGTGATGCCGCCGCCGCCGTCGAAATCCGAGGCGATGCCGACGTGATCGATGCCGGCCACATCCGCAATGTGGCGGATCTGCTTGGCGTAATCCTCGACCGTGGGGAGCGGGAATTCCTGCTGGATCTTCGCCATGCCCGCGGCCATCGCCGGCAGGTAATCGTGCTTGTCGCTGTCGTATTCCTTGTCGCCGGCCGCGTGCGCGACCTCGGCCTGCAATTTCTTCTCCGCCGCTTCGCGGCCCGGGTCGTTCTTGAGGAACTCCTTGTAGGCCACCGCCTGGATCACGCCGCCCTTGGCAGCGATCGCGCGCAGCAGGTCGTCGGGCAGGTTGCGCGGATGGTCAAGCACGGCGCGGGCGCCCGAATGGGAGGCGATGAGTGGCGCCCTGGATACGGCGAGCGCGTCACGCACGCAGGCGTCCGAGGCATGCGAGACATCGACCATCATGCCGAGCGCGTTGGCGCGCGCGACCACCTGGCGGCCGAAGTCGGTCATGCCATGGTCGCCCTTGCTGTTCATCGCCGGCTCGCCGTTGTCCTTGTCCGGCAGCGAGCTGGTGCACAGGTCGTTGTTGCCCACATGCACCAGCCCGACGTAGCGCGCGCCGCGGTCGTAGGCGGCATCCAGCCGGTGCAGGTCGTGGCCGAGCGAATAGGCGTTCTCGATGCCGATCATCGCCGAGAGCAGGCCGGACTTGCGGTTGGCCAGCGCCTGTTCGGGCGAGGTGGCCAGGCGGATGCGGTCCGGATACATCATCAGCATCCGGCCGATCGCTTCGTACTTTTCCTCGGCCTGGTCGACCGCCCTGGCGTAGCCGGCCGCATCGAGCTTGTGCTGCGGCACCCAGATCACGAAGAAGGCGGCATCCAGCCCACCGCGCTGCATCTTTCCAAGGTCCACCAGCAGCGGCGTGGCCTTGCCGACGTCGAAGCGTGGCTCGCGCATGTAGGTGAAGGGGATATCGACGTGGGTGTCGATGGTGATCGGCGGGTCCTGCTGCGCCTGGGCGGGAAGCGCGGCGGCGAGCGGCAGGGCGAGCAGGGCAAGATGGGCGAGTCTACGCATGTGCGGCGGATGTCCTCATGGCGTGGCCCAATCCTGCGCCGACTGCTCGCCGGCGACCATCTCCTCGAGGGTCTGCCGGCGCCGGATGACCGCGTAGCGGCCATCGTCCAGCAGTACCTCGGCGGCGAGCGGGCGCGAGTTGTAGGTGGAAGCCATCGACGCGCCGTACGCGCCGGTGCCCTGGATGGCGAGCAGGTCGCCCGGTTGGCACGCCGGCAGAACGCGTGCGCGTGCGAAGGTGTCGCCGGTCTCGCAGACCGGGCCGACCACGTCGTAGGTGGCCAGCGGCCGAGGATCGGGCGCGACCGGCACGATGTCGTGCCAGGCGTCGTAGAGGCTTGGCCGCTGCAGGTCGTTCATCGCCGCATCGAGTACCAGGAAGGACCGCTCGGTACCTTCCTTGATGCGCAGCACACGGGTGAGCAGCACGCCGGCCTCCGCCACCAGGTAACGGCCGGGCTCCAGCAGCAGGCGGCCCTCGAAGCCGGCCAGTGCCTCGCGGACCACGTTGGCGTAGTCGCCGGCGGCGACGGGCCGGTCGTGGCCGGCGCGGTAGCGCACGCCGAGGCCGCCACCGACGTCGATGCTGGCGATCGGGTGGCCGGCATGGAGCAATTCGCGCCAGAACGACGCGACGCGGTTCAATGCCAGCCGGAAGGGTTCCAGGTCGAGGATCTGCGAGCCGATGTGCACGTGCAGGCCGTCCAGCCGCACGTGCGGCAGTTGCCGGCGTTCGGCGAACCAGCGGCGCGCCTCGGCGATGCTCACGCCGAACTTGTTCTCGGCGCGGCCGGTGGAAATCTTGGCGTGGGTGAGCGCATCGACGTCCGGGTTGATGCGCACCGCGGCGTTCGCCACCACGCGTCGTGCGGCGGCCACCCGCTCGATGGCGTGCAGCTCGTCCAGCGATTCGACATTGAAGCGCGCAACGCCGGCGGCGAGCGCCGCGGCGATCTCCCCCTTGGTCTTGCCGACGCCGGAGAACACGATGCGGTTGGCCGGGATGCCCGCGGCGAGGGCGCGCTGCATTTCGCCGGCGGAAACGATGTCCGCGCCCAGCCCGGCGGCGGCCATCAGTTCGAGGATGGCGCGGTTGCTGTTGGCCTTGACCGCGTAGCAGATGGTGGCGTCCAGGCCGTGCAGGGCAGACTGGAGTTCGCCGATCCGCCCGCGGATTGCGTTGGCCGAGTAGGCATACAGCGGCGTGCCCAGTCGCGAGGCCAGCGCCTGCAGGTCCACGCCATCGAAGGTCGGTTGCGGGTCGGGCACGGACGCGGTGTCGTCGTGCCGGGAGGAGACGGTCATGGGGTCCATTCGAGCGAGGCCCAAAAAAGACGGCCCGCGGTGACCGCGGGCCGCCAGGCGGGGAGGGCCTTAGAAGTCCACGGCCACGGTCAGCTGCGTGAAGCGCGGCGACTGGAAGCCGATCGGCTGCATGAAGCTGGCGCTGGTGTCGTTGGAGATGGTGGTCTGCAGGTCCTGGTCCACCTGTACCGTGCGCTGCTGGTTGAGCAGGTTGTACACGGCCAGTTTCACGCGCAGGTTGCCGCCGCCCTGGAAGGGCAGGATGTAGCTGATGCCGGCATTGAGCGTGTAGGTCCAGGGCAGGCGGCCGTAGGCGCCGCGGGGCGAACGCTCGTACACGCGATCCTCGGAATTGGGCGACGTGCAGTTCTCCACGCAGATGAAGTAGCTGTGGTAGTTCTGCGCGTCATACGGGTTGCCTACGCCGAAGCCGGTGATCGGGCCGCCCGAATGGACGTCCAGGTCGCCGCTGACCTGCCAGTGCGGGGTGATCGCATAGGCGCCGCGCAGCTTCAGCTGGTGGCGGCGATCGTTCGGCAGGTAGCCGTCGCCGCCGAAGTTCACCCACGGATCGTCGAAGTTCTCGGTGCGGCCGGTGTCGTCGAAGTTGGTGTCGGAGTTGACCGGACCTTCGGCGTTGCCGCGGTTCCAGGCCAGCACGTAGGACGCGTTGAACGACCACTTCTCGTCCCACGCGCGGTCGAGCTGGAACTCCAGCGAGGTGTAGGTGCGCTTGGGCTTCACCCAGCCGCGCTGGCCCAGGTAGTTGCCGTCGGCGTCGTACAGCGCCCAGCCTTCCTTGGAGGTGTCGACCGTCAGGTAGCCGTCGGCGGTGCCGTCACAGTTGGTGTCGCCCCAGACCGTGACCTTCTCGCCCGGGTTGGCCATCACCCAGCCGACATAGCCATTCTCGCCGCACTGCGCGGTGGCGCTGATTTCCATGTCGTCGATGGCGTTGTGCAGGCGGCGGTAGGTGCCGCTGACGCCCCACGACCAGTTGTTGCCGATCATCTGCTGGAACCCCAGGATCGCTTCGTCCTGGTAGACCGGGTCCATGTCGTGGTCGACTTCCGAACGCAGGTCGCCGACGGTGCCGTCGCCCTGCGAGGTGTCGACCGGGCCGATCTGCGGACCCAGCCGCGGCACGACGTAGCTGACGCCGTTGAGCTCGCGCGTCTCCCAGCCGTCGAACGCGTAGAAGGTGCGCTCGTCGAGCAGGCCGCCGGCCTGCTTGATGTTGATCACGTTGGCCACCGGCAGGAAGTAGCGGCCCAGGTTGCCGAACAGCTTGGTGGTGCCGTCGCCGGTCATGTCCCAGGAGAAGCCCAGGCGCGGCGCGATCTGGCGGTCCATCTTGATGTAGCTGTTGCCCGCCGAATCCTGGTTGTCGAAGCTGTCGTTGCGCAGGCCCATGTTGAGCACGAAGTTGGGCGTGATCTGCCAGTTGTCTTCCAGGTAGTACGCCGAGTCGATGGTCTTGAAGGTCCCCTCGATCTCGTAGCGGCGCGCACGGACGTAGTTGGTGTAGCCGGCCGGGATCACCCCGCCGTTGTCGATGGTGTCGCCCGCCGCACCGGCATACACGGTGTAGTAGAGCGCGCCGGGACCGGGGTAGTAGCGGCTGTATTCGGAGGTGTTGACCTCGTGGTCGTAGCCGAAGCGCAGCAGGTGGTCGCCCAGCGTCCACTCGAAGTCGGCGCGGCCCTGCTTGCGCTCGTCGTTGCGCTTTTCGACGCGCGTGCTGGTGGAGCAGCCCAGCTGCGGGCCGGGCGGCGGCACGGCAGTGGTGTCGTCGATGGCGACCGGGTTGCACTCGAGGTCCAGCTGCGAGCGGGTGAAGGCCTCGCGGTTGTTCTTGCCGTACATCAACTTCATCGACAGGTCGTTGGTCAGGTAACTGGTCCAGGTCAGCGCCCAGTTCTTGCCGCCGGTGTCGGTGTAGACCTCGTTGGTCTTGGTGCCGCGGGTGTCGGTGTCGTAGTCGTACTCGTAGACGTCGCCGACGTTCTTGTTCTTGTCGGAGAAGGCCATCAGCGACAGCGTGTTGCTGTCGGTGATGTTCCAGTCGACCGTGGTGCCCCAGAAGCCCTGGTCCGAGGAGTTGTCGGTGATCGCGTTGCCTTCGTCGTTCGTATTGCGGGGCGATGCGCCGCGCGCCTCGTACATGGCGAAGAAGAACAGCTTGTCCTTCACGATCGGGCCGGACGCCCACACGTTGGTCTTGATCAGCGAATCGCGGTCGCGGCTGGCGGTGATGTAGCGGTTGCCGTTGGCGTCGTAGTGGTTCGCCGCTACCGAATGCCAGTTGCCCGGCTCCATCGTGAGTTCGGCGCCCGCCTTGAACTCATTGGTGCCCGAACGCGCCACGGCGTTGACCACGCCGCCGGTGGTGCGGCCGAACTCCACCGAATAGCCGCCGGTCTTGACCTGGAACTGGTCGTAGAAGGCGAACGGCGCCTCGGAGAAGCCGTTGCGGTTGTAGAAGTCGGTGACGTTGAGGCCGTTAACGTAGAACGCGTTCTCGGCGATCGACGAACCGCCGAAGGAGATGCCGCCGAAGCCGGCGTTGCCCTTGACCACGCCCGGCGCGAGCAGCGCCACCGAGGCCACGTTCTGGTCGACCGGCAGGCGCACCAGGTCGGCACGCGAGACGATCGTGGCCGATTCGGTCGAGCTCACGTCGATCACCGGCAGCACCGAGCTGGTGACGTTGATGGTCGCCAGGCTGGTCGCGTCGACCGCGCCCAGGTCCACCGTGGTCGTGGTGCCCAGCGCGACGGTCACGTTGCGGGTCGGGCCGACCTGCTGGCCGCCGCTGGTCGCGCTGATGGTGTACTGGCCTACCGGCAGGTACGGCAGGCGGTAGTTGCCCTCGTCGTCGGCGATGACCGAGCGGGTCAAGCCGGTGTCCGGGCTGGTCACCGTCACCGTGGCGCCGGCCTGGGTGTGGCCGGCCACCGTGCCGTCGGTGTTGGCCGCCTGCGCCGGTGGCGCGCCAAAGGCGGCGAGCGCCAGTCCGAGTGCCGTGCCGAGCACGGTCCTGCGCATGTTCCAAACCTTGCTGCTCATTTCCCCTACTCCCCTCGACGCCGGGTCGATGTCAGATGAACTTGTTGGTTACTTGTCGTTGCGTCCGTGCAGGAACTGCCAGTCGAAGTGGTAATCCCACTTGTCGAAATAGAGATTGCCGCCGCGCCACTCGACCTCGCCGCGCTGCGAGTCGACCGTTTCGGAGCGCGGGAACTGCTTGGCCGGCACGAACGGGCGGCTGAAGTCGTCGTTGAACGCGATGCGGTAGGCGTCCAGGCCGCCCAGGTAGAACCAGCGCAGGCGCGGATCGTCGCCGGGCTTGGGTTCGAGCTGGCCGAAGGTCACGTCCACCGGCACCCAGCCGTAGGGGGCGAGATAGAGCTGGCCCCAGTCGTGGATGTTGTCGTAGTCGACGTCGGAGAACATCCAGCCGGACTGCCAGCGCGCCGGGATGCCGTTCAGGCGCAGCAGGGTGAGCAGCAGCAGTGTCTGCTCGCCGCAGTCGCCGTGGCCGGCGTGCAGGGTGTAGTCGCTGATGTTGCTGATCGTGGAGTATTCGCGCGCGCCGGCCCAGGGGATCCGGTCGACGGCCGCGAACAGTTTCTGCGCGATGCGGTAAGGGTTCTTTTCCTCACCCACCACCTTGCGCGAGAACGCGCGCAGGTCGTCGGTGAAGACGATGTGCGGCGCGCGTTGTTCGACGAAAGGCTTAAGTTCGGGCGTGATCGTGGCCGGCACCACTTTGTCCGGGTCGATCGGGTGGGATTGCGCGCGCAGGGTCAGCTCGTAGGTGAGCTTGAACACGGTCGGCTGGCCGGCCTTCGCCGGCGCCTCCATGTAGGCGGTGCGCTGCAGCGTGTCCACCGGCGCGACACGCGCGCCGGCCGGTTGGCTGGCGACGAAGCGGATGTCGTCCTGCTGGCCGGGGATGGCGCGCGGGTAGGGGATCCAGGCCTTGACCGTCTCCCCGGCCGGCACGGCGGTGGCGTCGACGGTGACCGTCTGGGTCACGCGCACGCGCATCGGCAGTACGCCGGCCTTGCCGGTCGCGAGCGCCTCGCGGAAGGCGGCGCGGTGGTGGTCGTTCAACGTCTCGTTGGGGCCGTCGGCGATCGGCGTCTGCACCGCGCGGCGATCGCGCGCCTCGGCGCTCAGGCGATACAGATTGGACGGTGCGCGGTTGAAGTAGAGCGTGCGGCCGTCGATCACCATGTGTTCGAGCAGGCCGGCCTGGTCCCAGCGCGCGAACTCGGCGTCGGTGAGGTCGGGGATCTGCTTGCGGATGCGCGCCTTGGCTTCGTCGGCGGTCAGCGTGAAGTCGAGCAGGATGCGATGCATGCGCTCGCGCTGGAACTCGAGCGCCTCGCGTGCTTCGGGCGCAAGGCCCGGCTGTGCGAGCGCGGCGTCGATGGCCTTGCGGGCGGCATCGAAGTGGCCCTGATCGATCTGCGCCACGATGGCGGGCGGGCCGGGCGGCGGCAGGCTGGCCAGCGCAGGGATCGCGCAGCAGAGCAGGCCCGCCAGGGCGGCGCACGCCAGTGCCCGCCGGTGCGCCGGTTCGTGTTTGCCTCGCGTCGCTGGCACCCTCGTCATCGCACAACGCCCCCGCCAGTTGGCATCAAGGCCTTGTGTAACACGCTTGCAAAAGGTGGTCAATAATTTATGCTTCGAGATAACGTATGAGGAATGGCATATTCCTGACGCGACGCATGAGGGGTAGCGCGTGATCCACACGGTATGGCCGTACCTGGCCGTGATGCTGCTGGCTGCCGGCCTGTTCCCGGCGCTGGAGCGGCGAACCGGCTGGCGGGTGTTCAACGTGCTGCCGCCGATCGTCTTCACCTACCTGCTGGTGACCGCGCTGGCGGTGACCGGGCTGTGGGAGGTCAACGACGAAATCCACGCCGCGCAGTCGATGCTGGTCTCGCGCATGGTGCCGGCGCTGCTGTTCCTGCTGATGATCAACTGCGACCTGCGCGCGATCTTCAAGCTGGGGCCGCGGGTGCTGGGCGTGTTCGCCTGCACCTCGGTAAGCCTGTTCATCGCCTTCATTGCCACCTTCCTGATCTACCGGCGCTGGTTGCCGGGCGATGCCTGGCACCCGCTGGCGGCGCTGTCGGGCAGTTGGGTGGGTGGTACGGCGAACATGATCGCGGTGAAGCAGGCGATCGGCATGTCGGACCAGCACCTGGCGATGAGCCTGCTGACCGACGCGCTCTGCTATTCGACCTGGGTGGCCGTGCTGTTCGCGGTGGCGCGGCTGGCGCCGGCGTTCAACCATTGGACCAGGGCCAAGTCGACCGGCGACCTGCCGGTGGCCGAGGCGAAGGCGACCGGGCCGACCACCCCCGATTCGGTGCTGCTGTGGCTGGGCATGGCGCTGGCGGCGGCGGCGCTGAGCGCCTGGCTGGCCGGGTACCTGCCGACCTCGACCATGATCAGCCCCACCACCTGGACGATCCTGCTCGCCACCGGCGCGGGGCTGGTGGTGGCGCACACGCCGCTCGCGCGCTATCCCGGCGCGGGGACCATCTCCAGTGCGATGCTGATCAGCGTGGTGGCGGTGCTCGCCTCGCAGAGCAACTTCCACGGTATCGGCGCGGCGCCGTTGTACCTGCTGTGCGGCGTGACCATCATCGCGTTGCACGCGGTGTTGCTGGTCGGCTTCGCCAAGCTGTTCCGTTTCGATCTCTATCTGTGCGGGATCTCCTCGCTGGCCCACATCGGCGGCGTCGCGGCCACGCCGGTGCTGGCGGCGAGCTATTCGCGCGCGCTGGTGCCGGTGGGCATCCTGCTCGCGCTGCTGGGCTACATACTGGGCACCGGTTTCGGCCTGCTGGTCGCGTCGATCATGTCGGCGCTGGCCGGAACCTGACCCCATGAGGACCACGACCATGCGAACCCTTCTTCCTTCGGCGCTGCTGGCCCTGCTGCTGGCGACGCAGCCGCTGCATGCGCGCGAGCAGGTGTCGACGCTGAGCGTTCCACCCTCGGGCGTGCTGGGCGTGGGGGAGGCGCAGCTGACGCCCGCGTTCTGGATCGGCCTGCAGCCGCAGCCGGACCGGGTGATCCTCAGCCGCCAGCAAATCGAGGCGCAGAACGCGAAGCTGTTCGCGCAGGACAAGTCCATGCACGAGCTGGCCAAGCTGCCGGCGAGCTTGAGTGCCACGCAGGTGCGCGGCTGGATCGAGGACCTCGCCGACCCGCCGTCCAAGCCGCTCTACGACGTCGATGGCAAGCCGGTGCCGCAGAGGGCGCTCAGGAAAATCGTCGACGCGCGTGCGCTCGATGCGATTCCCGCCAGCCAGAAGACCCGCTTCGGGCTGGTGGTGCGCCGCGCCGCGCTGCGCACCTTTCCGACCACGCTGCGCGTGTTCAGCCATCCGGGCGACACCGACATCGACCGCTTCCAGGAAACGGCCGAGTTCCCCGGCACGCCGGTGGTGATCGCCCATGCCACCCGCGACGGCCGCTGGCTGTTCGTGGTGAGCCCGCGCTACGCCGCCTGGACCGAGGCGAAGAACATCGCCGAAGGCAGCCGGGACGCGGTGCTGGGCTACGCCGACAAGACGCCGTACCGCATCGTCACCGGCGCCAAGGTCTACACGGTCTACACCCGCGAAGCGCCCGCCGTCTCGCAGGTGGAGCTGGACATGGGCACGCGCGTGCCGGTGCTCACCGACTTGGCCGCAGACCAGGCGGTCAACGGCCAGACGCCCTACGCCGCGCACGTGATCGAGCTGCCGGTACGCAAGGCCGACGGATCGCTCGCCTTCAGTCCCGCGCTGATCCAGAAGAACGCCGACACCGCGTCCGACTACCTGCCGCTGACCGCGCGCAACCTGATCACCCAGGCGTTCAAGTTCCTGGGCGAGCGCTACGGCTGGGGCCATGCCTACGACGGGCGCGACTGCTCCGGTTTCGTCTCGGACGTCTACCGCTCGATGGGCGTGCAGATGCCGCGCAATACCTCCACCCAGGGCGTGAGCCCAGCCTTCGCCAGGCACGCCTTCAGCGACGCGAGCTCGCACGAGGAACGCCTGCAGGCGGCGCATGCGCTGCAGCTCGGCGACCTGGTCTACATCCCCGGCCACGTGATGATGTCGCTCGGCCAGTGGCAGGGTCAGCCGTGGATGATCCACGACGTGCTGGGCATGAGCTACCGCAAGGCCGACGGCTCGACCGCGCGCGTGACGCTCAACGCCGTCTCGGTCACGCCGTTGCTTCCGATGCTCTACGGCAAGGATTCGACCTTCATCGACCACATGACCAGCAACGTGCGGATGCGGCCCTGAGCGTTCCCGCGCAAGGGCCGGTGGGCGCCAACCCACCCTACGGACAACAGAAGACCAACAACATCATGAAGATCACAGACATCCAGTTCGGCATGCTGCGGGTGCCCTTGAAGACACCCTTCAAGACCGCGTTGCGCACCGTCAACCAGGTGGAAGACATCGTGGTGATGGTGCACACCGACACCGGCCAGGTCGGCTACGGCGAGGCGCCGGCCACCGCGGTGATCACCGGCGACACGCACGGCTCGATCGTCGACGCGATCCGCCATTACATCTCCCCGCGCCTGATCGGCCAGGAAATCGCCAACCTCAACCGGATCACCCACCTGATCCAGGGCTCGATGGAAAAGAACTCCTCCGCCAAGGCGGCGGTGGAGATCGCCATCTACGACCTGTGGGGCCAGCTCTACGGCGCGCCGTTGTACAAGCTGCTGGGTGGCGGCGACCCGGTGATCACCACCGACATCACCATCAGCGTGGACTACATCGACAAGATGGTGTCGGACTCGGTCGCGGCGGTGGAGCGCGGTTTCGAGTCGCTCAAGATCAAGGTCGGCAAGGACATCGGCGTCGACATCGAGCGGGTCAAGGCGATCTACGCGGCGGTCGAAGGCCGCGCGCTGCTGCGCCTGGACGCCAACCAGGGCTGGACCGCCAAGCAGGCGGTGTACGCGCTGCAGACGCTGGAAGAGGCCGGCATCAAGCTGGAGCTGGTCGAGCAGCCGGTCAAGGCGCGCGACCTGGAAGGCATGCGCTACGTCACCGAGCGCGTGCACACCCCGGTGATGGCCGACGAGAGCGTGTTCGGTCCGATGGAGGTGATCGAGCTGATCCGCATGCGCGCGGCGGACATCATCAACATCAAGCTGATGAAGACCGGCGGCATCTCCAACGCGATCAAGATCGCCGACATCGCCGCGCTGCACGGCATCGACTGCATGATCGGCTGCATGCTCGAGTCTTCCATCAGCGTGGCGGCCGCCGTGCACGTGGCGGTGGCGCGCGCCGACGCGATCAGCAAGATCGACCTGGACGGGCCGTCGCTGGCCCAGTTCAACCCGGTCGACGGTGGGGTAATCTTCAACGAATCGGAAATCTCCGTGACCGACGCCCCGGGCCTCGGCATCCGCGAGATCAGGGGCCTGGAGAGGATCGCCGACTGATGTCGCCGCTGGTCAAAATCCGTTCGGAACGCGACCAGATGTCGGCGGTCGAGCGGCGCGTGGCCGACTTCATCCTGGAAAACGCGCACCTGCTGCGCGACTACTCCTCGCAGCAACTGGCCAACGCGCTGGGGATCAGCCAGTCCAGCGTGGTCAAGTTCACCCAGAAGCTGGGCTTCAAGGGCTACCCCGACCTCAAGTACTCCGTCAGCGAGGCGATCGCCCGCGCCGACAACGGCGACGCGCCGGCGCTGGCGCGGGCAGGCGAGGGCGAGGAGGAAGGCCCGGGCGCACTGTGGCGGCAAAAGTCCGAGGCGGAGGAGGCCAGCCGGCTGATCAATCCTCCGGAAGTGATCCACGCCATCGCGACCGCCATCGAGCAGGCCGGGCGCGCGGGCAAGGTTTTCATCATTGGCCTCGGCGAGGATGACATCTACGCGCGCAACTTCGCGCTGCGGCTGTCGCTGCTGGGCATTCTCACCGTGCACAACTTCGACACCGCGCGGATGACCGCGAACGTGTCGGCGGCCGGCGCCGGCGACGTGCTGCTGGTGTTCTCCGAGCACGGCAACCATCCGGCGCTGTGCAAGATCGCGCGTTACTTCCGCGAGCGGCGCGGCAAGGTGATCACCGTCACCCGGCACACCGCCAATCCGCTGCGCACGCTGGCCGATATCCAGTTGCTGGTCAGTGCGCACGACGAGCGGCCGTACATCCAGCCGCTGCTCTACCAGTCGGCGCTGCAGCACCTGCTGGACAACGTGTTCGTGCGCCTGTGCGAGGAACACGACGATCGCCATGCACAGCTCCTGGCCAACCTGGAGCGCATCCAGTTGATGCTGGAGCCGTGAGGTGGCCGTTCGCTCTTGCGCTTGCCATCCACGCGGGCAGGCGCTCGCTTACCCCGAGAGATCGATTTCCCATGCGTAACTGTCTGCTGCTGGGTCTGGCGTTGGTCTTCGCCGGAAATGCCGTCGCCGCGGCCGACGAATCCGCCGCCTGGTCCGACGCCGGCCAGATGGTCGTGGTCACCACGCCCGGCTGGAACGTCAACCACGGCACCCTGCGCACCTACGAGCGCACCGCCGACGGCTGGAAGGAAGCCGGCGCGCCCGCCCTGGTCACCATCGGCAAGGCCGGCGCGGGCTGGGGGCTCGGCCTCAACGCCCCGCGCCACGACGGCCCGGTCAAGCGCGAAGGCGACCTGCGCAGCCCGGCCGGCGTGTTCGACATCGGCGAGGCGTTCGGCTACGCCGCCAAGGCGGACACCGCGATGCCCTACCGCGCGCTCAGCGCCACCGACTATTGCGTCGACGTCAGCGGCTCGCCCCAGTACAACCGCATCGTCGACGCCAAGGTCGCGGGCGAGAAGGCGGTAGAGGGTTCCACCGAACCGATGCGCCGCGACCTGCACGTGCACGGCGACCAGCGTTACCGGCAGGGCTTCGTGATCGAGCACAACCCGCAGCAGCGCGCACAGGGCGGCAGCTGCATCTTTGCCCATCTGTGGAAGTCGCCGGTCGACGCGACTACCGGTTGCACCGCCATGGATCCCTCGCTGATGCACCGCCTGCTGGCATGGCTGCGTCCGGACGAGCATCCGGTGTTCGTGCTGTTGCCCGCGTCTACCTATGAAAAGCTGCAAGCCGAATGGCATCTGCCAGCGCTGGAGGAAGCGGCCCGATGAGCCCCACCGCGCGCGTGCTGAGCGGCCTGGCCGCCGGCGCCATCCTCGGCCTGGTCCTGGCGGCGTGGAATCCACTGGTGGCCACGCAAGTGGCCGATGTGGTGTACCCGGTCGGCAAGCTCTGGCTCAACGGCCTGCAGATGACGGTCGTGCCGCTGGTGCTGGCGCTGGTGGTGGTCGGCGTCAATACGGCCACCGACGCGGCGGCGTCCGGGCGCATCGCGCGGCGCGCGATCGTGGTGTTCATCCTGTTGCTGTTGCTCGGTGCGTTGTTCACCGCCGCGGCGGCGCCGGCGCTGTTCTCGCTCTTCCCGCACAACCCGGCCCTGCGCGATGCGCTGGACCACGCGGTCGTGGGCAGCGCGGCGCAGGCCGCGCCGGTGAGTTGGTCGGCGGCGTTGATCGCGATGATTCCCAGCAACGCCATCATGGCCGCCGCGCAGAGCGCGATGCTGCCGCTGGTGGTGTTCGCGCTGTTCCTGGGCTTCGCGCTGACCCGCATCGCGCCCGCGCGGCGGGCCATGCTGGTGGAGTTCTTCCAGGCGATCGCCGACGCGATGATCGTGATCGTGCGCTGGGTGCTGTGGGTGGCGCCGCTGGGCGTGTTCGCGCTGATCCTGGGCGTGTGCGCGCGCTCGGGGCTGGGCATGCTGAGCGCGCTGGGTGTGTACGTGCTGGCGGAGATCGTGTTGTACCTGGCGGTGACCGCGATGATGTACGTCGTGGCGGTGGTCTGGGGCGGCGAGAAGCTGCGCCGCTTCGCCAGCGCGCTGCTGCCGCCGCAGGCGGTGGCGATCAGCACGCAGTCCTCGCTCGCCTCGTTGCCGGCGATGCTGGAAAGCGCCGAGCAACGGCTGGGCTACCCCAAGCAGGTCAACGCGCTCGTGCTGCCGATGGCGGTCACGCTGTGCCGCCTGACCAGTCCGGTGCAGTACCTGACCTCGGCTGCCTTCATCGCGTGGGCCTACGGCGTCGACCTGTCCGCCGCCCAACTGATTGCCGGCGCGCTGCTGGCGGTGGTGATCAGCCTGGGCTCGGTGGGCCTGCCCGGCGCGGTGACCTTCATCGCGACGAATCTCCCGGTGGCGCAGTCGATGGGCCTGCCGCTCGGGCCGCTGGGCCTGATGCTGGCGGTCGACACGCTGCCTGATGCCTTCGCCACCCTCGGCAACGTCACCGCCGACGTCACCGCCACCAGCGTGGTGGCAAGGCAGTCGCGCGATGCCGCGCCGGCGCAGCCAGACGCAGGCCAGGCATAACCCGCGCACAAACTTCCCTGCCTCCCCGCGACAGGGGAGAGATTCCCTGAGAGTCCCAGCATGCAATCGATCGAAACCGATGTGATCGTGATCGGCGCCGGCATGGCCGGTGCCTCGGTCGCCTATTTCCTCGCGCCGCACGCACGCGTGCTGGTGCTGGAGCGCGAGGCCTACGCCGGCATGCACTCCACCGGTCGTTCCGCGGCGCTGTTCAGCGAAACCTACGGCTCGCCGCAGGTGCGCGCGCTGACCCGCGCGACACGGCCGTTCCTCGACCATCCACCTGAGGGTTTCGCCAGCGCGCCGATCCTCACGCCGCGCGGTTCAACCGTGATCGGCACCGCCGCCGATGCCGACCGGGTGCGCGCGGAGTACGAGGCGATCCTGCCGTACACGCGCGATCTCGAGCTGCACGATGCCGCGCGCCTGCGTGCGAGCGTGCCGGTGCTGCGACCGGAAGCGGCCGCCATCGGCATGCATGAGCCGGGTGCCGCCGACATCGACGTCAACGAGCTGCACCAGGGTTTCCTGCGCGGCCTGCGCGCACGCGGCGGGCAGTTGCGCCTGGACGTGGCCATTCGCGCCATCGAACGCACGGCCGCCGGCTGGGAAGTCGACGCGGGCGAGACGGTCTACCGCGCGCCACTGTTGCTCGACGCCGCCGGCGCGTGGGCCGACCAGGTCGCACGGATGGCCGGCGTCGCGCCGCTGGGCCTGCAACCGAAGCGCCGCTCGGCCTTCGTGTTCGAACCGCCGGCCGGCATGGAGGTGCACCGCTGGCCGTTCGTCTGCGACATCGCCGAGACCTTCTACTTCAAGCCCGACGCCGGCCTGCTGCTCGGCTCGGCGGCCAACGCGGACCCGGTCGACCCGCACGACGTGCAGCCGGAGGAGTACGACATCGCGCTCGGCATCCACGGCATCGAGCAGGCCACTACCATGGAGATCCGCCGCCCGACCCGCACCTGGGCCGGCCTGCGCTCGTTCGTTGCCGATGGCGACCTGGTCGGCGGCTTTGCAGCCGACGCGCAGGGCTTCTTCTGGGTCGCCGCCCAGGGCGGCTACGGCATCCAGACCAGCGCCGCGATGGGCGAGGCCTGCGCAAACCTGGCACTGGGCCGGCCGTTGCCGGGCCCGCTGACCGACGCCGGCATCACCGCGGAGATGCTGTCGCCCGCGCGCCTGTCCAGGTGAGGGCTTTCGCCGCGAGGTCCGGGCAGTAGGCAGTCACTTCGCTTTCGGAGGCCGCCGTGCAACGGATTCTGCGCACACCGTGGGTGTTCTCCACGGAGCTGTTGCGCGACGGCATAGACCTGCAACCACCGACGCGTCCGGCTGGCTCGGCGGTTGGAGATGCGACGACTAGGCGGCGCGCCGCGGCCGGCGTACGACGCGCAGCTTGCCGCTGCCGCCGCCGCCGCAGAAGAAGCGTTCGCCGTCGCTGTCCAGGCCGGAGACACCGGTGCCCTCGGGCATGTCGATGCGTTCCAGCACCGCGCCGTCGCGCGGGTCGATCCGGCGCAATTCGCTTTCGCCGCCTTCCCAGGTGCCGTGCCAGAGCTCGCCGTCCACCCAGGTGACGCCGGTGACGAAGCGGTTCGATTCGATGGTGCGCAGGATCGCGCCGGTGTCCGGGTCCAACTGGTGGATCTTGCGGTCCTGGTACTCGCCCACCCACAGCGATCCTTCGGCCCAGGCCAGGCCCGAGTCGCTGCTGCCGGGGGCCGGAATGGCGGCGAGCACGCGGCCTGTCTGCGGATCGATCTTGTGGATCCGGTTCTCGGCGATCTGGTACAGGTGCCGGCCGTCGAAGGCGGTGCCCGCGTGCGCGGCCACCTCGATCGAGCGCAACGGCTTGCCGCTGTCCGGGTCCACGGCGGTGAGGCCTTCGCCGCCGGCGAACCACACCTGATGACCGTCCCAGGTCACGCCATGGACCATGTCGACGCCCGGATAGGGACCCAGTTCGGCGAGGATGTCGGCTTGGGATCGTTTCATGCGGGGCATCCTAGTCGCCCGGCAGCGGGGCGGGGAGTAACAAGGCCGTCGCGAAACCGGGCATCGGCGGGCACATCCAGCGGCGCGCGCGCCCGCGGCCGAGTGACTGCACCTTGCCGGCCCCGGCGAGCGCGTCGAGCGAGCGCTGCACGGTGCGCTGGCTGGCGCCGAGCGCCAGCGCGAGGGCCGAACTGGACCACGACTCGCCGTCGGCAAGCAGGGCGAGCACCGCCGCATGGGCCTCCTCGGCCGGCCGCGCCAGCACTGCAACGTCGCGCGCCCCATGTGGCATCAGCGCAAAACCCTGCTGCGTCGCGCGAACGTCGGCCAGGGGCCTGAGCAAGGCGCGCAGCCGGCCGATCTCCACGCGCAGCCGCGCGCGATGCGTTTCGTCCGGCAGTTTCGCGCGGAACGCGTGACGGATAAGCACTTCGCGCGGTACATCGCCGGGCCAGGCTTCCGCCAGCTTGCGCGCGAGTGCGAACAGCACCGGGCGGCTCGCCAGCGCGACCGTCGTGCCGGCGGCGTGCATGGCGTGGCGGCAGCCATCCAGCACCAGCGTCTCCGAGGCCAGCAGTGCTTCGACGTCCGCCAGCAGCAGCGATCGTTCCCCGTCCCTGGAAACCAGGCGCGCCCCGGGTGCATGCAGGGCCAGCGCCAGGCTCTCCACTTCCGCCGCCAGCGCCGGGATGCCCGCGTGGCGCACCGCGTGGCGGGCGCGTTCGAGTGCGGCCTGCGCCACCGCGGCCCGCAGTCGCCGCATGGCGATGCCGGCGACCGCCAGTTCGTGCGCCGTGCGCAGGGCGGGCGGCAGCAACGCGGGCCGGATCCCTTCGAGTTCGTGCTCGGCCTCGCGCAGGCGGCCGATCAGCAGGAGGCGGCGGGTCGCGAGGCAGCGGGCGTGGGCGGCATTGATGTGGTCGCCATGCTCCTCCAGCGCCTCCCGTGCGGCCGCGAGCGTCTTCTCGGGCCAGCCCAGGTCACGCGAGACCAGCGCGATCTCCGCCTCGGCCACGACGCAGCGCGCGCGGGCCAGCGCCTCCTTCGGACCGAACGTGCGCGCGGCCTGCCGTACCAGCGCACGGGCCCGAGCGAGATCGCCCAGCTGCGCCATCGCGATACCGCGCAGTGCGAGCGCCGGCGCGTCCTCGCGAAGCGCGACGCGGTTCAGCGCGCCGAGCGGATCGCCGGCGGCAAGCGCGCGACCCGCGGCCACGATCAGGGAATCCATCGCAATCCCGCCAAAGTTGTCACTCCCGCCTGCCCACGCCGCCGCGCCAATCTAGCCCACGACCACCACGCGCGTCGCCACGGCGACCGCGCCATCCACGGGAGCGCGAAACATGGCAAGCCACGAGACCACCACACGAGAGCAATGGCTGGCAGAACGACTCGATCTGCTGGCAGCGGAAAAGGAACTCACCAGGCGCAGCGACGAGCTGGCGCGACGTCGCCAGGCCCTGCCGTGGGTACGCATCGACAAGCCGTACCGCTTCATCACCGAGCTGGGCAGCGCCACGCTGGCGGAGCTGTTCCAGGGCCGCTCGCAGCTGATGGTCTATCACTTCATGTTCGGGCCCGACTATGCCGCCGGATGCCCATCCTGCTCGGCGATCGCCGACGGCTTCGACGGCATCGCAATGCACCTGGCCAACCATGACGTGACGCTGATGGCGGTATCGCGGGCGCCGCTGGACAAGCTGCTGGCCTACCGCCGGCGGATGGGCTGGTCGTTCCCGTGGGCGTCCGCCCATGGCAGCGATTTCGCGGAGGACTTCAACGTCGCCTTCGACCAGGCGCAGCAGCGCGCCGGCACGGTCGAGTACAACTACCGTCGCGGCGGCCATGCCATGGACGTGGTGCCCGCGCCCGCGCCGGTGGAGCAGTTCGCCGCCACCTGCGGCACCGACGCGCCGACCTACGCGCGCGACCGGCCGGGCATGAGCACCTTCGTCCTGGAAGACGGCGTGGTCTATCACAGCTATTCGACCTATGCGCGCGGCCTGGACGGGTTGTGGAACATGTACCAGTGGCTGGACCGGGCGCCGCGGGGGCGCAACGAAACCGGGATCTGGTGGCGTCGCCACGACGAATACGGCGGTGCGAAGCGCGGCATGGAGGCGCCATGCTGCGGCTGAGCCCCGCCGCGCCCGCGGGGTCGCCGCGAAAGGTTTCGCGGCGAGCGCTCCCGGGCATCCTGGCGCTGGCGTTCGCCGCCAGCGTGGCCGTCACGGTGCTCTGTGGCAACGCCACGGCCTCGATGGGTGCCATGCCCATGCCGGGGGGCTGGACACCGTCGATGGCCTGGATGCGGATGGGCGGGCAGGGCTGGCCCGCGGCGGCCCGAGGCTTCCTGCTCATGTGGATGCCCATGACGGCGGCGATGATGCTGCCGTCGCTGGGACCGGTGCTGTCGCGCTACGGCCGCACGCTGGCATGCGCCGGCGTCCGGCGACCCGGTCGGGTCATGTCCGCGGCCGCGCTGGGCTATTTCCTCGTCTGGGCCGCGCTCGGCGCGGCGATCTATCCGTTCGGTGCCGCATTGGCACAGGCGGCGATGGGCCATCGGTGGCTGGCGCACGGGGTGGCGTTCGTGGCCCCGATGGTCGTAATGCTCGCCGGCGCGCTCCAATTCACCGCATGGAAGGCGCGCCGCCTCGCCTGCTGCCGCGCGGCGCCTGGCGCCATGCCGACGCCACCGGGCAGCATGGCTGCGGGCCTTCGCCGTGGCGTACGCCTCGGGCTCGAGTGCGCTTGCTGCTGCGGCAACCTGATGGCGGTCTCGCTGGTCGCGGGAATGATGGACCTGCGAGCCATGGTGGCGGTGACGCTGGCGATCACGGCGGAGCGCCTGCTGCCCGCGGGCGAGCGGGTGGCCCGAGGCGTCGGCCTGCTCGCCGTCGGTGCAGGCGTGCTGTTGACCGTGCACGCCGTCAGCGGGGGCTGGCACCTCCGGCCCTGAACCCCCGGGCAAACCGGGTGGCGATTGCCACGGGATCGGCGCGGGCGGATACACTTTGGGCATCCATCTGGAATCGAACCCGCGCTCGCCGGCAGGCGACCGACGCGGCAAGTTTCCGCCCGCCGGAGGCCCAGGCCCGTGCTGCTGATGATCGACAACTACGACAGTTTTACCTTCAATCTCGTGCAGTACCTGGGCGAGCTGGGGCAGGAGGTGAAGGTGGTGCGCAACGATGCGCTGGACGTGGCCGGCATCCGCGCGCTCGAGCCTTCGCACATCATGATCTCGCCCGGGCCGGGCACGCCGGACGATGCGGGCGTATCGCTGGCGGTGCTGCGCGAGCTGGCGGGGGAGATTCCGGTGTTCGGCGTGTGCCTGGGGCACCAGGCGATCGGTCAGGCGTTTGGCGGCAGGGTGATCCGCGCCAAGCAGATCATGCATGGCAAGACGTCGCCGGTGCGCCATCGCGGGCGCGGCGTGTTCGCCGGCCTTCCCGATCCGTTCGAGGCCACGCGCTACCACTCGCTGGTGGTCGAGCAGGGCTCGCTACCGGATTGCCTGGAAGTCACGGCGTGGACCGAGCACGCCGATGGCTCGATCGACGAGATCATGGGCCTGCGCCACAAGACGCTGCCGGTCGAGGGCGTGCAGTTCCATCCCGAATCGATCCTGACCCAGTACGGCCATGACCTGCTGGCCAACTTCCTCGGGTTGCCGCGGCGGAAGCTCGCTGCATGAGTCCGCGCGGGATTTCGATCACGCCCCAGGAAGCGCTCCAGCGGACCATCGAACATCGCGAGATCTTCCACGACGAGATGATCGCGCTGATGCGCCAGATCATGGGTGGCGAGGTGAGCCCGCTGATGACCGCCGCGATCATCACCGGTCTACGCGTCAAGAAGGAGACGGTGGGCGAGATCACCGGTGCGGCGCGGGTGATGCGAGAGCTGTCGGCCAAGGTCGAGGCGCCGGCACATCCTCATTTCGTCGACATCGTCGGCACCGGTGGCGACGGCGCGTCGAGTTTCAACATTTCCACCGCCTCGATGTTCGTCGCTGCCGCGGCCGGCGCGCGCGTGGCCAAGCACGGCGGGCGCAGCGTGTCGTCCAAATCCGGCAGCGCCGACGTGCTCGAGGCGCTGGGCGCCGTGATCGACCTGGATCCGGCGCGGGTCGCCCAGTGCATGGAAGAGACCGGCATCGGCTTCATGTTCGCGCCCAACCACCATCCGGCGATGAAGGTCGTCGCGCCGGTGCGCAAGGAAATGGGCGTGCGCACCTTGTTCAACATTCTGGGTCCGCTGACCAACCCGGCCGATGCGCCGAACATCCTGATGGGCGTGTTCCACCCCGACCTGGTCGGCATCCAGGTACGCGTGCTGCAGGCGCTGGGCGCGCGCCACGCGATGGTGGTGTGGGGCCGCGACGGCATGGACGAGATCTCGCTGGGCGCGTCCACGCTGGTCGGTGAACTGCATGGTGGCGAAGTACGCGAGTACGAGATCGAGCCGGAGGATTTCGGCCTGGCAATGGCCTCCAGCCGCAACCTCAGGGTGGAGAGCGTGGACGAATCGCGCGCCATGCTGCTGGACGCGCTGGGCGGACGCCACGGCGTGGCGCACGACATCGTTTGTCTAAACGCGGGTGCGGCGCTTTACACCTCCGGGGTGGCGGCAGACATCGACGAAGGAATCGCGCTGGCGCGCCATACCATCGCCAGCGGCGCCGCGCATGCGAAAATGATGGAATTCATCGCCGCGACGCGAAGGCTCGCCGGACCCATGTAGGAGCGCCCCCGGGCGCGACCGCGTGTCGCCGGCTCGCCCCGGCCGCGCCCAAGTGCGCTCCTACGGAAATCCATTCCGCCATGACCGATATCCTGCAACGCATCCTCGCCCGCAAAGCGGAGGAGATCGCCGAGCGCAGCGCCGCGCTGCCGCTGGCCGAGCTCGCCTCGCGCATCGGGGAACTGCCGCCCACGCGTGGCTTCGCCGCCGCCATCGAGGACAGGCTTGCCGCTGGCTTGCCGGCGGTGATCGCCGAGGTGAAGAAGGCCAGCCCGAGCAAGGGTGTGATCCGGGCCGACTTCGATCCGGCCGCGATCGCGCGCAGCTATGCCGGGGGCGGCGCGACCTGCCTGTCGGTGCTGACCGACCGCGACTTCTTCCAGGGCAGCGAGGAGTACCTCAGGCAGGCACGCGAAGCTTGTGCGCTGCCGGTCCTGCGCAAGGACTTCATCATCGATCCCTACCAGGTGTACGAGGCCCGTGCGATCGGCGCCGACTGCATCCTGCTGATCGTCGCCGCGCTCGGCGACGCGGCGCTGCTGGATCTATCGCTGGTTGCCGCCGAGCTCGACCTGGACGTGTTGTGCGAAGTGCACGACGCGCAGGAGCTGGAACGCGCGCTGGCGCTGCCGGTGCCGCTGATCGGCGTGAACAACCGCAACCTGCGCACCTTCGAGACCTCGCTCGATACCTCGCTCGCGCTTCGGCCGCGCATGGCGGGCGAGGACCGCGTGCTCGTGGCCGAGTCCGGCATCCACGCGCGCGAGGACGTGGCACGCCTGCGCGAGGCAGGCATCCACGCCTTCCTGGTCGGCGAAGCATTCATGCGTGCCGAGGATCCGGGCCAGGCGCTCGATCGGCTGTTCGCGGCCTGACGCGATGGACGACGGGCAGGACACCGCAGCCGCCGGCGCACCACCGGTCGTGTTGTTCGACTTCGACGGCGTGCTTACCCACGCCGATACCTATGCCTTGTTCGTGCGCGAGCGCTACGCCCGCTCGGCCTGGCGCCAGCTGTTCGCCCTGCTGGCGCTGCCCTGGTTGATGTTGCTGTGGCCATTGACGCGCCGGCTGCAACGCCCGCTGGTGCACATCGCGTTGCTGGGGCTGGACGAGAAGCGCTACGGCACCGCCGTCGATGCCTTTGCCGCCGAGCTCGTGCGGCGCCCCGGCCATTTCTGCCGTGATGGCGTGCGGGCACTCCGACGCCACCAGGCGGCGGGCGAGCGGGTGATCGTGGTGACTGGCTGCGAGCACACGCTGGTCGAGAGCCTGCTCGCCCAGCTGGGCCTCGCCGGGGTGGAACTGGTCGCCTCGCGGCTCAAGCGCGGCCCGTTCGGCCTGCGCGTGGCGCACCACAACATCGGCGCGGGCAAGCTCAAGGCGCTGACTGCGCATGGTGTCCCTGCCTGGCGACGCGCCTACGGCGATTCGCTGCATGACCTGCACATGCTCAAAGCGGCGGCCGAACCGGTGCTGGTCAACGGCACGCCCAAGCTGTGCAAACGGATCGAGCGGGCGCTGGGCCGGTCGATCGAACGGGTGGCCTGGCACTGACGACGCGCGGAGCGACTACCCCCGAAAGGGACTTGCAAGGCATCGGCGCATTAAATACGTTAGTGCTTACGTATTGGTCTGGTGGGCAGTCGCATGTATCTGGCATCCCTTGGCAAGCTGGCGCTCGGCAGCCGGCTGAAGGCACTCAGCGATCACTTCTACGGCGCCGCGGATGAGGTCTACCGGACGCTCGGTGCGCCCATCGAATCGCGCTGGCTGCCGGTACTGCGCTATCTATGGGATGCCGGCCCGAACACGGTGACGGACGTGGCACACGCCATCGGCCAGACCCATTCGGCGGTGAGCCAGCTCACCGACAAGCTGGTGCGCGCCGGGATGGTCCGGCGCCGACGCGACCCCGCGGACGGACGGCGCAGCGTGCTGACGCTCACCGACAAGGCGCATGCGGCACTCGCCGGGCTGGGTCCGATCTGGTGTGCCGTGCAGCGTGGAGTGAGCAGCTCGCTGGAAGCGCACGCCGCCCAGCTGCTGGACGCCATCGCGGCGTGCGAGCGGTCCCTGCAGGAACGTCCCGTCGCCGCCGCCATTCTCGCCGAGCATGAAGCCATCAAGGCGACGCCGTTGCGGATCGTGCCGTATGAGCCGGCGTTGCGCGAACACTTCTACCGGTTGAACGCGCAATGGCTGGAACGCCACTTCCGTATCGAGGAGATCGATCGCGCGGTGCTGAGCGACCCGGAGCGCTACATCCTGCAGCCGGGCGGCGCGATCTTTTTCGCGCGACTGGACGAGGAGGTCATCGGCACCTGTGCGCTGTTGCAGGAATCGCCCGGGGTGTTCGAGCTGACCAAGATGGGCGTGGACGAGACATTCCGTGGCCTGGGAGCGGGCAAGCGACTGCTCGGGGCCTGCATCGCCGAGTTCCACCGCCGCGGCGGGCAGACGCTGTTCCTGGAGTCCAACAGCCGCCTGCAGACCGCGTTGCGGATGTACGAGAAGGCCGGATTCGTGATGCAGCCGTCGGTACGTCCCGGCTCGCATTACGAGCGCGCGGATGTCTACATGATCTATCGGCCGGAAACGTCGCCGCGGGAATCCTGATGACGCCGCGGCCGTGGTGGCCTTGCCGCGAAGCGGCGAGGGCGAAGATCAGCGCGTGCCCTTGACCACGATCGTCTTGCCGGACACGTTGATCATGCCCTGTTCTTCAAGCTGCTTGAGCACGCGACCGACCATCTCGCGCGAGCAGCCCACGATGCGGCTGACTTCCTGGCGCGAGATGCGGATCTGCGTGCCGTCAGGATGGGTCATGGCGTCGGGCTCCTGGCACAGGTCCAGCAGCGTGCGCGAGATGCGGTTGGTGACGTCCATGAAGGCCATGCGGCTGACCTGGCGCGAAGTGCGCAGCAAACGGTTGGTCAGTTGCGAGCCGATCGCGAATAGGATCTTCGGGCATTCCTCGCGCAGCGGGCCTTCCATCAGCTGGAACAGGCGCTCGTAGCTGATCTCGGCCATCTCGCACGGCGTGCGGCTGCGCACGATCGACTCGCGCTGCGCCTGCTCGACGAACAGGCCCATCTCGCCGATGAACTGGCCGCGGTTGAGATAGGCCAGGATCAGTTCGCGGCCCTGCTCGTCTTCGGTGCAGACCGCGAGCGAGCCTTCGATGATGTAGTAGAGCGTGTTGGCCGGGTCGCCCGGGCGGATGATCGCGGTCTTGCCGGGATAGCGCCGGCGGTGGCACAGCGCCAGGAAGCGCTCCATCGATGCCGGGTCCGGCGCAAAGCTCAGCGGCGCCTGGGACCGTTCGAAAGCCTGCTGGAGTTGGTACTTGAGTTGTGCCACGAGAGTATCCGCTGTTGAGCCACGGCGCTGCCGCGATGCCGTTACCATGCATCACGCGTCTCGCCTGATCAAGAGATGATGCGGCTTGCGCCCGTGAGTTCTGTTTTCCGGCGTTTTGCCGCATACTTCGCAGTCTTTCGGCCAAGCTGCATGTCGGGCCGGAATACAGGTCGCGCAGGATGAGGGTCCTGGCGCGCCTTTTTCTTTTCGCGGGGACCCTTAAGCTGCTAACCCGCCTCATCTGCTGGCCGCATTCCGGCCATGGAGAGTCGCCGTGGTGAAACCGCTCCCGCGCCTGCGCCTGCAGGGCTTCAACAACCTGACCAAGGCCCTGAGCTTCAACATCTACGACATCTGCTATGCGGTGTCCGAAGACCAGCGCCAGCGCTATATCGAGTACATCGACGAACAGTACGATGCCGATCGCCTGACCCAGATCCTCACCGACGTGGCGGAGATCATCGGCGCGAACATCCTCAACATTGCGCGTCAGGACTACGACCCGCAGGGCGCTTCGGTCACCATCCTCATCTCCGAGGAGCCGGTGGTGGAGAAGCTTGGCCGCGACACCATCTCCGGTGCCGTCGTCGCGCACATGGACAAGAGCCACATCACCGTCCACACCTATCCGGAAACGCACCCGCACAACGGCATCGCGACTTTTCGCGCGGACATCGATGTCGCCACCTGCGGCGTGATCTCGCCGCTGAAGGCTCTGAACTACCTGATCGACAGCTTCGAGTCGGACATCGTGGTGTGCGACTACCGCGTGCGCGGCTTCACCCGCGACGTGAAGGGCAAGAAGCACTTCATCGACCACAAGATCAATTCGGTGCAGGACTACCTGGCGCGCCACATCCGCCAGAAGTACGAGATGTTCGACGTCAACGTGTACCAGGAAAACATCTTCCACACGAAGATGCACATCAAGGACTTCGACCTGGACACCTACCTGTTCGAGGCACACGCGGACGACCTGTCGTTCAAGGAGCGCCAGAGGATCGAGTCGCTGCTCAAGCGCGAGATCGAGGAACTGTTCCACGGCCGCAACCTGATGTGATCGAGACCCCGCCGCGAGGCGGGGTTTTTCGTTGCGCGGCTCGCCAAGCCCGCTTGGGAGCCAGGACCACGCCCCGCAAGCGGTCCCGCATGGAAGCAGTGCCGTCAGATGCGGTAGGCGACGCCCTTCATCACCAGTGAACTCAGGTGCATCAGGCCGGGGATCGGGAAGGGCAGGTCAATGCCGCCGCGCGCCTTGGCGTTATCGGCATGGCGCACCTCGTCGGCCTGCATCTGCGCGAGCACTGCGCGCGAGCGTTCGTCCTGTGGCGGCAGGCGCTGGAGGTGGTCTTCCAGGTGCGCCTCCACCTGACGCTCGGTTTCCACCACGAAGCCCAAGCTGACCTTGTCGCCGACCAGCGCGGCGGCGGCGCCGATCGCGTAGCTGCCGGCGTACCACAACGGGTTGAGCAGGCTGGGACGGCTGTCCAGTTCGCGCAGCCGTTGCGCGCACCAGGCCAGATGGTCGGTCTCCTCGTCGGCCGCGTGTTGCAGATGGCGGCGGGTGTCGTCGTCGCGCGCGAGCGCGGCCTGGCCGTCGTACAGCGCCTGCGCGCAGACCTCGCCGGTGTGGTTGATGCGCATCAGGCCGGCGGCGTGGCGGCGCTCCTGTTCGTCGAGCGGGGCGTCTTCCATGTCTTCGGCCGGTGACGGGCGAGCCGGTTCCGGCGCCCCGGCGACGGTTTCCAGGGCGCGCTCGATGCCGGTCAGCAGGCGGTCGAAAGGGGAGAGCGTGCGGGCGTTCATGAGTGTTGTCCCGTTGCAAGTTGCTGCGCCAGCAGCACCAGTGGATGCAGGGTCGGTACGGTCGAGCCTTGTTCGGCAAGGCCCGCGGCCAGATGCAGCCGGCATCCGATATTGGACGACAGCAACGCTTGCGGCGCCACCGCGCCGGCGGCCTCGAGCGTCGGTGCACGCAAGGCTGCCGCGCGTTCGGGGAATTCCAGCAGGTGGCTGCCGGCCGCCCCGCAGCAGCGTGCCGGCAGCGGCATGACCTCCAGCGTCGGCACGCGCCCCAGCAGCGCCTGCAAGGCTTCGCCGCTGCGCGCGACATTCAGTTGCGTGCAGGGCAGATGGAGCGCCACGCGCCGTGGGAGCGGCCGGAACTGCAGATGTTCGGCCTGGGCGGCCAGCAACGCGTAGGGATCGTCCACCCTAGCGTCGGGCAGGGCATTGCGCAGTTGGCCGATGCAGCCGGGGGTAACCGTCACCAGCACGGACGCGCCGCTGGCCTGCCAGGCATCGCGTACACGCCGGGCCGCGCGCGCGGCCGCCTGCGTGTCACCGCCGTGGGCGTCCAGCGCGCCACAACAGAGGCCCGGCAGGCGGATGACCGGGTGACCGACCGCCTCGAGCAGGGCGATGGCCGCCTGTTGCGCCGCCGCGTCTTCCACGCTGGCCACGCAGCCCGGGAAGAGCGCCACGCGCGCCAGCGTCCGAGCGCGCGGCGCATCTGCAAGCGATGGCGCCAGTTGCGGAGCCGACGTCGAGGCCGCAAGCGCCAGGGCGGTACGCCAGCGGGAGGGCAGCGGCAGCCAGCGAGCGAGGCCGGCATGCCAGCGGTGCAATCCGACGAGCCGGGTCAGGCGCAACAGGGCGGGTTGCCTGGCCAGCGCGAGCAGCACGCGCGGACGTTGCGGTGCGGGACCGAGCAGGCCACGGGTTTCCATCAGCAGCTCGCCGAAACGCACCTGGGCGGGGCACACCCGTTCGCAGCTCAGGCAACCCAGGCAGTGGTCCAGCGGCTCGCGTACTTCGTCGGTGACCGGCGCCAACCCCTTGGCCAGCGCCGCGGCAATCGCGATGCGCCCGCGTGGCGACTCGGCCTCGTTGCCGTCCAGCGCATAGGTCGGGCACACCGGCAGGCACAGGCCGCACTGCACGCACTGGTCGGCCAGCGCGGCGATGTGCTGGGACTTGTTCTGGGGCATGGTCGGCATGCTATCATTGGCAGCTCACAGTCGGCCGACCGGCAGGCTTGCGCGATCGATGACGGCTCCGCTATCATCTCGCGCCTTTGTTCCACCGATTCCGCTAACCGCCCTCATGGCGGCAGACAGGTATTCTTGAAATGAAAACGTTCAGCGCCAAGCCGGAAAGCGTCAAGCGCGACTGGTACGTGGTCGATGCGACGGGCAAGACGCTCGGCCGTCTGTCCACCGAGATCGCCCGCCGCCTGCGCGGCAAGCACAAGCCGGAATTCACTCCGCACGTCGACACCGGCGACTACATCGTCGTGGTCAACGCCGAGAAGGTCGCGGTCACCGGCGCCAAGCTGGACGACAAGATGTACCACCGCTTCACCGGCTATGTCGGCAACCTCAAGACGATGTCCTTGAAGGACCTGCTGGCCACGCATCCGGAGCGGGTGATCGAGATCGCCGTCAAGGGCATGCTGCCGAAGAACCCGCTGGGCCGCGCGATGTACCGCAAGCTCAAGGTGTACGGCGGCGCCGAACATCCGCATACCGCCCAGCAGCCGCAGGCGCTGGAGATCTAAGGAAACCCATGGCTATCCAGCAGAATTACGGCACCGGCCGCCGCAAGACCTCCGCCGCCCGCGTGTTCCTGCGCAAGGGCAATGGCGCGATCGAAGTCAACGGCAAGACGCTCGACCAGTTCTTCGGTCGCGAGACCTCGCGCATGATCGTGCGCCAGCCGCTCGAGCTGACCCAGAGCGCCGACAAGTTCGACATCAAGGTCACGGTTGCCGGTGGCGGCATCACGGGCCAGGCCGGCGCGATCCGCCTGGGCATCGCCCGCGCGCTGATCGAATACGATGAATCCCTGAAGTCGGCGCTGCGCAAGGCCGGTTTCGTGACCCGCGATGCCCGCGAGGTCGAGCGCAAGAAGGTCGGTCTGCACAAGGCCCGCCGCGCTACCCAGTTCTCGAAGCGTTAAAATCCGCTTCGAGGGGCGATGCATCGGGTCAGAGCGCATCGTTCCCAAGGGTTTTGGGAGATCGTCTAACGGTAGGACAACGGACTCTGACTCCGTTTATCTAGGTTCGAATCCTAGTCTCCCAGCCAAACAAAAGAGGCCCGCCATTGGCGGGCCTCTTTTTTGCATGTGATGTGGCGACGGCGGAAAGCCGGCGCGCTTATTTTCGATGGCAGGTGTCCGGATACGAATCCTGCGACGCACGGCACAGCGAAACAGGGTCGCCGAACGTCGCACAGGGCCGGCTTGCGCTACGATGAGTGTCGTCGGCGATGGCTTGATAGGTTATTGGTTTCACTCGGTTTTCACGCGATAGATTGTTGTATGGGCGGAATAACATGACGACGTGGACCGGTCGCTGGATTGGGGCGATTCAGGCCAGCCACGCCAAGGGGGAAGGACGATGCTGACAAGGATCTGGGACAACATCTGGTTTCGACAGCTGGCGGTCACGGCCGGCTATGCGGTGAGCTACCTCCTGCTCCGCGAGATTTCCTTCTCCCATTGGGTGCTGTTCGCAGGCTTGCGTCTGTGCGCGCTCATGTTGATGCCCTATCGCTACTGGCCGGCACTGCTGCTCGGAGAGTTGCTCCCGCTCAGCTACATCAGCTTCAGTTGCCTGGGCCAGTACGGCTGGATGTGGTCGGCAATCATGCTCGTGCCGCCGATCGGCCTGGCCATGCCGATCGTCCGTTTCTGCAGGGAACAGCGGCGCCTGTTCCCGTCGCGCTCGATCACCAGCATCAACGTCCTGCTGCTTTGCTCGTTGCTGGTTTCGGTCGTCTGGACGGTTGCCGACACCTCGGCACTGCTCGTGGCCACGGTCAAGCCGCAGTACGACTTCCGTACGGCGGCCGGATGGTATTTCCTGGGGTCGTACATCGGCATCCTGACCATCGTGCCGCTGGCCCTGGCGGTGCGCGAAGAGCTGACCACCCGGCCGCTCCGCCAGATCCTGGCGGGTATTTCCGAAAGCCGCCTGGTACTTGAAACCGTTTCGCTGTTGCTGCCGGCCCTTGCATTGCTGGTCTGGCTGGCTTCGGGCGTGGCTGGTGACGCGAGCCAGGCTGCACGGATGGCGATGTTCCTGCCTGTCGCCTGGCTGTCGTTGCGCCACGGCTGGCGTGGGGCCGCGGTGGGTGGCACGGCGGCAAGCATTGCGGTCATCCTGACCATGCCGGTGGTGCGCGACCACGAAACCGTCCAGGCCCAGGCATTCATCGCCTTCACGATCACCACCATGTTGATGCTCGGCGCGCGGATCGCGGTGCTGCACCAGCGGGAGGAGCGGGAGCGTACGGATTCGCGCCTGGCCCTGGCCATGGCGCAGCGGAACGTCTACCTGGGCGAACTGCAGTTGCGGCAAACCTCCTATGCGCTGGAGCAGATGAGCGGCGCGATCCAGGCGTCCTATACCCAGTTGCTCGGCCGGTTGCGCTGCCTGCTGCCGGGGACTGACGAGCGCACCTACTACCGCCAGGCGGCAGTGGCGCAGCATCAGATTTATCGCCTGGCCGATTCGCTGTATCCGCTTTCCTGGCGGGACCGCGGACTGCCGGCAGCGTTGCGCGAGGGGTCGATTCCCCGTGCGCTCGACGAGGGCGGCATCGTCTACTGGTGCGACATCCAGGGCGACGTCGAACAGCTGTCCACCAGCGTCCACATGGCCCTGTACCGGCTGGCGTCGGAAGCCATCGCGGTGGCCTGTGCCAAGCGCAACGTCAGCAAGGTCCGCCTGCGCCTGCGCGGCGGCCTCTCCGGCGGTCGTCGCTGGGCGGTGCTATGCGTCGACAGCGACGTGGACTACGAGCGGCTGGCCCGCGTGCGTTGGGACGACATCCAGTCGGCGCTCGGTGGGAGCGGCATGGGCCTGGGGGCGCTGAAGGATCGCGCCGGCATCTTCGAGGGCAAGGTGCATGTGCGCGCCCACGGCACCGGCAACCGGATCAGCCTGATGTTGTTCGATCCCGAGATCGCCTGACCCCATCCGCGGGAGAGCGCGGCTTTCCCGCGGTCGTCCAGAAGAAAAAAACCGCCCTTGGGGCGGTTTTTTTGTCGCAGTACCGCCCGCGGCTTACGGCGAATGGCTGCTGCATTCGACCGGATCATTGCACGGCGCAACCGTCGCGTTGGTGGTGGAAGGCGCCGCAGTAAACGTGGTCGTGCCATCGCTCATGGGCGTTGCCAGCACCTGGACGTCGCTGCCCTGGTAGATCGTCTCGGCGTACGAGGTCAACGGCACGGCCGTGCTGCTGGTCGAGGCCGTCTGCTGCGGGGTGGAGAGGCGTTGGGCATCGCGACCCATGGGCAGGACCAGGAACTGGCCGTTCACGCTGGCGAAGGCCACGCGCAGGTTGCCGTAGAAGTCGTTCACCTGGAAGTACTGCACGCCATTGTTGGCGAACGTGTACACATGCCAGTGCGTGCTTGCGCTCACGTCCTGTGCATTTGGCCAGGCTTGACCCAGGCCCGTGCTCGTCGCCGCCGTGGCGGAAGCCGAAAGACCCATGACGACCAGGCCGGCGAAAAGTGCACGGCGCGGCAGGAATTTGATCATAGCCATGTCCCCTTGTTGGACTGCTCACTGATTGAGCAATCGCACTCTACCTTGCAATAGTGAGTTTTTCGCGAAGACAGATGGTGAAACTGAGCGTCACGTTAAGTTTTTCGGCGCACGTGGCGATCCGGGTCTGATAAGCCACCGAGCGGCAGCCGCCGACGCGCCGCAACTCGCTTTCCGCGCGGGCGTCCGCGCAGGTTTGCGACACCGCGTCGCAGCGGCATGCGGTTCTGCCGCTGGCTTCCCGAAGTGCGGCGACGCGAACGCGGCCGCAAGCGCCAAGGGGCAGCCGCTCTTCGGTTCCTCGACCAGGAGGCGTAAAATCTCCGTTTTACTTTGCGGTACTTCGATGACTTCCCCCACCGAGAAGCCGGCGCCGCCGCCGGGCGTGCGCCTGGAAGGCAGCACGGACGCCTTGCCCCTTTCCCCCGCGTTGGGTGTCAGCCTCGATGCTACGCGCATGCCGCGCCGCTCCACGCTGGTGGATCGGCGGGTATTGCGCATCACCGCGGTATCGGTGGTGCTGGGCGTTGCGGCGGCCCTCATCGCGCAAGTGTTGACCTCGCTGATCGGGCTGGTCACGAACCTGGCGTTCTATGGCCGTGTCTCGACCGCCTTCTCCTCGCCGGCAGGCAACCATCTGGGGATCTGGGTCATCGTGGTGCCGGTGATCGGTGGCCTGATCGTCGGCGCCATGGCGCGCTGGGGCTCGCGCGCCATTCGCGGCCACGGTATCCCCGAGGCGATGGAGCAGGTCCTGCTCAACGAGTCGAAGATCCCGCCGCGGATCACCTTCCTCAAGCCGGTGTCGTCGGCGATCGCCATCGGCACCGGTGGACCGTTCGGCGCCGAGGGCCCGATCATCGCCACCGGCGGCGCGCTGGGTTCATTCATCGGACAGCTCCTGCGGGTCACCGGCGGCGAGCGCAAGGTGCTGCTGGCTGCCGGTGCGGCCGCGGGCATGGCGGCGGTGTTCGCCTCGCCGGTGGCGGCAGTGGTGCTGGCGGTGGAGCTGCTGCTGTTCGAGCTGCGCCCGCGTTCGCTCATCCCCGTGGCACTGGCCACCGTGGCCGCCACCTCGGTGCGCTACGCCTTCCAGGGCACCGCGCCCGTGTTCGCCATGCCGGAACTGGCCGAGCCAGGTGCCGTCGCGCTGGCCTGTTACGTGGGCGTGGGCGCGCTGCTGGGCCTGATCAGCGTCGGCGTCACCCGGATCGTCTACGGCGTCGAGGATGCGTTCGAACGGTTGCCGATCCACTGGATGTGGTGGCCGGCGCTGGGTGGCATCGCGGTGGGCGTGGTCGGCTATTTCGCACCGCTGACGCTCGGCGTGGGCTACACCAACATCGAGGGCATCGTCAGCGGGCAGTTCACCCTGCACACGCTGTTCTTCCTGTGCGTGATGAAGTTCATCTCCTGGTCGATCTCGCTGGGCAGTGGTACCTCCGGCGGTACGCTGGCGCCGCTGTTCACCATCGGCGGCGCGCTGGGCGCGCTGATCGGGCTCGGCCTGGCGGCGATGCTGCCGCAGTTCGGCATCGATCCGCGCATCGCGGCGCTGGTGGGCATGGCGGCGATCTTCGCCGGCGCCTCGCGCGCGTTGCTGACGGCGGTGGTGTTCGCATTCGAGACCACCGGCCAGCCGGCCGGCCTTTTGCCGCTGTTGGGTGGCTGCACCGCGGCCTACCTGATCTCGGCGCTGATGATGCGCAACACCATCATGACCGAGAAGATCGCCCGCCGTGGCGTGCGCGTGCCCTCCGAGTACGCGGCCGATTACCTGGACCAGGTAGCGACCGGCGATGCCTGCTCGCGCCACGTGGTGACCCTGCGCACCACCCAGACCCTGGGAGAGGTGCGCAACTGGCTGGGCGAGGGCTTGCCCGAGGCGCAGCACCAAGGCTATCCGGTCGTCGACGAAAACAACCAGGTGCAGGGCGTGCTGACCCGGCGCAGCCTGCTCGATCCGCAGTGGTCCTACTCGTTGCCGCTGGGCGACCTCATCACGCGTCCTCCGATGATGGTCAAGGAGGATCATTCGTTGCGCGAAGCCGCCGACCACATGGTCGCCGAGCAGGTCGGTCGGTTGATCGTGGTCAGCAAGGACGCGCCGCACCGGATGGTCGGCATCATCACCCGTGGCGACCTGCTGAGCGCGCACAAGCGCCGCCTGCAGGAGGCTCGGCAGGCCAGCCGTCACCTTCGCTTCGGCAGGAACGGCGTGCGCACGGCCTAGCGATCACAAAAAAGGTCCTCCCGTTCGACGGGAGGGCCTGAGCGGGGATGCGTTTGCGCAGGGCCGGCTTCGGCCCTAGCCCCGGCCCTCCCTTGCACGGGAGGGCGCCGCGCTTCGAGCTACATCTCCTTGTCGCCCACCAGCACGATGTCGGCGGCGCGCCGCGCGAACAGGCCGACGGTCACCACGCCCGGAATCTGGTTCAGTTCGGCCTCCAGCGCCACCGGATCGGTGATCTGCCAACCGTGCACATCGATCACCCAGTTGCCGTTGTCGGTGACCACGCCATCGCGCCATACCGGCTGGCCGCCGCGCTTGACGATCTCGCGCCCGACCAAGCTGCGCGCCATCGGAATGACCTCGACCGGTAGCGGAAAGCGCCCGAGCAGGTCCACGCGCTTGCTCGCGTCGATGATGCAGACGAACTGCGCGCTCGCCTCGGCGATGATCTTCTCGCGGGTGAGCGCGGCGCCGCCGCCCTTGATCAGCCGCTTGTGCGGATCGCACTCGTCGGCTCCGTCGACGTACAGCGAGAGCGGACCGGTGGCGTTGAGGTCGAGCACCGGAATGCCGTGCCGCTTCAGCTGCGCGGTCGACTGCTCGGAACTGGACACCGCGCCATGGATGCGGTGCTTGATGCCGGCCAGCGCGTCGATGAAGTAGGCCACGGTCGAACCGGTGCCGACACCGACGATGGCGCCATCCTCGACGTAGCGGATGGCAGCCTCGCCAGCCAGACGCTTTTCGTTGCTCATGAAAGGTTTTCCTCGGAGTGTGCGCGCCGGCCTGGAGCAGCAGGCATCGATCGGTAGCTATTCGAGCGCCAGGATGAAATCCCAGTCCTGCGCGCCCACCGGCATCACGGACAGCCGGTTGCCCTTGCGCACCAGCGCCATGTCGACGAGCGCGGGCTGCGCCTTGAGCTCGTCCAGCGTGATCACGCGCTTGAGCTTGCGCACGTATTTCACGTCCACCAGCATCCATCGCGGATTGTCGCGCGAACTGGCCGCGTCGAAGTACTTGCTCGCCGGATCGAACTGGCTGGGGTCAGGATAGGCATCGCTGGCCACCTCGGCGATTCCGGCGATGCCGGGCTCGGCGCAATTGGAGTGGTAGAAGAACACCTTGTCGCCCTTGCGCATGCCGTCGCGCATGAAGTTGCGCGCCTGGTAGTTGCGCACGCCATCCCACGGTTCGCGCTTGCGCTGCTTGAGGTCGTCGATCGAGAAGGTGTCCGGCTCGGACTTCATCAGCCAGTGGGTGTAAGGCCGCTCGCTCATCGGGATCTCCGGACGCAGCAACGTTGTAGAGGCGCATCCGGTGCGCAACCGCTGAGCCGGGCATGGCGGTTGCGCACAGCTGCAACGGACACAGGAGCGGCAACTGCCGCGCTCACGGCGCTTCTTCCGGGTGGCAATCGATCAGCTCGCGGTCGGTGGCGACGTAGTCCAGTGCCACGTCCCACGGCTCGGACGCGATCGCGGGCAGTTCCTGGAAATCGTAGGCGATGCCGACCAGTAACGGCTCGGTGGGGCGCGCCTGGTCGTTCAGGAAGGCAAAGCTGCGGTCGTACCAGCCGCCACCGTAGCCGAGCCGGTGGCCGCGACGATCGAAACCAAGCAAAGGCACCAGCACCAGGTCGAGCTGGAACGGCGCGAACCACTCGCGCGGCGCCACCGGTTCGGGGATGCCATAGCGGTTGGGCTGCACGTCCTCGCCGGCCGACCAGGGCGCGAAGCGCAGTTCGCGGTCCTCGCCCAGCAGGGGCAGCAGGAAGCGCTGGCCGCGCGCGGCCAATGGCGGAATCACCAGATTGAGCGGCAGCTCGCCGTCGCAGGCCCAGTAGCCGGCCACGCGCGCGTCGGTGTGGTATTCGGGGAGCTTTTCGAGGCTGTGCCGCAGGCCCTGTGCGGCGGCGATGCGCTGGGCCGGTGTCAGTGCGCGACGACGGGCGGCGAGATGCTGGCGCAGTTCGCGGCGTTGGGCGGTGGCGTCCACGTTCGCGCGTCTCCTTGGAAGACGGCGCGACCGGCGCCGCTCGCGCCCGGCCGGCGTTGTATCAACGTCGGCCAGGCGGGGAAAAGGGGTGGCGTCAACCACGATGCCGCTGCCCACCGAACGACCTTGATCCACTTGGATCAGGTGGGAGGGCTACATGGCCTTCAAGGCTTTCCGCACGCGGCGGACATGCACAACAACCATGTGAAGCCGACCCGGGGCCGTATATAGGAACAAGGCAAATGTAGAGTGTGCTGGCGCACACCGCAGAAAACGCCGGGGTCTATCTTACTTGTGCGTCGAGCGCTGCTTCAAGCTTGCGGCGCAGCGCGGCGAGGCCGTCAGTCACGCTGCGATCAGCACCGTCGTGTTGCTTGCGCAGGCCCAGGTATTCATGGGTGATGCTGATGGCCGCCAGCACCGCCAGCCGGTCGAAGCCGGGCGTGCGGGCGTTGGCGCGCAATTCGCGCATCTTGCGGTCGAGGAAGGTGGCCGCTTCGAGCAGGCCCTCGCGTTCCTCGGGGGCGCAGGCGATCAGGAATTCGCGGTCCAGCAGGCGCAGCGCGACCGGCTCGGAGGCGGAGGGAGGCGTGCTGCTCATCAGCCGTTGTTCTCGAGGGCTTTCAACCGTTGGATCATCGCCTCGACGCGGCTGCGCGCCTGGTCGTTGCGCGCCATCAGGCCCGCCCGTTCGTTGGCCAGCTGTTCCTGGCTGTGCCGCAGGCTGCGGTTTTCTTCCTGCAGTCGGCGCACGAGGTCCAGCAGGCGATCCAGCTGCTGGTTCAGGATGGCCAATTCCTGCTGGGCGGGATCGGGCGTGCTCATGGTGTGAAATATAGCAAGCCTGCCGCAGGAAAAGGTGCCGCACTTGGCTGCAGGAAAGCGCTTGAGCGCAGCCGTATGCGCGGGCCGCGTCCAGGAGCGTTCCCGCGGCGCCCGGGCGGTTTAGACTTGGTGGTCGATTCCCGTGGAGGGGCCCCCATGACTGCCACCGATATGCTCGCCTACGAAGACCTGGACGC